>JAOUCS010000060.1 GCA_029859645.1 Lysobacterales bacterium | reverse complement strand
TGGTGATGCCGGGTGACAACGTGCAGATGCAGGTGTCGCTGATTGCGCCGATCGCCATGGAAGAAGGCCTGCGTTTCGCGATTCGCGAAGGCGGCCGGACCGTTGGCGCCGGTGTTGTAGCCAAGATCCACGAGTAAACGAGCAAAGCGAGTAAGAAAATGGCAGACCAGAGAATTCGCATCCGACTGAAAGCTTTCGATCACCGATTGATCGATCGCTCAGCGGCTGAAATCGTGGAAACCGCGAAACGGACCGGCGCTCAGGTGCTGGGCCCCATCCCCTTGCCCACGAGGATCGAACGGCACACGGTGCTGATTTCCCCTCATGTGAACAAGGACGCGCGTGACCAGTACGAAACCCGTACCCACAAGCGCCTGATGGATATCGTGGATCCCAATGACAAAACCGTGGATGCACTGATGAAGCTGGATCTCGCAGCTGGCGTGGACGTGCAGATCAAGCTGTACTGATCGCCAGGGCAAACCGGAAAGAAGGCAAAGCAATGAAGATTGGATTAATTGGACGCAAACGTGGCATGACCCGCGTGTTTACCGAGGAAGGCAACAGCGTGCCGGTAACGGTAATCGAGGTCAGCCCGAACCGTGTTACCCAGGTGAAGAACGAAGACACCGACGGATACTCTTCGGTCCAGGTCACTATTGGAAAGCGTCGGGCCAACCTGGTAAACAAGCCGGTTGCGGGACACTACGCCAAGGCCGGAGTCGAAGCGGGTGAAGGGTTGTGGGAACTGCGCATGCCGCAAGGCGAGGAAGTCGAAGCAGGTTCCGAGCTCAAGGTTGACATGTTCGAAGCGGGTGAATTGGTTGACGTAACCGGTACCAGTAAAGGTAAAGGTTTCGCAGGTGGTGTAAAGCGCCACAACTTCCGCATGCAGGACGCCACCCACGGTAACTCGCTGGCGCATCGCGCTCCGGGTTCCATCGGGCAGTGCCAGACGCCGGGTCGTGTTTTCAAGGGTAAGAAAATGGCCGGACACATGGGTGATGAACGCGTGACTACGCAAAACCTGGAAGTGGTTCGCGTCGATTCAGAACGCAACCTGCTTCTGATCAAGGGTGCGGTCCCCGGTGCAGCCGGTGGTGCGGTAGTGGTTCGTCCTTCAGTTAAGACGTACCAGTAAAGGTTTGATGGAGAAATGACCATGCAACTCACAGTAGCAGGCGGCAAAGACATCAAGGTGTCGGAATCAACCTTCGGACGTGAATTTTCCGAAGCGCTGGTGCACCAGGTCGTAACCGCTTACCTGGCCGGCGGACGTGCCGGAACCAAGGCGCAGAAGAACCGTTCGGCCGTCAGGGGCGGCGGCAGAAAGCCGTTTCGTCAGAAAGGTACGGGCCGGGCTCGCGCCGGTACCATCCGTAGCCCGATCTGGCGCGGTGGCGGCAGGACATTCGCAGCGACCCCGCGGGATCACTCGCAAAAGGTGAACAAGAAAATGTATCGCGGTGCGATGCAGGCCATCTTGTCAGAACTGGTCAGGCAGGAACGGCTGGTCGTGGTCGGTTCATTCGAGGTCAAGGAACCGCGCACCGGCGCACTGATCAGCCAGCTGGCCGAGCTTGGATTCGAAACCGGCCTGATCGTGACCAATGAACTGGACGAAAACGTGTACCTGGCATCCCGGAATATTCCCGGTGTCTACACGCTGGACGTTTCAGGAATTGATCCGGTGAGCCTGGTGGCCGCCGATAAAGTGATCATGACTGTGGAAGCAGTTGAGAAGATCCAGGAGTGGCTGGGATGAGCAACGATCGTTTATACCAGGTTCTGCTCGCACCTCGCGTTACCGAAAAGACGACGCAGGTGGGAGAGGATAGCAATCAGTACGTTTTCCATGTCGTCAATGACGCCAGCAAGTCTGAAGTCAAAGGCGCAGTCGAGTTGTTGTTCGACGTTAGTGTGGAATCGGTTCGCATGGTGAATGTCAAGGGTAAAACCAAGTCTTTCCGCATGCGTCCCGGTAAACGCAGCGACTGGAAAAAGGCTTATGTTCGCGTTCAGGAAGGTCAGGTCATCGACTTCCTGGGCGGGGAAACAGTTTAAGGACAAATAGTCATGGCAATTGTTAAGGCAAAACCAACATCGCCAGGACGCCGAGGTGTCGTTCAGGTCAAGCATCCGCACTTGCATAAAGGTGCGCCATACTCTGGCCTGCTGGAGAAAAAATCCAAGTCCGGCGGTAGAAACAATACCGGCAGGATTACCACCCGCCATCGCGGCGGTGGTCACAAACAGCACTATCGCGTCATTGATTTCAAGCGTGACAAGGATGGGATTGTCGGGCGCGTGGAGCGCATCGAATACGATCCTAACCGCACGGCGCACATTGCTCTGGTGCTTTATGCAGACGGCGAACGCCGTTACATCATTGCGCCCAAGAGCCTGCGTGCCGGTGACCAGGTGGTCAGCGGACGGGAAGCGGCCATCAAGCCAGGCAACTGCCTGCCATTGCGTAATATCCCGATGGGTTCAGTTGTTCACTGCGTGGAAATGAAACCTGGCAAGGGTGCGCAGATTGCACGCAGCGCAGGCGCAGCCGTTCAGTTGGTAGCACGCGAAGGGCAGTACGCAACACTGCGACTGCGGTCTGGTGAAATGCGCAAGGTTCCGTCACGTTGCCGCGCGACCATCGGCGAAGTTTCCAACTCCGAGCATAATCTCGAGAAGCTGGGTAAGGCCGGCGCCAAGCGGTGGAGAGGCGTTCGCCCGACCGTCCGCGGTGTCGCGATGAACCCGGTAGACCATCCGCACGGTGGTGGTGAAGGGCGTACGTCCGGTGGACGTCACCCGGTTTCACCCTGGGGTGTTCCGACCAAGGGATACAAAACCCGTAAGAACAAGACTACGGACAAATTTATTGTTCGTAAGCGTTCAGGCAGATAACAGGTACAGCTATGCCACGTTCGATTAAGAAAGGACCGTTCATTGATCATCACCTGATGAAAAAGGTGACTGATTCCATTGCAACGAACAATAAGCGACCGATCAAGACCTGGTCACGCCGTTCCATGATCCTGCCGGACATGGTTGGCCTGACTATTGCGGTACACAACGGACGCCAGCATGTTCCGATCCTGATCAGTGATCAGATGATTGGCCACAAGCTGGGTGAATTCGCGGCTACCCGGACCTTCAGGGGTCATTCGGGTGATCGCAAGACGAAATAGGTGTTGCCATGCAAGCGACTGCATATTTGAAAAACGCGCGTATTTCAGCGCAGAAAGTACGCCTGGTGGCTGACCAGGTCCGCGGTTTGCCGGTTGAAAAAGCCGAGCAACTGCTGGCCTTCAGCAACAAAAAAGCGGCGCACATCGTCAAGAAAGTTCTGCTGTCGGCAATTGCCAATGCTGAACATAACGAAGGCGCCGACATCGACGAGTTAACCGTCAGTAAGATCACGGTCGACGAAGGTCCGACATTCAAACGCGGACGCGCCAGGGCAAAGGGTCGCGGGACTCAAATTCTTAAGCGCAACAGTCACATTACAGTGATCGTGGCCGACGAAAATACGGGACAAGCATAATGGGTCAGAAGGTACATCCAATAGGAATTCGCCTCGGCATCGCCAAGGACTGGAATTCAACCTGGTTTGCGGAAAAGGGCGACTACGCGGAACAGCTGAACTCGGATCTCATGGTTCGTGAATACCTGCAGAAGCGACTTGCGCAGGCAGCGGTCAGCAGAATCCAGATCGAGCGTCCGGCCAAGTCAGCCCGCATTACGATTCACACGGCCCGTCCTGGCATCGTGATCGGTAAAAAAGGTGAAGATATCGAGAAGCTTCGTCGCGATGTCAGCCAGCTGATGGGCGTGCCAACGCACATCACGGTCGCGGAAATCCGCAAGCCGGAACTGGACGCGCAACTGGTTGCTGAGGGTATTGCCCAGCAGTTGGAACGCCGCATCATGTTCCGTCGCGCAATGAAGCGCGCTGTTGGAAACTCGATGCGCCTGGGCGCACTCGGTATCAAGGTGTGTGTTTCAGGCCGATTGAACGGCGCTGATATTGCACGTAGTGAGTGGTACCGCGAAGGTCGGGTGCCCCTGCATACCCTGCGGGCAGACGTGGACTACGGCTTCGTGGAAGCCCAGACCACCTACGGCGTCCTGGGAGTGAAGGTCTGGATCTACAAGGGTGAGGTTTTCAACCTGTACGGATCCGACGGTGAGAACAAGCGCAACCCCGCGGTTGCCAGCTAGGAGACAGAGTAATGCTGCAGCCAAAGCGTACAAAATTCAGAAAGCAGCAAAAGGGCCGCAACCGGGGCATGGCGCAAGTGGGTAACCGCGTCAGTTTCGGTGAGTATGGCCTGAAAGCTACGACTCGCGGTTTTGTGACCGCGCGCCAGATAGAAGCCGCGCGACGCGCGATTACGCGTTACGTAAAACGTGGCGGCAAGCTGTGGATTCGGGTTTATCCGGACAAGCCGATTTCCAAGAAACCGGTCGAAGTCCGCATGGGTAAGGGTAAAGGTAACGTTGAGTACTGGGTGGCTCCGATTCAGCCCGGTCGCGTGTTGTATGAAATTCAGGGTGTGACGGAAGATCAGGCCCGGGAAGCATTTCGACTCGCGGCCGCGAAGCTGGCCGTTCGCACCACCTTTGTTAAGAGGTCTGTGCTGTGATGAACGCGCAAGATATGAGATTAAAGAATGAAAATGAACTCCGCGATGAGCTGTCCGGCCTGTTGCGGGAGCAGTTCAACCTGAGAATGCAGCGCGGTATTGGCCAGTTGGCGACGCCGCATGACCTGCGCCGTGTGCGCAGGGATATTGCTCGCATCAAAACGGTATTGAACGAGAAAAAGCAGGGTGGTGAAGCATCATGAGCACGACCGAGACAGTAAAACGCACCAAAACAGGTCGCGTAACCAGCAACAAGGCTGACAAAACCGTCACCGTGATGCTTGAGCGCCAGGTGAAACATCCGCTGTATGGCAAGTACATCAAGCGCTCGACCAAGGTCCATGCGCACGATGAGGAAAACAGCTGTGGCGAAGGTGACCTGGTCAAAATTTCAGAATGCCGCCCGCTTTCCAAGACGAAAAGCTGGCAGGTAGTAGAAATCTTGGAGCGCGCAAAATGATCCAGATGCAAAGCATGCTTTCTGCCGCGGACAATAGTGGTGCGCGCCGGGTCCAGTGCATCAAGGTACTGGGCGGCTCGAAGCGCCGGTATGCGCGAATTGGCGACGTGATCAAGGTCACGGTCAAAGAAGCCATTCCGCGTGGCAAGGTGAAGAAAGGTGAGGTTTACAACGCAGTCGTAGTGCGGACCCGTTCGGGCGTTCGTCGGGGTGATGGATCCCTGATCCGCTTCGACGGTAATGCCGCGGTTCTGCTTGATGCGAAACACGAGCCGATCGGCACACGTATTTTTGGGCCGGTGACCCGCGAATTGCGCGGAGAGCGGTTCATGAAGATCGTTTCGCTTGCGCCAGAAGTGCTGTAAGCGGGAGACCAGGAAAATGAAACGAATTAACAAAGGTGACGAAGTCATCGTAACAACCGGCCGCAGCAAGGGTCAGCGTGGACACGTACTGCGTGTTGTCAGCGACAGCAAACTGCTGGTTGAAAACGTGAACATGGTGAAAAAGCACCAGAAGCCCAACCCGGCGATGAACCAGGCGGGTGGGATCGTGGAAAAGGAATCTCCAATCCATGTATCCAACGTCGCGCTGTACAACCCCGGTACCGGTAAGGGTGATCGAGTGTCATTCAAGACCCTGGATGACGGCCGTAAAGTGCGTATTTTCAAATCCACCGGCGAAGCCGTGGATATTTAAGGATCGTCAGATGTCCAGACTACAGACCTATTACAAAGAAAACGTGATACCGCATATGCTGGAAAAATTCAGTTATGAGAATGTCATGGAAGTGCCCAAGGTCACCAAGATTACCCTGAACATGGGAGTCGGTGAGGCCGTTGGCGACAAGAAAGTCATGGCGCGCGCCGTCGGTGACATGGAAGCGATTGCCGGTCAGAAGGTGGTTGTAAACAACGCCCGGAGATCGGTAGCCAGCTTCAAGATCCGTGATGGCTGGCCGGTTGGCTGCAAGGTGACGCTGAGGCGCGAGAGGATGTACGAATTCCTCGATCGTCTGGTCAATATTGCCATTCCGCGTATTCGTGACTTCCGTGGCCTGAACCGGAAATCGTTTGATGGCCGTGGCAACTACAGCATGGGCGTCAAGGAACAGATCATGTTCCCCGAGATTGATTACGATCAGATCGATGTGATCCGTGGCATGGATATCACCATTACCACCACGGCGAAGAACGATGAGGAAGCGCTGGCGCTGTTACAGGCGTTCAACTTCCCGTTCAAAGAGAAATAAGCGAAGGAATCACGATGGCTAAAGTATCAATGGTAAATCGCGAAAAGCGCCGCACGAAACTGGTTGCGAAGTACGCCAAGAAGCGTGCGGAACTCAAAGCGATCATTACGAATCCGGATGTGGATTTTGAAGTGCAGCAGGACGCGATATTCAAGCTGCAGAAACTGCCCCGGGACTCAAGCCCGGTTCGCCAGCGTAATCGCTGTGCGATTTCCGGTCGCCCCCGTGGTTTCTATCGGAAATTTGGATTGGGCCGTAACAAGTTGCGTGAAGCCGCTATGCGCGGTGACGTACCTGGCCTCCGCAAGGCCAGCTGGTAAAGAGGAAGATAATCATGAGCATGAGCGACCCGATTTCGGACATGCTGACGCGCATTCGCAACGCCCAGGCGGTGCAGAAGACGACTGTCAACATCCCTGCTTCCAAAGTGAAGAAGGGAATCGCCAAGGTTTTGAAAGACGAAGGCTACATCAGCGATTTCCGTGACGTCGAAGTCGACGGAAAGCCGGCACTGGAAGTGACCCTCAGGTACATGGAGGGAAGGGGTGTCATTGAGACCCTGAAACGCGCCAGCCGGCCTGGTCTGCGCCAGTATCGCGGCAAGGACGATCTGCCGAAGATTCTGAATGGGCTGGGTGTTGCGGTGATCAGTACTTCACAAGGCATCATGACTGACTCCGCTGCTCGCGCGGCTGGTCAGGGTGGTGAAATCCTGTGCATCGTCACGTGATGCAATAGGGATTGGGAGAAACACATGTCACGTATAGCAAAATCCCCGATCGAACTGCCTTCCGGCGTTGAAATCAACGTCAAGGGCGGCGAAGTCAAGGTGAAGGGTCCCAAGGGAAACCTGGTGATGCAGCTGCATCCGCAGGTCAGCCTGGAAAAGGACGAAAACAACTACGTTGTGAAGCCTGCCAGCAACTCGGATATTCCTATGGCCGGTACCTACCGTTCATTGGTCAATAACATGGTTGTGGGCGTTTCCGACGGTTTCGAGAAGAAATTGACGCTGGTCGGCGTGGGTTACCGCGCCCAGGTCCAGGGTAGCAAGCTTACGCTCGCGCTGGGCTTTTCACATCCGGTCAATTACGACGCGCCGGAAGGGATCACGATCGAGGCGCCCAGCCAGACCGAAATCGTCATCAAGGGCTGCGACAAGCAGAAAGTGGGCCAGGTGGCTTCCGAAATCCGGGCATTCCGTCCGCCTGAGCCTTATAAGGGTAAAGGTGTTCGTTATTCCGACGAGCGGGTTGTGCGGAAAGAAGCCAAGAAAGCCTAAGAGAACGAGGAAACAGAGATGGACAAGAAAAAAGCTGCACGTTTGCGCCGGGCCAGGAAAACCCGCGCTCATATCCGTCGCCTCGGCAAGCCCCGGTTGACGATTTTCCGCAGTGGGCGGCATATTTATGCCCAGGTGATCAGTTCGGAAGACGGCAACGTGATTGCCGCCGCTTCAACCTTGCAAAAAGAAGTTGCAGCTGACCTGAAGGGCACCTGTAACAAGGAAGCCGCGGCAGCCGTGGGCAAAGCGGTCGCCGAGCGCGCCGTAGAGGCAGGTGTGAAAGAAGTTGCTTTCGACCGCTCCGGCTATCAGTATCACGGCCGGGTCAAGGAATTGGCTGACGCTGCACGTGAAGTGGGTTTGAGCTTTTAACACCGTTTAATCGAATTCGGACCCGAATCCGGTCCGCAGAGACAGGTAAGAAACATGGCGAATATGGACAAAGACACAGGCGACGGCCTGCTTGAAAAACTGGTAGCCGTCAACCGTGTGGCCAAAGTGGTCAAAGGTGGCCGCATTTTCGGCTTTACGGCCCTGAGTGTGGTCGGCGATGGTAACGGCAAAATTGGTTTTGGTTACGGCAAGGCGCGTGAAGTGCCCGTCGCGATCCAGAAATCTATGGAAAAAGCCCGCCGCAACATGGTCACCATCACGCTGCGCGAAGGTACTTTGTGGCATGCGGTGAAGAGCAGTCACGCCGGATCACGCATTTACATGCAACCGGCTTCTGAAGGTACCGGCGTCATTGCCGGCGGTGCAATGCGTGCTGTGCTGGAAACTGTTGGTGTTCGCAACGTTCTGGCCAAGAGTGTAGGGTCCAACAACCCCATCAACCTGGTTCGCGCGACCATCAAGGGTCTGCAGTCGATGCAGAGCCCGGAATCGGTGGCCATCAAGCGTGGCAAATCCGTTGATGAAATCATGGCGAACGTCGGATAAGAGCAATGGCTAAGAAAAAACAGATAAAAGTGACACTGGTACGGTCTCCGATCGGGTTCCAGCCCAGGCACCGTGAATGTGTCCGGGGCCTTGGCCTCAAGCGCATGCACCAGACAGTCGTGTTGGAAGACACGCCTTCAATCCGGGGCATGGTGAACAAAATCGATTACATGGTGCGAGTGGAAGAAGCCTGAACCAAAAAATGGGGTCAGGTTAACTTTTCTGTCCCCAATCTTCCGCGACCCAGAATGAGCGTCAGAGAAAAGTTAACCTGACCCCATTTTTTAAAGGAAAGTGCTGACATGAAACTGAATGAATTGAGCCCTGCAGAGGGCAGCAAAAAGAACCGAAAAAGAGCAGGCCGGGGCATAGGTTCCGGGCTTGGAAAAACGGCTGGCCGGGGTCACAAGGGGCAGAAGTCCCGTTCCGGTGGTTTCCACAAGGTGGGTTTCGAAGGCGGCCAGATGCCTTTGCAGCGCCGGCTGCCCAAGCGCGGCTTCGCTTCGCGTACGTCACGTTACAACGACGAAGTGCGTCTATACCAGGTCCAGGTAATGAAAGCAGATGTGATCGACCTGGAAACGCTGAAGGCGGAAAAAATTATCGGTCATGACATCAAGAAGGTGAAAATCATCAACACCGGTAAGCTGGATCGTGCAATCACGATCAAGGGCCTGGCAGTCACCAAGGGCGCCCAGGCAGCCATTGAAGCAGCCGGAGGCAAGGTAGAGTAATGGCCCGTTCCCCGTCACAAATGGCGGAAACGCTTAGCGGGCTGGGTCGCTTGACCGAGCTGCGACAGCGTTTACTGTTTGTCGTTGTTGCGTTGATTATCTACCGTATCGGCACGTTTATTCCGGTGCCCGGGGTTAATCCGCAGGCTCTGTTGCAGTTCATGAACTCGCAGCAGGGCACCATTGTGGACGTGTTCAACCTGTTTACCGGTGGTGCGCTGGAGCGTTTCTCCCTGTTCGCGCTGGGCGTGATGCCGTACATTTCTGCGTCTATCATCATGCAGCTGATGAGCAGTGCGGTACCTCAGTTGGCGCAACTCAAGAAAGAAGGCTCTTCGGGGCGTCAGAAAATCACCCAGTACACGCGTAATTTCACCGTGATACTGGCGGGAATCCAGGCCGGTGGCGTGGCATTCGCCCTGCAGGGTCAGACCGCCGTCGTTATGGCGCCGGGGTTTGGTTTCCTGTTTACCGCAATCGTAACGCTGACCGCTGGCACGATATTCCTGATGTGGCTGGGTGAACAAATCACCGAGCGCGGTGTAGGTAACGGTATTTCACTCATCATCTTCGCGGGTATCGTCGCAGGTTTGCCACGTGCCGTCGCAGGTACCCTGGAACTGGTGAACACCGGCCAGTTGAGTATCCCGGCGACCCTGATCATCCTGACGCTGGTGCTGGCAGTTATATATTTCATTGTCCGCGTTGAGCGCGGCCAGCGGCGGATCACGGTAAATTATGCCCAACGGCAGGGCCGAGTGGCTTATCAGAACCAGTCAACGCACTTGCCGTTGAAAGTAAACATGTCCGGCGTGATCCCGGCGATTTTTGCTTCCAGTATTGTCATATTTCCTTCTACCCTGGCCACCTGGTTCAGTGGTTCGGAGGGCCTGGGCTGGCTGACGGACGTTTCCGCAGCACTGACCCCGGGCAACCTGGCGTACACGATACTGTTTTCAGGACTGATTATTTTCTTCTGTTTCTTCTATACCGCGATGGTGTTCAATTCAAAAGAAACGGCGGACAACCTGAAGAAGTCCGGTGCTTTTATTCCCGGTATCCGCCCGGGACGCCATACCGCGGATTACATCGATTTCGTATTGACGCGATTGACAATGGTCGGTTCGTTATACCTGGTCGCAGTGTGTCTTCTTCCTGATATTTTCAGGGTACTTTGGTCAGTGCCATTCTATTTTGGTGGTACTTCGGTATTGATCGTGGTGGTGGTAATCATGGATTTCATTGCACAAATCCAGGCACACCTGATCTCGCATCAATATGACAGCCTGATGAAGAAGGCTAATCTTAAATCTTACGGTCGTTCCGGAGTGGTACGACGGTAATTTGGTTTTATTCCGCATGAGCGGGTAATTACGGGTAGGCAACGCTGGCCGGCCCGCTTGCTTGGGAGAAGAGAAATGAAAGTGCAGGCTTCAGTTAAAAAGATCTGCAGGAACTGCAAGATTGTGCGACGAAAGGGCGTTTTATTCGTCATTTGCAGTGAAAAGAAGCACAAGCAGAGACAAGGCTGACAGAATATTGACCGCCGGCTCGAAAGCGTGAAAATTCAGGCTTTTACCGGCACTTTGGATTAGATATAATGTGCTGTTTACATTCGCGGCACTTAGCTGACAGGAGTTAACACAATGGCTCGTATTGCAGGAGTCAACATACCGGTTCACAAGCACACCTGGGTGGGCTTGACACAAATTTATGGCATTGGAAAAACCCGTGCCTACCAGATTTGTGCAGCAGCCGGTGTCGCCCCGGATACCAAGATCCGTGATCTGGCGGAACCCGAGATCGAGGGTATTCGTGCAGAGATTGCAAAGATCTCGGTGGAAGGCGACTTGCGCCGCGAAGTGGCAATGAATATCAAGCGTTTGATGGACCTCGGTTGTTACCGCGGCCTGCGGCATCGCCGCGGCCTGCCGGTCCGGGGCCAGCAAACCAAGACCAACGCACGCACCCGGAAGGGCCCGCGTCGTCCGATTAAGCGTTAAGAAGCGGAATATATATGGCCAAGCCAACCAGAAAAAAGAAGGTTAAAAAGACAGTAGTCGACGGCATTGCACACGTGCATGCTTCCTTCAACAACACGATTATCACCATCACTGACCGCCAGGGTAATGCGCTGTCCTGGGCCACCGCCGGCGGCGCCGGTTTTCGTGGTTCCCGGAAAAGTACGCCTTTTGCTGCACAGGTTGCCGCGGAAACGGCGGGCAGGGCGGCCCTGGATTACGGTTTGAAGAATCTTGACGTACGCGTCAAAGGACCCGGGCCAGGCCGTGAATCATCGGTTCGTGCATTGCACGCCGTGGGATACAAAATTACCAACATTACTGACGTGACGCCGATTCCGCATAACGGATGTCGGCCTCCCAAAAAACGTCGCGTCTGAGTGGAGCAAACAGAATGGCAAGATACATAGGACCAACCTGCAAACTGGCACGCCGTGAAGGTGTTGACCTGGAGCTGAAAAGCCCGGCACGTGGACTCGAGTCCAAGTGCAAGCTGAACCAGCCACCGGGCCAGCACGGATCATCACGTCGCATGCGTTTGTCAGATTACGCCCTGCAGTTGCGTGAGAAGCAGAAAGTTCGCCGGGTTTACGGCGTGCTGGAGCGTCAGTTCCGCAATTACTACAAGTCAGCAGCCCAGCAGAAAGGCGCCACCGGTGAAAACCTGTTGCGTTTGCTGGAAAGCCGGCTGGATAACGTGGTGTACCGCATGGGATTTGCCGTGACGCGTGCGCAGGCTCGCCAGCTGGTATCGCACAAGGCCATTCTCGTCAACGGTCAGGGAGTGAACATCCCTTCCTACCAGGTCAAGCCTGAAGATGTCGTTTCGGTTCGGGAAAAATCCAGGAACCAGTTGCGTCTGAAGGAAGCGATCACGCTGAGCCAGGAAATGGACCTGGTGGCCGGGTGGGTCGAAGTAGATCCGAAGAAAATGGAAGGCGTTTTCAAGGCATACCCGGATCGCGATGAGTTGTCTGCCGATATTAATGAAAGCCTGATCGTGGAGCTGTACTCCAAGTAAGGGGTTTGACGACCCACGACACGGCCTGGTGCTGCGGTAGTTCCGCAGCTTTTGCAAGTTTCAAAGAATTTTAGTCTACGAGGGCAATCCCTATGATGGGTGTTATTGATCAAATGCTGAAGCCCAGTTCGGTCGGAGTTGATGAAGTCAATCCCAACCGCGCCCGAATTACGCTGGAACCGCTGGAAAGGGGTTTCGGACATACGCTGGGTAATGCGCTACGGCGAGTTTTGTTGTCGTCTATACCCGGCTGCGCCATAGTCGAGGTCGAAATGGATGGCGTTCTGCATGAATACACCGCCGTAGAAGGTCTGCAGGAAGACATCATCGAGGTGCTGTTGAACCTCAAAGGAATCGCTCTGCGGATGCATGAGCGGGAAGAGGCTGTGCTCACGCTGAGCAAGTCAGGCGCTGGAACAGTGACCGCAGCAGATATCCAGGTGGATCACACGATTGAAGTCGTTAATCCCGATCACGTCATCTGCAACCTGACCCAGGACGGTAGCGTCAATATGCGCTTGAAGGTAGCTCGCGGAGTGGGCTATCAACCTGCCACGCAGCTGAACATCGGTGAGCAGGAATCTCGCCCGATCGGCCGCTTGCAGCTGGATGCGTCTTTCTGCCCGGTCAGGAAAGTTGCTTACTCGGTAGATGCCGCCCGTGTTGAACAGCGGACCAACCTGGATAAACTGATCCTGGACATCGAGACCAACGGGACCATGGATTGCGAAGCCGCAGTTAAACTGGCCGCCAATATCCTGGCAGACCAGTTGTCAGTATTCGTTGATTTCAAAGCACGCCAGGCGGTTGAAGTCGAAGAGAAAGAACATGAAATCGATCCTGTGCTGTTGCGCCCGATCGACGATCTCGAGCTGACTGTGCGGTCTGCCAACTGCCTCAAGGCTGAAAGCATCCTGTACATCGGTGATCTCGTGCAGCGTACGGAAGTTGAATTGTTGAAGACGCCGAACCTCGGCAAGAAATCCCTCACGGAGATCAAGGACGTTCTCGCGTCACATGACCTCTCGCTGGGAATGAAATTGGAAAACTGGCCGCCTGAAAGCCTGGTTAACGCCTGAGCTGAATGAACGGCCAGTACAGATAGACAAAGGACAAGACCATGCGTCACCTGAAATCCGGAAGAAAACTGAATCGCAACAGCTCTCATCGCAAGGCTATGTTTCGCAACATGGCTTCGTCGCTGTTCGAGCATGAAATCATCAAGACGACGGTTCCTAAAGCAAAGGAACTGCGGCGCGTGGCTGAGCCCCTGATTACGCTCGCGAAAGAGGACAGCGTGGCACACCGCCGCCAGGCCTTCGATCGTCTGCGTGACCGTGACGTGGTCACCAAGCTGTTCAACGAACTGGGCCCGCGTTACGCGGAACGTCCGGGTGGTTACCTGCGCATCATGAAATGCGGCTACCGTCCGGGCGACAAAGCGCCCATGGCTTACGTCGAACTGGTAGACCGTCCACAACAGGATGAGTTTGCCGAAGTCGAATAATGCCTGTCGTCACAAATGATGAAAAAGCCCGGTTTTCCGGGCTTTTTTTTGCTTACAATCTGCGACAAAGCGTAAGGGGTTGATTTATGTTATCTATACTCGCTATTAAATATTTCAATTCGATACTTCACGGCTATTATGATGTAATCAAAGCTCGATGATTCCAGTTCATTCCGAAAGGAGAAAATCCATGTTTACGAGAGCATTATTTCTACTGATGGCCATGTCAGTGCCACTGTCAGCGGTAGCCGAATCAACCGCCGGCATGGATGCAGGCACGCCAAAATCAAATCAATTCTGGTGGCCGGAGCAGGTCGACCTCAGTCCTTTGCGTCAGCATAGCCCGGACTCTAATCCACTGGGTGCTGATTTCGACTACGCAAAGGAATTCGCCACCCTGGACCTCAGTGAAGTTAAACAGGACATTGAAGCCGTATTGACCGATTCACAGGACTGGTGGCCTGCAGACTGGGGTAACTATGGGCCCTTCTTCATCCGCATGGCATGGCATAGCGCCGGCACCTACCGCACGCTCGACGGCCGTGGCGGCGCCGGTGGAGGCCAGCAGCGATTTGACCCGCTGAACAGCTGGCCGGACAACGGCAACCTGGATAAAGCGCGTCGCCTGTTGTGGCCAGTCAAGCAGAAGTACGGAAGCAGGCTTTCCTGGGCTGACCTGATGGTGCTGGCTGGTAATGTTTCATTGGAGTCGATGGGGTTCAAGACCTTCGGCTTCGCCGGCGGGCGCACCGACGACTGGGAGCCGGACCTGGTTTACTGGGGCCCGGAAGAAAAAATGCTCGCAGACGAACGCTTTAGCGGCGATCGCAAGTTGGAGCGCCCCCTGGCCGCGGTGCAAATGGGCCTGATTTACGTCAATCCGGAAGGCCCTAACGGCAATCCGGATCCCCAGCTGGCGGCCAACGATATTCGGGAAACTTTTGCCCGCATGGCGATGAACGACGAGGAGACGGTTGCCCTGATCGCTGGCGGCCACACCTTCGGCAAGACGCATGGTGCGCACAAGCCGGAAGATTGTACCGGCCCGGAGCCCGCTGCCGCTGACATCGAGGAACAGGGTTTTGGCTGGACCAACAAGTGCGGCAAAGGCAATGCCGAGGATACCGTGACCAGCGGCCTTGAGGGTGCGTGGACAGTCACGCCTACCCAGTGGAGCATGAACTATCTGCAGAACCTGTTCGCCTTTGACTGGGTGCAGAGCCGCAGCCCGGCAGGCGCGATCCAGTGGATACCCAGCGATGAAAGCGCGGCCAACATGGTGCCGGACGCTCATGTTGAAGGTAAGCGTAATCCACCGGTGATGTTAACCACTGACCTCTCGTTGAAAGTTGATCCGAGCTACCGTGACATTTCCCGGCGGTTCCTGGACAATCCGGAGGAATTCGAACTGGCCTTTGCCAAGGCCTGGTTCAAACTGACCCATCGCGACATGGGACCACGCTCCCGCTACGTCGGTTCAGAAGTGCCCGCGGAAATCCTGTCCTGGCAGGACCCGGTTCCGCAGCTGGATCATGAACTGGTCAGCGCCATTGACGTCGCCGATCTGAAGGCTCAAATCCTGGATTCAGGGCTGAGCGTTTCCGAGTTGGTTCGTACTGCCTGGGCATCGGCGGCCTCATTCCGGGGTTCCGACATGCGCGGTGGCGCGAATGGCGCCCGCGTGCGCCTGGCACCTCAGCGTGACTGGGAGGTCAACAACCCCGAGGAACTGGAAAAGGTGCTCGCGGTTCTCGAACGCATCCAGGCCGACTTCAACAAGGCCCAGAAAGGTGGCAAGCGTGTGTCGCTCGCCGACCTGATTGTGCTGGGTGGTTCCGCGGCGGTAGAGCAGGCTGCACGAAGCGCAGGCTACAACCTGGCGGTACCTTTCATTCCAGGCAGGATGGACGCATCGCAGGAGCAAACGGATGTCGAATCCTTTGCAGTGCTCGAGCCGAAGGCAGACGGGTTCCGTAACTTCTATGGTGAGGGCAACTTCCGCTCACCGGTCAATATGTTGATCGATAAAGCCAACCTGCTTGACCTGACGGTACCGGAGATGACCGTGTTGGTCGGCGGCATGCGAGTGCTGGATGCCAATACCGGCGATGTCGAGCTTGGAGTATTCACCGATCGTCCCGGTACTCTGAGCAACGATTTCTTCGTAAACCTGCTCGACATGTCCACCAAGTGGACCAGGTCCGAGACCGCGACAGGCATTTATGAAGGGCGTGACCGTAAGACGATGGAACTCAAGTGGAGCGCCACGCCGGTTGACCTGGTGTTTGGATCGTCTGCCGAACTGCGGGCCATCGCAGAGGTCTACGCGGCCAACGACGGCCAGCAGAAGTTCATCTCTGATTTTGCCAGGGCCTGGACCAAGGTGATGAATCTCGACCGCTTCGATGTTGATTCCTCTGCACAGACTATCGCAGTGGAACGCCTGGAGAACGCCGAGACCAGAACAGCCCCTTAGGGCCCCGGTGAGCAGACCGTAAAAGTTCTAAACCGGTAAATGGAAAAGGCGGCGCACCGGGCGCCGCCTTTTTTATGCTGAACGTGCCCTGTTCGCCATCAGTCTTCCAGCACCGCGTATACAAATGGAGACCAGAAAGATTGATCCAGCTGAGATTCAACGCTCGCTTCGATATCAACTTTCACCGCCAACTGATATGTTTTTCCTTGCTTTATTGTCAACTTCAGGTCCTTGCTGAATCGCTTTTCATGCGGGTTCTCAACCAGGTCGGGGGACCATTCGATATCAAGTAATGGGCTGACTGTAACGGTATGCTCGCCGCTGCTCAGAGAGTAGCGGACTGCTTCAGTGACTGTTGCGCCATCGATCCGTTCAATTCTGGCTTTGTACACGTGCTCGGAGGACAGGGCGTAGGGGATGCTCATCAACCAGGCATCGGCGGATGCTGCTGTCGACAGTGACAGGCTGATTAACAGGACCATGAATCGTTTGCCGGGCATCTTACCCGCTATTGTAAAACAAAAACCCCAGGCCGAAACCCGGGGCTAGTGTCCCCTTGCACAAGTTTAACTCTGAGAAATCATTGACAGCGACGCCAGTAGGAGTAGGAGTAACCATCCTGCGACCGTCCATCCGGCCAACATTGTCAGGCTCGCTTTGAATAGATTGATCATTGCAGTTTTCATGGTTGTACTTTAAGCCTCCGTGTCTTGTGGCGCTTGTCCTGTTCAGTCAATCATTTGACTGTGCGCTGTCTGAATTTCCGCCGGTACTTTCAAAAACGTACCGCATGCTTCTTTTGTGCTTACCTGAACGCTCCAGGCGCGGTGTTCGCAAATTGTCGCAATTTGCAGGTGGCGATAATTCAGTAGTACAACCATGTACATGCATAAAACATGCCATATTGGAAAGAATCTTAATATTTCTATGAATATCAGTTATGTAGGATTTTTTACTGATAAATCAGTAGAGCAGATAGAGGCCTGGTGTGACTATGGCTGTCATGAAAATGACATTTTTTGTCGGGTGGGAGGCGGAAGAATTCTCAGGCCATGCTGCCCAATTGATAAATCAACAGGGCGCCGGTGTACCCGATCACGGTCATGTAGGTCCATGCAAAAAGCGGCCAGCGCCAGCTGTTGGTCTCCCGCCTGATGGTTGCAATGGTGGCGGCACACTGCAGGCACCAGGCATAAAACAACAACAGGCCAAGTACCATCGGTACCGTGAAAATAGGGCTACCGTCCGGCCAGCTGGCTGAGCGGAGCTTGGCCGTCAGGCTGGCTTCTTCGGCTTCCTCACCCACTGCGTAGATGGTCCCCATGACCGCCACAACGACCTCGCGAGCAGGAAAGCCGGCAATCACCGCGGCGGAAACCCGCCAATCCCAGCCCAGCGGCAGAAATACCGGTTCCACCATTTTTCCGGCGCGGCCCAGAAAACTCTGTTCCAGCTGAGCGGCAGCGGCCTCGTTCTCAAGCCTGAGGATGGCCTGCTCCAGCCGGTCCCCGTTGTAATTTGCTTCGGCCTGCGTGACAGCCGCCTGGAGATCGGCAGGAATCACTTCGGAACGGGGAAAGTATGCCAGCGCCCATACAATGATGGCGACGGCGAAGATGACCGTGCCGGCGCGCTTGAGAAAGATCCGTGCGCGATCGTACAGCTTGATCAGCACGGTTTGCAGGTTAGGCCGGCGAAATTCCGGCAGGGCCAGCGCGAAGTGTGGCTTGGGTCCCCGCAGCGCCGAACGTTTCATGATCCAGGCGGTGACCAGGCCGCCGACTATGCCCAGCAGGTAGAGGCCCAGCAGGACCAGTCCCTGCAGGTTGAACCAGCCGACGGATTGGTCGGGGACGAATGCGGCGATCAGCAACGCATAAACCGGCAGCCTGGCCGAGCATGTCATGAAGGGCGCGGCCAGGATGGTCGCGATGCGGTCACGTCGGTTGGGAATGACCCTGGTCGCCATGATCGCAGGCACGGCGCAAGCGAAACTCGACAGCATCGGGATTACGGACTGGCCGGACAGGCCCACGGTCCGCATGACACGGTCCATCAGGAACGCGGCCCTGGCCAGAAAGCCGGAATCTTCGAGAATGATGATGAACAGGAACAGGATCAGGATCTGCGGCAGAAAAATAATGACGCTGCCAACCCCGGCGATCACGCCATCGGTCAGGAAACTGGAGAGTGCGCCAGCCGGCAGAACACCGCTGACCTGGTCTGATAAAAACGAGGCGCCCAGATCAATAGCTTCCATCATTGGTGTGGCCCAGGAAAATACTGCCTGGAACACCAGCGCCATGACCGCAAAAAACAGCACGGTGGCGGGCCACGGCTGATTCAGCCACCTGATTCCACGGCTTCCGAAACGTTCAATCAGCGGTGCCTGATGCTGGGATTCCTGCAAAACACCATGCACCCATCGGTAGCGGTGACGCGCCTCGCAGGCTTGTGGCGGTTCTTCTCCAAACAGGTTTTCCCGGACACTTTCGATCACTTCGCCGCCGACGAGTTGTTCCAGCCGTTCTGCTCGTTTGCCGCCAGGGTGGATCAGCGCCTGGATCACGTCGATCCTCGGTAACTGGCCCTCGCAGCGGTTTGCCAGTTCATTCGCGGTACTGCTCAATTCCGGCCAGGACTCGGGTATGTCAGGGTGGGCCGCTGCGGTGATGGTTTCCAGGGCTGTTTTCAGATGATCCAGGCCCCGGCCGGTGGTTGCGACCACGGGATAGATCTTGATGCCGCCCAGGTGGCGCTGCAGGACTTCAATGGAGATGTCGATGCCGCTGGATGTCGCTACGTCGGTCATCGTCATGGCCACGACCATCGGTAATTGCATTTCCATCAACTGCTGAAGCAGGTAGAGCCCCTGGTACAGGTGAGTTGCATCCAGCACGACCAGCAGCCCGTCGGGGCTGGGCGTGCCTGCAACCCGTCCGAGGATGACATCGACCGCGATCCGCTCATCCGCCGAAAAACCACCCAGGCAGTAAATCCCGGGCAAGTCCACCAGTTCCAGTGCACTGTCGTTCAGTTGCACGGTGCCGGAGTGCTTCTCGACGGTGACGCCCGGGTAATTGCCGGTGGTCTGGCGCAGGCCGGTCAGGCGATTGAACAGGGTGCTTTTGCCGGAATTGGGGTTGCCGATGACCGCAATAGTCGCGGACGCCCGCCGGTTGATAGTGATGTTTTCGATCGGGACGTAGGTCGTTT
>JAOUCS010000170.1 GCA_029859645.1 Lysobacterales bacterium | reverse complement strand
TGTCGTACCAGGGCAGGAAAAAAAGTGCGACGATTCCGGCTATCGTCAGCAAACCAGACATCCATGCCATTCTTTTTGTGTCGCCCATGGCCAACCGGGTTACCGGATTTGCCGGATGTAGCACAGAATCCTTCTTCGACAGACCGCCGTACTTTCTCCTGAAGATAAAATACGCAACCGGACCGCTAAACAGGGCGAGCATGCCACCCAGGAAGTAATCGGTACCGCTGATGAACAGGGCAAGCAGAGCGATGGTGATGGGTGGAATACACATCATGATCAAACCCTTCGTTCCGAGCGGTATCCTGAAGGGCCTTTCCAGGTCCGGCTCCTTGACGCGCAAGATGCAGGCAGAAATAAAGATCAGCACGTAAGCGGACACGAAAAGCATCACGTCCACCACCACGATGACTTCGAATGGGAAGGTGCAGGCGATAAGGCTGAATGCACCCAGCGACAGGACCGCGATGTAGGGTACACCCCGGTCCTTGCTGCATTTGACGAGTGCGCGCGGTGCAAGGTTGTCTTCTGCGAGGGCGAAAAAGCCTCGCGAGCCGGACGCGATGTAGGTGTTGAAGACCGAGAAGTTCGCCAGCACCGCAACCAGCACGAAGAGGATCCCGAGCGTGGGGAAGTGGCTTGCGACGACATCACTGTAGGATAAGCCGCCTTCTGATGCCCATTGATCCCAGGACCCGAGTGATGCAAGCCCGCCCATCGTGGGGAGGATATACACCGCCATGATCAGGGGGACCGTGATTAATGTGGCTTTTGGAATCACTTGCGGATTCTGGATCTCGCCTGCCATGGTCGACATCGACTCATAGCCGGAGTACATCCAGATGCCAATGGCAATGCCGGTGCCGATACTTTGAACCAATGACTGGTCCGGCGGCACAAAAGGTTCAAACGGATTGCTCTGCCAGGTCGCGAATCCGATCACGGCCACCAATGCGAAGGCAAGCATGACGAGCATGGAAATCGCGGTGCTTGCGAACCCAACGTCCTTGATGCCTCGAATGTTGATGTATGTGAAAACAATGATCATCGAAGCCTTGAAGGCATACTCCTGCAGCGGGCTGAGCTGAACAACGGAGGAAAAATACGAGCCGGCCAATACAACGTAGATGGTGTTGTCGACATAAATCGAAACGGTTCGCCACCAGCCTGCCTGGAAACCCCAGAACTCGCCGCAGGCGCGCTGAACCCATTTGTAGAATCCCCCTTCTTCAGGAATCGCTGACCCAAGCTCCGAAGCCACCAGGCCCATCGGCGTGCTCCACAGGAAAGGCAGTACCATCAACATGACGAGCGTGAGTCCGGGGCCGGCCTGCGGAATCATGTCCTCGATGCCGTAGGCGCCGGCAGCGCAAAGACAGAAGATCATGAAAACAACGGTCGAAACCGAAATCTGGTGTTTTTTTAACCCGCTGTGAACGGGGCTGCTCATATTTTCATGTTGTTGCCGAACCTGGGTCTGCAAACCATACACCTTCAAAATGATCATCCGCAAACGATGCAAGTGGTGATTTATACTTCGGGTCAAACAATACTCTCACAGGCTTCAGGAGGAATGGCCATCATGACGAAAGACTCGTTGCGTAATCGGAGGGAACGTGCGCTGGGTTCGGGCGCTGAGCTTTTTTACGATGAACCCCTCGAGATCGTGCGGGGTGAGGGGGCCTACCTGTTCGACGCCGATGGGCGTCGCTACGTCGATATGTACAATAACGTCCCTGCCGTAGGGCATGCCAATCCAGCGGTCGTTAAAGCCATGGCGGAGCAACAGGCAACCCTGAACACCCACAGTCGCTACCTTCACCGGGGTATCGTGACCTTCGCCGAAAGGTTGACCGCGCTCAACCATGATGGGATCGAGAGCGTGGTGTTCAGTTGCAGCGGTACCGAGGCCAACGAGGTGGCCATTCAGATCGCTCGCCTGATCACGCGAAAACGGGGCCTGGTTTGCACCGATGCCGCCTACCACGGCAACAGCGAGGTGGTCGATTCAATGAGCTATGTCGGTCTCTCACCCAGCAGGTCGGGTGAGGTCCGGAGTTTTCCGTTTCCGGAACGTTACAGGCCTCTTAAAGAAGGATTGAGTGATGAAGAATTATGCGACGCGTATCTGCAGCGAGTCGCCGCAGCCATCAACAGTTTGAATTCAGACGGTCCGGGCTTTGCCGCCCTGATCATCTGTTCGATCTTTGCCAACGAGGGCGTACCGGTCGTTCCGACAGGCTTCATGCACAAGGTCACGGAATTGGTGCACCGGGAAGGTGGCTTGGTGATCGCTGATGAAGTGCAGTCTGGCTACGGGCGCACGGGTCTGTGGTGGGGGTACGAGTGCCTGGATTTTCGACCAGACATCGTGGTGACGGGCAAACCGATGGGTAACGGTCTTCCGCTTGGAGCGACGGCAACCAAAAAGGACTACATCGATAAATTTCGTTCTGACAAGGATTATTTTAATACATGCGCGGCGACTCCATTACAGGCGGCTGTCGGAATGGCTGTGCTGGATGAAATCGAACGCCTGGATCTTCTCCGGAATTCGGCTGAAGTTGGCGCCCGGCTGTTGAACGGCCTGCGGGATCGGCTCGACAGGTATGAGGAGGTCGGCGACGCCCGAGGTCTGGGTCTTTTTCTCAGCGTGGAAATGGTCCGGGACAGTCTCAGCAAGGAACCGGACAGGGATTTGGCCCTGTATTTATCCGATCGCCTGAAAGAAAAAGGATTCCTGGTTTCGTATTCCGGCAAGTATGAAAACGTGCTGAAGATCAGGCCACCACTGGTGTTTTCTCACGCCGATGCGGAAGGGTTCCTCGTTGCATTTGACGAATGCATGGAGGAATTGCATGCGTAAGCCGGCATGAATACCGGTGACAGAGTGCTGCCCGCAAGCGAATTCATGGAAGCCGCATGGATCGCCGTGCAGCACTTTCCGGTCGATGCTATTGATATCGAGCCCATCATGCAGTCGGAAAACGTGACCTTTCGGGTCACCGACCGGGCCGGCGGTGCGCGTTATGTGCTCAGGTTGCATCGGCCAGGATATAACTCCAACGAGGAACTCGAGTCGGAGCGGCTGTGGGTGGATGCGCTGAAGGAGACCGGCGTGCCCGTTCCGGCCTCACTCGAGGCCTGCCAGGGGGGCCACTTCACGCTCATCGACATACCGGGCGTCAATGAACAGCGCTTTGCAGGTATGACAGTTTGGCTTGAGGGTGAGCCGCTGGGCAATTTTCTCGAGTCGTGCACCGAAGTATCAGAGCGTCAGCGCATGTTCCGCAGATTCGGTGAGATTGCCGCTGCATTGCACAACCAGTCAGCCCGTTGGCAGGCGCCGCCTGGCTTCGTCCGCCGGAGGCTGGGTGTTGAAAACCTGCTGGGCGAGGCCCCATTCTGGGGCCCATTCTGGGAGCATCCGGAACTGAACGGGTCTGAGAGGGCGTTGTTGCTGCGTGTACGTCACAGCCTGCGTGAATCGCTCGAAACATATGGCGAAAAAGCGGATAGATTCAGCTTGATCCATGCTGATTTCACGCCCGACAACATCATTTACGACGGAAACCAGCTCGCCGTCATTGATTTCGATGATTGTGCGTACGGCTGGCACCTGTACGATATCGCGTCACTGCTGACTGAATGCACGCTCTGTCCTGACTTCAGGGAATTGCAGGAGGCTTTGATCGATGGTTATTGCCTGCATCGCGACCTGACGCTGCAGGATGTATCCCTGCTTTCAGATTTTCTGCTGGTGCGCGCAATGGCGGTCATCGGTTGGTTTTATCAACGCCCCGAGCATGCCGGTTCTGATGAATTCAATGATATTAAAAATTGGGTTCTTGACCAGTGTGCCGCCCGCTGACGATACAGCCGGCACCATGGCGGCCAGTGTTGCGATCAGCGTAACCTGGGCAGTAGCTCCTTGACGCACATGTAGGCCGGTGTGCCGGCCACCGAGCCGCAAGGGTAAGTGCCGGATCCACAAATGGACATATTCTCAAATTCGCCGAGCTGGTAGAAACGTTGTTGTGGATCGCTGGCGTAATTACGGTCGAAATAGCATTGCCCTGCAACCAACATGGTGTGTTCGATGTTGCCCCCCGGAAAGCCAAAAGTCTGCTGCAGGTCAGTGGGCGTGAGAAGCCGGCTCCAGGCGCAATCCTCCGGGTTGGCGATATGGCGCAAAATAATTTCTTTCACTTCGGCCTCTACCGCTGGGAGTTCGGCGCCCTGTGCACCGAGCCCGAGGTTCTTGAAAAATACAGCGAGCCGGTCAAAGGGTTCGTCCAGGCCCATCCGGCGCATGGATGCGCCTTCGCAATAGACCTGGAAGTAACCGGGGGTGAAATCCTCCCCATCGATGACTGCAAAGGTTGACCGCTCGAAATCCGCCAGGGTATCGGTGGCAAAGAAATAGCGGAACGCCGTGTCGGCTTCCGGCTTGTCCGTGCCCTTTTTCCACTGTACCGGCTTGCGAAACATGAGGTTGAGCTTGCCTGAAGTGCCCAGGATTTTTTGGCCGTCAGTATGGCCGATTAACTTCGTATCGCCGGTGAGGCGTGCGGCTGATTGCGGGTCGGTCGCAAAAACGATATGGTCTGGACGAAGCAACCGGTCACCATCTGAATTTTCATAACGAACCGTGCAGTTGCCCGGGTCCACCTCGTGCACAGCGCAAGACAATTCGAGATTCACGCCCAGTTGCTGGTTGATTCGCCCCAATTCGCGGGTGATTTGCCAGATACCGCCCTTTACAAAACCGTAGCTGCCACCGAAAACAGATCCGGAGGACATCATCGGAATAATGAAGGCGGAGTAGGGCTCATCAACCGATACCGGGCCGCTTTCCGAAACGTCCATGGCAATATGCACCTTGGTGCGTTCGGACGTGAAATAGTGATCGAGGAGCTGCCGGGCGCTTCCGGTGATCCACAGCGAGGCCAGGTCGACGCCCAGCGCCGCAACAGCGTCATCCACTGTGGGTGGCCGGCCAGCCCGATACCCCGCTTGCAGGAAGCGCACAACCCGGTCTTCATCGGTGACATAGGCTGCTACGTCCCCGTGTTCGCCCCACTTTTCGGCATACTCGCGGGCTAAATCCGATGCGTCAGCGTAGAGCTGTGTTGGCTGCTTCTGACCCGGGAAGAACACCAGGTCCGGATGCGGGGTCGCCCAGATTTCAAGCCGGTCTGACAGGCCAGTTTCCTGCCAGACGAAATCCTGCATCAATCCGAGTGTCGAAGCGCCTAACGCATAGTCCTGCCGAATGCCATCGATGGTGGCAAATTCCGATACGCATGCGCCGCCAACCCGGTCGCTACGTTCGAGCATGGTTACCTGGTGGCCGGCCCGTTGCAGGTAATTCGCAGCGACCAGACCGTTGATGCCCGCGCCGATAACGGCAATTTGGAGAGAGGAAACTGTCACTGACAACAAGATAGCATGTAATTACCAGCCGCCATTACAGAATTTCATGGTCGCTTGCCCAGGTAGCGAATGTCATCATAGGTCTTGACGATGTCCGGATAAAACACCGTCAATGCGCTGATCAACGCCCCGTTCAGAAACCCTTCAGGAAAAGTCAGCAGCAATACCAGCGCATGGTCCAGTTGCGGATCCAGTATCAACGTGCCCACCCAGAGAGAGGCCATCAAGGCCAGCATACTGCCAAAAAAGCCCACGCCAAGCATATACACAAAAAGATTGGTGCGTCGCAGCAGGTTGGCCATCGCCAGAACGGCCATGGTGACGACAACAGGCACCAGCACCACCAGCGCCAGGTTCACCGGCAGGGCTTCCGCCGGCCAGGTGCCCACAATCAGCATGACCAGTCCGGCGATCGTACCTGCAATAACGGCCAGCTGCCATCCGAATATCAGTGTAACCGTGGTCATTCCCAGTAGCTGAAAACCAACCCCGCCCGGCAGGCCCGGACTCATTGACCAAAGCAATGGCAGTGTGGCAATGGCCAGCCCCAGTGCGCTCTGGCGTTCGAGATGTGTCAGCAGTTGTCGCCAGGGGGCCGTCAAAAAGGCAAGCAGCAATCCGAGCAGGTGGAGGGCAAGGCAGAACCCGTAAAGCTCAGGTGCAGGTGTCAAATCCCCCAGGTTCATTGCATATTCACGGTTTAAAAATCTGATATTAAGCGAAATC
Organism: Lysobacterales bacterium; assembly: GCA_029859645.1. Lineage (GTDB taxonomy): Bacteria > Pseudomonadota > Gammaproteobacteria > Xanthomonadales > SZUA-36 > JAHEFT01. The sequence goes on along the minus strand of JAOUCS010000170.1, from coordinate 47 downwards.
AGGGCAGGAATGAACTGACCACGATTCCGCCGCCTTCTTTGTGCGAA
>JAOUCS010000169.1 GCA_029859645.1 Lysobacterales bacterium | reverse complement strand
ACTCGAACGCGCATAGGGATCAGCCACTCCTTGGCTTGCCAATTGTATGCCCAGGGTGATTCGCCGTTGCTGATATACCATTTGTCACTGATCGAATAGACCGCAAAGGGTTGGATCGCGATGGGTGAAGCGTAGACTGAATCGCTGTTGGCCTTGGTCTTACCCCATACCTGCTGCACCAGCACGCCCCACAGCAACTTGCCTTCCAGGCTATTCTGAATCACGATTGAGCCCAGGCCAAAGCGCCATACGTCGGCACCAAATTGTTTCTCATCGGCTGGAAAATTGACCACCGGGCCAATACCGAATCGCCCTGTCCCCCAGTCTTTGGGCATTAACAGCCACAGCAAATCTGCATTGCCGCTTGCGCTGGTGCCGCCCGGCGCTTCGATATTGCGGTAGGTAAAGCGCACCAGGGAGGGTATGGGCAACCCCAGTGTGCCTTTGGCCAATGGCGCCACGATACGGGCCTGAAGGGTATTGTCATTACCGGTCGGGCGAGTTTGGCCGGGGGCGACTTCGTCTTCCTTCCAGTCGTAAAACTCCATGCCCAGGGCATAAGACCAGGCGGAGGCAGTCGGGTCATTGGTATCGACTTCTTCAACACTGTCAGCCGAATTTTCTGCCTGTTCAGTCGTGTTTTCGCCGCTGTTGTCGGTCGAATCCTGATCTTTACCATCGCCAGCCTGGGCCACCATCGGCAGGGACAGAATCAATGCTAAAGCCAACATCGTCAGGCCAGAGAAATTGCTGAAAGAACCGATATTCTTCAACATTCTACCTCCTTGATTTCAAGGTTCCTTGCTTTTGAAAAAGTAGTGCTAACATGCTGTTTTTATGGTCAGAGGTATCAAGTTTAACGACAGGCCTGCCCGAAATATATAGGCCTTTGGGCCAATAACCGTTGCTGATGTAATTTGCTAAACTATCGCCGGTTGTCTCGAACGCCGATCCGTCGATGATGTACGTATACGTAACGCCATATCTCTCAATACAGTGTATTGATCAGCGTTGAGTGTGCTTTTTGGAACAGGAAAAGGACAGTGACAATGAGAATTAAACCCCACTTTACGCAAACTTTGATGGTGACGCTCATCGCACTGATGACATTGCCAGTGCATGCCGCTGACGAAAATTGGAATGACCTTCGATCTTTACCGTTCCCGGAAAATTACCCCACACAGGAATCGACAGATCGTCTGTATGACGAACTGCTGTTTCAACGCGCCTCGCAAGTGGTTATCTGGTCACTGCCGGCTACTGCTTTATGGGCCATGAAAAAGGGGTCTGAAGCACAGTTCGGCGAGGGGTCGAACGTCTTTCCAATCTGGAAGGATCGGCTAAGTGCGGAGACTATCGTCAGCACACCGAACTCCGACGTGATCTACGGTATGGGCTACCTGGATCTGCAGAAAGATGGACCTACCGTGATCGAAGTGCCACCGAAGCTTCAGGGAATACTTGACGACTTCTGGCACCGCCCCCTTACCGATGTCGGATTTGTAGGTCCGGACAAGGGTGAAGGCGGAAAATACCTGATATTACCGCCGGACTTTGAAGGCGATGTGCCGAAAGGCTATTTCACTTTTAAGAGTTCGACATACAACGTTTTCGTGTTCTGGCGTGCCTTCCGGGACGAGGATGGAGGAACCAAAGAAGGGGTGGCGCTTATGGAACAAACCCGCATCTATCCTTTGGCCATGGCGGATAACCCCCCGGAAATGATTTTCCCCAATGGCAGCGGCCAACCTGCAAACATGCTTTACCCCCAGGACTACAGCTACTTTGAAGGGCTGGCTGATTTCGTCAACAACGAGTATGTCGGGCCGGAAGATTGGTCCATGCGCGGAATGATGGCATCTTTGGGTATCGTCAAAGGTCAACCCTTCAACCCCGACCCTCGTATGAAGGAGATTTTGACAGCGGGTGCCGAGGTCGGCATGAAAATGGCCCAGGCCATACGCCACGGGGATAAATTACCCAATACCAAATACTGGCCGGATCGACAGTGGCACAATGTACTCAACGTTCTGGATGTAGAGTTTAAACAGGATACCTACCTCGATATTGACGCCCGGATGGGAATGTTCAAAATCGGTTATTCAATCAGCCCGGCAATGGTGATGAACATGGTGGGTAAAGGATCCAAGTATCCCTTCTCCTATCGCGATGCCGACGGCAACCACCTGTCCGGCGGGTCATCCTATAAATTGCATCTTCCACCGGGAGTTCCCGCAGCCAATTTCTGGTCGGTTACTCTTTATGATGGTTACAACGCCTCCGGGTTACAAAATGGTCAGCCGTTTCCCTCCATCGGTTCTTTAGATAAGCTGAAAAAGAACAAAGACGGCTCAGTGGATCTCTATTTTGGTCCCGAACTTCCTGAAGGCGCCCCGGAATCAAATTATCTCCGGACCGTACCCGGTAAGGGCTGGTTTACCTTGTTGCGACTTTACAGCCCTACTCAGCCGTTTTTTGACGGTAGTTGGAGACCGGGTGATTTTGAAAAGCTCAACCAGGACCGTTAGAAGTAAAGACTAAGCTTGCAATCAAGAAGGAAATTACGAATGGCACATCGCAATGCGTTATTTTCGTTAATTCTGACTCTTCTGTTCTTGTTTCCCCTGTCAGTGGTTGCACAGGATTATCACCCTGTCGACGAGAACATCGTAAGCCCAAAAAAGGAATACTCGCCATACTTTGACGACAATTTTCCGAACCGGCCATTTTTCGGAGACACGCATCTGCATACCAACTGGTCGACCGACGCGGGCATGATCGGAACTTCACTTGGGCCGGAAGCGGCTTATCGCATTTCCAAGGGGGGCGAGGTGACCAGCAACACCGGGTGGCGAGTCAAACTCAATCGACCACTCGACTTCGTCGTGGTCGCGGATCATGCGGAAAATCTGGGCATGGCTGATTTCATCCGCCGTTCCGACCCAATACTTCTTGCCAACAAGACGGGTAAAAAGTGGCACGATATGGTAAAGGCCGGTAAGGGCTACGATGCGTTTCTCGAGTGGCTTCGAGGCGGGAGCACCGATCAGATCAATGAGCCCCGTATGATGAAATCGGTCTGGGCGAACGTTGTCGAAAACGCGGACCGGGAAAATCAACCTGGCGTTTTCACAGCCTTCATCGGCTTCGAGTGGACCTCGCACCCTAAGGGCAACAACATGCATCGCGTGGTCATTTTCCGCGATGACGCTGACCGTGCTGGTAAGGTTCTGCCGTTTTCCCAGTACGATTCAGTTGATGCAGAGGATCTCTGGGATTATCTCGAGCGCTACCAGGAAAAGACCGGCGGCTCAGTGATGTCGATCCCGCACAACGGCAACCTGTCCAACGGCCTGATGTTCGATGTCAAGACCTACAGCGGCAAAAAACTTACCAAGGAGTACGCCGACCGGCGTATGCAATTTGAAAGTCTCGTGGAAGTAACCCAGATGAAAGGCGATGGCGAAGCGCATCCGCTACTATCACCTGACGACGCATTTGCAGATTTCGAGACGATGGACGCAGGAAATCTCAACGGTTCGTCAGCAAAAACACCGGACATGTTACCAAAAGAATATGCCCGCTCTGCCCTGAAAGAAGGGCTTCGCCAGGAAAAAAAGCTGGGTAGCAACCCGTTTAAATTTGGCATGATCGGCAGCACAGACAGCCACACGGCCATGCCGACCACGCGCGAGGAAAATAATTTCAGCAAAGCGAGCTTTGTGGAGCCCAGTGCGACCCGCTACGAGCACCCGCTGATCGCCTCGGATACACCCGGACTTTCCATTATGGAGGTTGATGTCGGCGCTGCAGGTCTTGCTGGCGTGTGGGCGCGTGAAAATACACGCGAGTCCATTTGGGATGCAATGGCACGCAAGGAAACCTTCGCAACAACAGGCACTCGTTTGGTTGTTCGTGTATTCGGCGGTTGGGATTTCGAGGCCGACGAAGTGCACCGTCCGGATTTCGCCCGGGAAGGATACAAGCGGGGAGTGCCCATGGGCGGCGATTTGTCGAATGCGCCAGAAGGCAAGGCACCCTCGTTTATGGTTCGTGCGCTGCGTGACCCCGATGGCGCAAACCTGGATAGAATACAGGTAATCAAGGGTTGGCTCGACGCAAAGGGCGAGACTCACGAAAGAGTCTATGATGTCGCGGTATCCGACGGCAGGATTATTGGCGAGGACGGCATCTGCAACACGCCGGTCGAGAATACAGTCAATATTTCTGATGCCAGTTACACGAACACCAGCGGCGAACCGCTGCTGGTCGCGCACTGGATCGATCCGGATTTTGATCCATCGCAGCCAGCGTTTTACTACGTACGAGTGATAGAAATACCAACGCCGCGCTGGACAGCCTACGATGCGAAATTCTTCAATTTAGATATGCCAGCCGGCTCCCCGATGGAAGTACAGGACCGGGCCTATACTTCGCCGATCTGGTACACGCCCTGAGAAATCAAGATTCATTTCAAGAAAAGCCCGGCATATTGCCGGGCTTTTTCTTTACCGCGTTATTTATGCTTGAGGTAGCCTGGCATTTTCGAGTCATTTCCCACTTTCTGCATGGCCGTAACGGACGCCCATGCTCAAGATCAGATCGGCCAGTTTACCGGAGGAACGCAGCTCCGAAAGTTCCCGGGATACGGCTTCGGCGTGTTCTTCGTCAAAGGCATCGACGATCAGGACTGGTTCCTCATGGCGCAGCGCTGCCTGATCCGCGGCGTACAACTCGTTCACCCGCATCATGCCGGTCAGGGTTTTTACGTACTCTTCGCCCCGTTCCGAGTAGTGCGTCAGGGTTTCCGCCAGCGCCATCCCGGTCACTGGCTTACCTGCGGCCCGCAATTGGGCACGCCTTGCCCTCAATTCGGAATAAGCCCGATGAGTGTTCAGGTTCATCATGTAGGAGTGGACGGAATCCAGCGGCCAGGCATAGGCCGCGACGCCGTAGTCACCCTTGCTGGCCCGTTTCTCCTTTGGCGCCATGCCCTTGCCGCCGTAGGTCCACTGGCCGAAATAGGAATGGCCTTCGAGCGCGAAACGGGACGTGCCATAGCCACTTTCGTAAGCGCCCTGGCCGAGGGCGAGCGATGCCGGGATCGTATCGACACGTGACAGCAAGCCGTTCACCAAGGCAGTGAGCGATTCGCCTTGCGGCAGAACCGGTTCCTGATCGCCCTCGCTCGAAATGAGCTTGTAGCGAATTCCGAGATCAAGCAGGAAACCCGCCGATGCCTCATCTGTAACCTGTCCGGCACCAAGGGACTTCACGATTTCCTGCAGGCGTGCGCGCTTCGACTCTATCGCTTCATTGGCATACAGCACCAGTGGCAGCAGCGAACGGTAGAAAAGCTCCTTTTTGTCCGCCACTGTCATGGCCGCGGCGTCTTTGCGCCATTGCGGAGTGGTCGCAACGACCAGCAGAGGCGGAACGGAGACTATTTCCTGCGGCTCGAGTTTTCCCCAATAGTCCAGGTTTTCGTACATCTCGATAACTTCCATGCCGGAAGAGACGATACGTATCTCGGGCAGGTCGTCCGCGAATACTGATCCGGTGGATAACAGGAGTGGAACAAGCGAGGCGATGAGGAGTTTGAGATTCATGATGGTTATCCGTTTCTGTGCATGTAATTCAGGCCGGTCTGGCAGGGGAGTGAAAACACTACCACCAGTAACGCAAGACGAGGAAATCGAAGTTTTTCCCAGCGAAAAGAGCGGCTGCAGTATGGCCTCGGGCAAGTCATTGGTTCTTTTCTGTTCGTGTCGCTCATTAACTTCGCTCTTCTGAGAAGCACAGCCTTATTGACCCGAAATGGCCGCCGCGCGAGCCGCAGGTATCTCGATGCCCAGTTCGTCGAAGCGGTTTTTGATGCGCCGCAGGACTTCCCGCCTGACGCGATACTGCTCGCCGGGTGAAGTTTTCAGGATGCACTTGATGTGGAATCCGAAATCTCCAAACCGGTCCACGCCAAACATCTCCGGTTCGCTCATGATGGCGTCGCCGTAATCGGGATCAGCACAAACCTCCCTGGCGACGGTCATGATTTCCTCCATAACGCGGTCGGCGCTCTCCCGGTACGACACTCGAATGTCGAAAACGATCTGCGCCCATTCGTAAGAGCGATTGGTGACCGACTTGATCTCCCCGTTAGGAATGAAGTGCAGCTTGCCCTCCAGGTCGCGCAATGCCGTGGTCCGCAGGCTGACCCGCTCCACCCGT
>JAOUCS010000059.1 GCA_029859645.1 Lysobacterales bacterium | reverse complement strand
CGTCGATCTGCCGCGTTTTTTGGCCGGTTCTGATATCCCAAACCGTGGCGATTCCGCCCATGCCGGTGGTGATGAGGTGATGATCGTCGATGAATTCCAGCGTGTCGCCCAGGCCGGAGCGCGGCAGGGTGAAGCTTTTGCCTTTCGCGTCTACCGCCCAGAACCAGCCGACCTGTCGCTGCTCGACGATATCGAACAATACGATGACATGCCGGTTCGCGGCCGCCGCGATGCGGCCGCCCGGAGTGATGGCGACTGTTGAATAGCCGTCCCAGAAATTGTCGGCCGAGTCCGGCGGCGGGGCGGTGGCGCAGGCGGGCAGGGCCAAAACCATCACAAAACCCAACAAAATAACGGTGAGAGTCGTATTTCGGGCCTGCCTGCTGTTATGATTTCGCGACCTGTTTTGCATGGTTCCGGTATTTAACCACAGGAATGAATTTATGCGGCCAACATTGAATGTGCTCAGCGAAGAACTGATTGTCAGGATTCTGGACGAAGCCAAGCGGATCATGGCGGAAAAGGGCATGGAAATCCGCGGCGCCAAAATGCGTCAACGCCTGCTGGACCAGGGATTGAAATCCGACGCGAGTGGTGAACGCATCTTTTTTCCACACGACGTGGTGGAAAATGCGATTGAAACCGCACCCGCATCGTTCACGCTGTTCGACCGCGACGGTCAGCCGCACGCGGAATTGGGAGGGTACAACGTCAATTTCGTGCCGGGTTCCAGTGGCCTGAAAATCCTCGATCACCGCACCGGCCAGACCCGCCTGGCTGACTCGAAAGACTTCGTGGAATACGTCCGGCTGGCGGATGGCTTGAGCAACCTGGGTTACCTGGCCACGGCATTTTCCACCAACAAGGACATCGAGCCGCAGGTGTCCGACGCCTGGCGCCTGTACATGTCACTGGTCAACTCGAAAAGGCCCGTCGCATCGGGTGCTTTCAGCGAAGACGGAATTCCGCGACTGGTTCAGCTGCTGCGGATGTTCCGCGCGGATGAAGCGGAACTGGCCGCGAAGCCGATGTCCATTTTCACCATCACCGCAACCGGCAATTTCCGTTTCGGTGAAGACTCCTGCCAGAACCTGCTGGACTGCGTGGATGCCGGAATTCCGGTCGAGATTGTCCCGGTTACGCTGATGGGGCTGATTGCCCCGGTCACACTGGTCGGGGCGCTGGTGTTCCATTGCGTCGATGTGCTGACTGGCTTGACCATGGCCCAAATCCTGCGTCCGGGGCATCCGGTGCTGTTTGGTGGGGCTCCGGCAACTTTCCACATGAAGGCCGCCAGTTCACCGATGGCGGCGATCGAGGCGCAGCACCTGGATGTGGCCTACGTGGCCATCGCCAAGTACCTCGGGCTGCCTTCGCAGGCCTACATGGCCCTGAGCGACGGCAAGGAACTGGATGCACAGGCTGGTGGTGAATCGTTCAGCAGCGCCCTGCTGGCGGCGCTGGCCGGGGTTAATTCGGTTGCTGGGCCCGGCATGCTGGATTTTGTGCTGACCTTCAGCCTGCCAAAGCTGGTGTTCGATAATGAAGTCTGCGGACAGGCGCTGCACTTTTGCCGCGAGATAAAGGTACTCGATGACTTGCCCAGTGATCACCTGGTGGATCACCTGATTCATGAAGGCCACCTTATTACAGCAGAACAGACGCTGGAGCACTGGCCGCAGGAGCTTTATCTGACCGATCCGGTCATTGACCGCACCACCCGGGATACGGCTGATGAATCGGCGATGCCCAGCTTGCTGGAACGCGCCTGTGAGCAGGTCGAGCAGCGCCTGGCCGCCTACCAGCCGTTCGAGACCGACCCGGCCATTGACGAGGCGATGCGGGCGGTGATCATGTCGGGCCTTGAATCGCAGGACAAACTGCCGGACCTGCCGCCGCCACCGGATCCGGGCGCCGCGCGGGGCGGCCCCAAAGGAAGACGAGGCCGCGCGGGTCGGCGCCGGCGCAAACAGGGATAAATTATGACTCAATCCATCAAGTTGTTCATTGCCGTTACCGGCTTGATAGTTCTTTCCCTGCAGCCGGTGGTTGCGATCGCTGATGTGGGACTCGAGAAACAGGTCGCCATCGAAAAGGTCGATGACCTGCAGCCGATCATCCAGAGCCTGTCCATGGAATTATGGAATTTCTCAGAAATCGCACTGGAAGAAACCCGTTCCGCGAAGTTGTTGGCGGACGTACTGGAAAAAGAAGGCTTTAGTGTTGAGCGCGGTGTCGCCGATATGCCGACGGCCTTCGTCGCCAGTTGGGGGCAGGGCGGGCCGGTCATCGGTATCCTTGCTGAGTATGACGCCTTGCCCAACATCGGCAATGCGCCAGTGCCGACCGAGCAAGCCCGGGAAGACGGTCACCCGCATGGACAGGGCTGCGGACACAACCTGTTCGGTGCCGGGTCGGTAGGAGCGGCCATTGCACTCAAACGGACGATGGAGCAGTTCGACATCCCCGGCACGGTCAGGCTGTTCGGCAGCCCGGCCGAGGAAACCGTGGTCGGCAAGGTCTACATGGCGAATGCTGGAGTATTCGATGGCATCGATGTGACGCTCGACTGGCACCCGTTCTACCTGACCGAGGTATCGAACGACACCGGCCAGGCGATGAACAATTTCCAGGTGGAGTTCTTTGGCCGCGCAGCCCACGGCGCGCATGACCCCTGGAATGGCCGCAGCGCGCTGGATGCGGTGGAGATCATGAACCACGCGGTGAACATGATGCGCGAGCATATCGAACCCAGTGCACGCATTCACTATGTCATTCCTGACGGTGGCGAAGCCCCCAACGTGGTGCCGGCCTACGCGAAGGACTGGTATTACGTGCGCGACGACAATCGTCCGAAAGTTCTGAAAAATTATGAATGGATGCTGCAGATTGCCGAGGCCGCTGCCATGGCCACGCAAACCACGCACAAGGTCACGTTGATCACCGGCGTACACGAACTGCTACTGAACCGCCCGCTGCAGGAGGCCGCCCAGGCCAACCTGGAATATGTCGGCGCGCCGGAGTTCAGCGAGGACGACCACGCTTTTGCGCGCGACCTGCAGAAAAACCTGGACATAGAACCCCTGGGATACCCGACACAGGTCAGCCCGCTGGCTGATGATGTTCAGCCGGTTTCAGGCGGGTCCACGGATGTTGCCGAGGTCACGCGGCTGGCGCCCGGGGTGAGTATTTACGTGGCGACCGCGGGCACCGATCTTCCGTGGCACAGTTGGGCCACCGCGGCCAGCCATGGGCGTCCCAATGCATCGCGGGGCGCAGTGGTAGCCGCCAAAGTGCTGGCCTTGACGGCGCTGGATTTCCTGCTCGATGAAGACCTGCGGGTGGCGGCGAAAGCGGTGTTCGACGAAGAAATGGAAAAAAACCCCTACGTATCGCCGATCCCTAAAGGGCAGAAGCCGATTCTGCCGGAGAGCCAGCAGCGCTGAATGGTTTTACAGGTGTTCGGCGATCAGTTGCTGGACGTTCACCCGCGCCTTGAGCCGGGTGCACAACAAGTATGAGCCGACCAGTTTGCGGTGCAGGAACACGGTTTCGGGGGGCGGAGTTTTGAGTTCCCCGCGACTTTTCCAGGCCAATTCCAGGCCGGCGTCGCGCGCCCGTGTTGTCATGTCCGATGCCGCAAAATCGTACACTCCCCCCTGCCGGATCGGCTCGCAAACCAGGCGGATCATGTCCAGCAGGCGTTCGGCGTGTGCCGGGCTGTTGTCCGGGTCCATGTAACCGATTTCTTCGGCGTATTGCCGCACCGCAAAGTCGTCCTCCTCGATCAATGCCCGGGAGATTTTCCGGTACTTTTCGGTGAATTCCTTTTCGAAGGTAATGGTCGAACCAAAATCCAGCAGCACGATTCGCCCGTCCTCGGGTCGGTACAGGTAATTGGCGAAATTCGGGTCGGTCTGCATGGTGCGGAATTCGAACAATTCCCGGAACATCAATTCCTCCAGACGTTTGCCGACGCGGTCCCGCAGCGCCTGGGAAACACCTTCCTCGCCCAGTGTTTCCAGCGGCTCGCCTTCGACAAAATCCATCGCCAGGATGTGCCTGGTAGTCAGGTCATCGTGCACTTTCGGCACGATAAAACGATCATCGTCACGGACCAGTTCATAGTAATCGCGCAGGTAGTTGGCCTCGATGGTATAGTCGGCCTCCTGCTTCAACTGGCGCTTGGTTTCGGCGATGATTCCCGAAACATCCAGATCAACCGGCAGCACATTAGCCAGGCGCAGAAACAGCGCCATGTTGTCGACATCGCTATTGATGCTCTTGGCCACGCCGGGATACTGGATTTTCAGAGCCAGGTCCCTGCCGTCCCGGGTTTGAACGCGGTGAACCTGGCCGATCGAAGCGGCTGCAATCGGTTCATAAACAAAGTCTATGAACAGGTATTCCCAGCCTTTGCCATAAGCCTGGCCCATCACCCGGCGAATCTGTGAATCGGGCATGGTGTCGGCCGAATCGCGCAAGATTGCAAGGGCGTCCGAGAATTCCTTCGGCAGGATATCGACGCTTTCCATCGACATGATCTGCCCCATTTTCATCGCAGCGCCTCGCATTCCGGCCAGGCGCTTGGCCAGCTTCTGGGCATTGGCGGCGGTCAGGAACACGTTGACTGCGTCCTCCGGCGTCACCCCGGTCAGGCGCTTGATGCCCTCCGCTGCTCCACCCACCGCCAGTTCCCCGGCGGCAAAACCGATCCGCGCCAGGCGGCCCAGGCGGGTAGTGGGAACTCTGGTTTTACGTCTGGCCATCGCCACAGTCTAACTCCCCAGCATGTTCAGCTGTACACGCATTTTCTTTTGCTGGAAATCGGTGGTCGTGTAAAAGTGTGAATAGCGTGACTCCATGCGCGCCAGTTTCTCCCCGGAGTCGTCGAACCAGACCGTGAAGCGGGTGTTCAGGCCGTCATCGTGGCTGCCTTTCAGGCGGTATTCGTAGGTGAAACTGCCGGACAGCGGGTCCTGCTCAAGGGGAGGACCCAGCAGTTCCAGGATTTCCTGGCGGCCAGGCAATTCGTCCAGTGACTGCCCCGAAAGATCGAGCTCTACTTTCCTGGAGGCCAGGCTGTAGCCGGTTTCGCAGATCAGTCGGGAACCTTCGTCAATGGCTGACTGGTCCATGATTTTCGGATTCAGCATGGCGTTGAGCTTCGGATCAAACCGGATACTCGCCAATTTGTAAGCGTCATCCAGCAAGTAAAAGCTGAGTTCAACCCGTATGTCATCCACAGGATCGGGAGCCGGGCCAGATTTTTCCATCACGAACACCATGAGCTTCTCATTGCCCGAAACCATCGTCTCGGTCGGTTCGGACGCGATGAGCCAAAGTACATCCTCGTCCAGCAGCACCGGGTGATGAAAGCTCACCGCTGCGGAATCGGCGAAACGGAGGCTGAAATTGGCGTCGAAATCGCAGAACTGGCTTTTCACTTCGGCGGCCCGGTTGAACAGGCAGCCGCTCAGGGCCAATGCGAGACTGGCGGTGACGGCAGCCAGTACCGGCCTTTGGAACATTGAATTCATGGTGATCAACCATTACGGGGTCAGCATGCATTTTCAGGGGAAGCGGCAGCAACCGCTTGACCGGGCCGGACGACCCTATGACCTGTTATCTAAACCAGGGCGCGAATGACCTGGTCCGGATGGTCGGTAAAAACACCATCCAGCCCTACGTTGTGCAGCAGGAATCGGCTTGCATTCCCGATGCCGCCGATTTCCGCGGGCAGTTCGTCTGCGCGCAAGGTATAAGCGTGAACAAACAGCCCCAGTTGCTGTGCACGGGCAGTCAAATCTGATATATCAGGAATTTTTTGCTTCGAGATGTGCATTACCTGCAGTAACCAGGGTCCAATTCCATCCACTAAATTTACAATACTTTCAAGACCTTTCTGGCTTCTTATAAAATCAAAATCAACATCGCTTTCGCCCCAGCTGTTGTCGCCAATCAATTGCACCAGTTTAAGGTCACTGTGCAATTCGTGCCGGGCATATTGCAGGAATTTCGTGTCGAACGACTGCAGGCAGGCCTGGTCTTCGCGGCCGGTATAGCCAAAGTGGTTTAGCACGCTGACCAGTTCACCGACCAGGTCACGACCCTCGCTGCGATGCCAGGCAGGGGATTTGGGCTCGATGTAAACGCCAACATTCCGGCCGCTGGAACGGTTGAGGCCCTGGATAAGGGAGATTTCCTCCGCCAGCGTGGGAATACGAAAAAGTGCATCCCCGTGTGGGTAGCGTCCGGGGAACTCGGCATTACCGCTGGAATCGACCCTTTCGTGAACCCTGAGACTGCGGATTTCCTCCAGCGTGAAATCGATCGCATAACGGCGGCCGTCGCTGCGTTGCCTGTCGGGAAACCGATCTGCAACGTCGGTGACGGCATCGAGGTACAAATCGTGCAACACGATCAGCACGTTGTCGCGGGTCAGCACCACGTCCTGCTCGATGTAATCCACGCCCATCGCGTGCGCCATGGCAACGCCCTCCAGCGTGTGCTCGGGCAGGTAACCCGAGGCGCCGCGGTGCGCGATGACGGTGAATTTCCTGTCAGTGGTCAACGTAATCGAACCGTCCGGTGAAATGCCTCAGTGCCTTGGGCTGGCGAACGAACTTCATGCCACGAAGGTTTTCGCGATTGGTAAAAACCTGGTCCACGACTTCGATAACATAGTCCATGTGGGCCTGGGTGTACATGCGACGGGGTATGGCCAGTCTGACCAGGTCCATGTGCGCCGGTTCCTCTTTGCCATCCGGGCGTAACCCGAACATTGCCGTGCCGATTTCGCAACCCCGGATACCGCCCTCCTTGTAGAGTTCAACCGCCAGTGACTGGCCTGGGTACTGCAGCGGTGGAATATGCGGCAGGAACCGCCGGGCATCGATATACACGGCATGGCCGCCGGCCGGTTTCATGATCGGCACGCCGATCTCATCAAAATGCGTGGCAACATATTGCGTCGATGCGATCCGGTAGTTCAGGTAGTCCTCATCGACCACTTCTTCCAGCCCCACGGCAATCGCTTCCAGGTCCCGTCCGGACAAGCCGCCGTAGGTGGAGAAACCCTCGGTCAGGATCAGCCGGTTGCGACACTCCACTGCCCACTCTTCGTTATTCATTGCCAGCCAGCCGCCGATATTGGCCAGGCCGTCTTTCTTGGCGCTCATGGTGCAGCCGTCGGCATAGGAGAACGTCTCACGGACAATATCCACGACCGGCGTATCCTGGTAGCCGGGTTCACGCATCTTGATGAACCAGGCGTTCTCGGCGAAGCGGCAGGCGTCGATAAACAACGGAATGCCATACCGGTCGCAGACTTCGCGTGTCTGGCGAATGTTTTCCATTGAGACCGGCTGACCGCCACCTGAATTGTTGGTGATGGTGAGCATGCACAGCGGAATGTTCTCTACGCCCCGTTCTTCGATAAACCGTTCCAGCGCGGCGATGTCCATATTGCCCTTGAAGGGGTGCTCCGTTTCCGGGTTGCGGCCTTCTTCGATCACCAGGTCCACGGCTTCCGCACCCTGGGATTCGACGTTGGCCCGGGTGGTGTCGAAGTGCGTGTTGTTCGGTATTGAGTGGGTTTCGTTGGCAACCACAGTGAACAGGATGCTTTCGGCCGCCCGGCCCTGGTGGGTCGGGATCAGGTACTTGAACGGCATCAGGTTTTTCACCGCCGATTTGAAGCGGTAGAAAGACGGGCTGCCAGCATAGGATTCATCACCCGTCATCAGCGCGCCCCACTGCCGGGCGCTCATGCTGGAGGTGCCTGAATCGGTCAGCAGGTCGATCAGTACGTCGTCTGACTGTAGTGTGAACAGGTTGTAATAAGCCTCCCGGATGCACTGCTCACGCTCCTCGCGGGTGGTCATGCGGATGGGTTCCACGGATTTGATCCGAAAGGGTTCAATAATCGTTTTCATGTCTGTGTCCTAAAGGGGCAGGGCGGTGGTGTACTTGACCCTGCGCAGCGCAAAACTGGAACTGGCCGAGTGAACGCTGGGGTGGTCGAGAATCTGGGTATTCAGAAAAGTGTTATACGATTCCATGTCCTTTGAAATGATCAGCAGCACATAGTCGCGGTCACCTGAAACGGAGTAGCACTCCATCACCTCGGGCAGGGATTGCACGTGTGCTTCAAATTCCTGCCGGGTGCGGTCTGTATGTTTCACCATGCTGACTGACAGCATCACGTGAAACTGCAGGCCCAGTTGCTTGGGATTAAGCAGGGCGACCTTGCCTTCGATCAGACCCGCCTCTTCGAATTCGCGGATCAACCGCCAGATGGAAGTTCTCGACTTACCGGAAAGTTCCGCCAGGTCGATTTGGCTGAGCGTGGTGTCTTTTTGCATTGCGTCCAGCAAGCGGCGTTCAGATCGGCTTAATTCATGCATAACATTGGTTACAAAAAATAAAGAAAAAAGAAATATATGTTCTAAATATAGCCCTTCTATATCGAAAATGAAACACATATCCCTAAATTATTGGAGATAATGTAGCTATTGATGGAGGTATGAAACCATGAAAGACAACGCCGGACATAGCTGGGCCGAACCCTACAAGATCAAGATGGTTGAATTGCTGCGGATGACGACACGGGAGGAGCGTGAACATGCCATCCGTGAGGCCGGTTACAACACCTTTTTGCTGCGCAGCCGGGATGTCTACATCGACCTGCTGACCGATTCAGGCACCTCGGCCATGAGTGATCGCCAATGGGCGGGCCTGATGATGGGTGATGAGGCCTATGCCGGCAGCGAGAATTTCTATCACCTGGAAGACGCGGTGCAGAAATTCTATGGCTACAAGTACCTGGTGCCCACCCACCAGGGGCGCGGAGCCGAGCACCTGATGTCGCAGATCCTGATCAGGGAGGGCGACTATGTGCCGGGAAACATGTATTTCACGACCACCCGGCTGCACCAGGAAATGGCCGGCGGCAACTTCGTCGACGTGATCGTGGACGAGGCGCACGATCCGGCCAGCGACCACCCGTTCAAGGGTAATGTCGATATCGCCAAGCTGGACAGGCTGGTCGACGAGGTCGGCGCGGATCATATTCCGTACATCAGCCTCGAAGGTTGCGTGAACATGGCTGGCGGTCAGCCGTTCTCAATGGCCAATTTGAAGGAGCTCAACTCCTGGTGTAAGCAATACGACATCCCGATCATGCTGGATGCGACCCGCACCATTGAGAACGCCTGGTTCATCCGGCGCCGGGAAGAGGGCTATGCGGACAAATCCATCGCCGAAATTCTGCGCGAGATTTGCGATTTGACCGACGGGTGCACCATGAGCGCCAAGAAGGACCTGTTGGTGAATATCGGCGGCTTCTTCGCCTGTAACGACAGGGAAGTGTTCCTGAAGGCCCAGAATATGGTGGTGGTTTATGAAGGACTGCACACTTATGGCGGGTTGGCAGGACGGGATATGGAAGCAATGGCCCAGGGCTTGCGCGAAGCCGTGATGCAGGAGCACCAGGATGCACGAATTGGACAGGTGCGTTACCTTGGTGTGCACCTGCGTAAGGCCGGTGTTCCCATCGTGCGGCCGATAGGCTCGCACGCCATTTTCCTCGACGCGAAGGAATTTCTGCCGCATCTCGACCAGGACCAGTTCCCGGCCCAGACCCTGGCGGCTGAACTCTACCTGGAAGCAGGCATCCGCAGCATGGAGCGCGGTAATGTTTCTGCCGGCAGGGACCCGCAAACCGGTGAAAACCGGCGGCCCGCGCTGGAACTGGTAAGGCTGACCCTGCCGCGGCGTGTTTACACCCAGGCGCATATGGATGTGGTGGTTGAAGCGGTCGCCCGGGTTTACCAAAGAAGAAAGGAAATCAAAGGTCTGAAAATGGCCTATGAGCCGGAATACCTCAGGTTCTTCCAGGCCCGGTTCGAACCTTTGGAATAAGTACTAGAATAGGAGTTAACGCAACTCCTCATCGACTTGGAGAAAAAAATGAATGACCTGTTTGAAAACCCGATGGGATTGAACGGTTTCGAATTTGTCGAGTTCGCTTCCCCGGAGGAGGGCGTGCTTGAACCGCTGTTTGAAACGCTCGGTTTTACCGAGGTGGCAAAACACCGCTCGAAAGAAGTCACTTTGTGGCGCCAGGGCGGCATCAATTTCATCATCAACAACGAAAAGGGCAACTACGTTTCCTACTTCGCCGAGGAACATGGTCCCTGCGCCTGTGGCATGGCGTTCCGGGTGGCCGATTCCCATAAGGCCTATGCAATGGCGCTGGAGAAAGGCGCCCAGCCGATTGACATCCCGGCCGGCCCGATGGAACTGCGGTTACCGGCAATCAAGGGCATTGGCGGTGCGCCGCTCTACCTGATCGACCGCTACGAAGACGGCGAGAGCATCTATGATATCGATTTCCGCTTTTATGAAGGCGTCGACCGCCATCCCGAGGGTTGTGGCTTCAAACTGATCGACCACCTGACCCACAATGTCTACCGTGGCCGGATGGATTTCTGGGCCAATTTTTACGAACGACTGTTCAATTTCCGGGAAATCCGCTATTTCGACATCAAAGGTGAATACACTGGCCTGCTGTCCAAGGCCATGACCGCCCCGGACGGCAAAATCCGTATCCCGCTGAATGAAGAGGCCACCCAGGGTTCAGGCCAGATCGAGGAATTCCTGATGCAATACAACGGCGAAGGGATCCAGCATATCGCGCTGATCTGCGATGATTTGCTGACCTGCTGGGACCGCCTCAAAGAGAAGGGGGTGCCCTTCATGACACCACCACCGGGCACCTATTATGAAATGCTCGATGAGCGCCTGCCCGGGCACGGCGAGCCGGTCGATAAACTGCAGGCCAGGGGAATCCTGCTGGATGGTTCTACCGAAGATGGTGATCCGCGTTTGCTGTTACAGATTTTCTCTGAGACGGTGATCGGGCCAGTGTTTTTTGAGTTCATCGAGCGCAAAAAGGATGAAGGTTTCGGAGAGGGCAACTTCACCGCGTTGTTCGAATCCATGGAGCGCGACCAAATCCGGCGGGGGGTTCTGAGTGAAGAATAGCCTGGTACCGGGGAGGGGGGGTTGGGGGTCTTAATTCTCAGGACTTTCGGCTGTCGGGAACAACGCACGACGGCACTCCACGATCGCTTCTTCGCTTACAGCGAAACCGCAATCGTTCCGTTACCTGTGCTGAAAAACGCACATGGACGTCTCGAGCGTGTCCTGAGAATTAAGACCCCCAACTCCCCTTGGTGGCACCATGCTTTTTTCAGTGACAGCAGAAATTGGCGCAATTTTGTATGCTATTCAAAGCACAAAAATAACGACCGGGTGGTGGCTGTGAATTTTATTTCCCAATGTCTGATTACCGTGTTCCTCTTGTTGTTGGCCACAAACGGGCTGGCGCAATCAGACTCAGGAGTGTATTACGTCAAGGCCGGAGATAACGCGGGTTTGATCCAGGCAATCGAAGATGCGAACGCGATGGATGGCGAATTCTCCACCATAGTCATCCAGGCCGGTGACCATGGTGAAACCGGATTTATCTTCACCCTGCCTTACGGGGAAACAGATACTGCATTACCACCCATTTCAGAAGACATCACTTTCGATATGCAGCTGGGCAACTCCAGGCAGGTTGCTTTTCAGCGCGCCAGCAGTGTGGCGCCTTTTCGCCTTTTTGACGTCGTGGAAAAAGGCAAACTGCGCCTGCAGGATGCCATAGTAGATGGGTTCAATGTCACCGGTAACGGTGGCGCAATAAGGGCGGGCGCAGATGCCCGGGTAGATATTTACGGCTCACTTTTCAGAAACAATTTCGCCAGCGGATTCGGAGGCGCCATCGAGGTTGCCGGAAACGCACAACTGGTTGTCAGGGGAAAAGGCGGCGCTTTGGGCGATGGCAATTCCCTGAATGGCCCAACCGAATTCACGGGTAACCGGTCTGCGATCGTGGGCGGCGCCATTTCGATCACCGGTAACGCCCATGCCAACATTTTCTATGCGGTTTTAGCGGACAATGATGCCGGCTTTGAGGGTTGTGACCTGTACATCAGTTCAACCGGTGATTTGCATCCAGAGGGAGAGGCGCTGATCTTGCAGAACAGCACATTTGACGGCAATTGTTCCGGTACGCTGGTTGAAAATTCCCGGGGTTTACTCTCGGTTAAAAACACTACCTTTGCCGGTCGCGGGACCGGGATATTTGGTGGGGACTGGGTTGATCTTTTCTCCAATATTTTTGACCTGGCTGCAAAGGACGGTTGCCTTGATGTTGGTGGGGCATTCAATTCCCGCGGTTACAGCCTGGAGTCGGGTAATACCTGCTCACTGGATCAGCCAACGGATTTTTTCAACACCGATCCCATGTTGAAGGCCGAAGACAACCATACGTTCAGCCTCTTGCCGGGTAGTCCGGCCATCGATGCTGGTGCGAGCGAAATCAGTGATGCAATCAACCAGAAGAACGGACTACCCTGCGGTTACGTGGACACCCAGGGCCTGGGGCGACCACAGGACGCCGATCTGGACGGCACCTACGAGTGTGACATTGGCAGTTATGAAGTGCAGGGCGGTCCGGACATTGGACCTGCCCAGTCGGCTGCCTGGTATGATCCTGGCCGCAACGGCGAAGGAGATTTTCTGGAAATGCTTTCCGGTGAATCGGCCCTGGCCGCAAAATTCACCTACGCCATGGATGGGAGCGGGCCTGCCTGGTTTATCGGCGTCGGCTCGGTGGTGGGAAATTCAGTTGTGATCAGCGATATGGTGTACCCGACAGGTGGCGTGTTCGGCGCCGGGTTCGACCCGGATGCCATTGTCAGGGAACCCGTGGGTGGCATGTCGATGGTGTTTTCCAATTGCGAGTCAGGGGCAAGTAAGCCGGGAAGGATGATGTTTGAGTCCGATCCCAACAGCCCATTCGGCGATCTGCTGGCGGATGCATTTCGGCTGAGCGATATTGTCGATTGCAATGGCAGCCAGTCGCCGCAATCCGGGCGGTCCGGTTCCTTTTACGACCCTGAACGGGATGGAGAAGGGGTTTTTGTGCAGTGGCTCACCGGGGGTGGTGTATTGATCATCTGGTACACCTTCGATCCGGATGGCAATCAGCTCTGGGTTATCAGTGAATCCGCGGTGGTGGATGGTAACAAGGTAACGGCCAACATGCTTTATCCCGCAGCTTCGACTTCTTATGGAGAGAACTTCGACGCCAGCGAAATCGATCTGCAGCCCTGGGGAATCCTCACGCTGGAGTACCAGCCCGGGTGCGACGGGCTGCTGTTCTCCTATGAGTCTTCGCTCGATGGGTATGGGACCGGCGCCTATGACTATGTGCGGTTGACCCGTTTGGCCGGAACCTCATGTGATTTGTAGGCTGTAGTTCTGGGCCAACCCGCCACCTTTTCCGTCACTGCCAGAGCTTTTCCTGATCTGCGTCTTTGCGCGATCTGTGCCTTGCCGGTAGATTTTGAGTACTGACTGACCGGGACTCCAGGCACCCATGACCAGGCTCAACACCATCGACGGCGGCTTTCTGCTGACCGAGTCGCACCATAGCCCCAAGCACATCGGGGTGCTGATTGAATTCGAATTGCCCAGCGGTAGGGGCAGCGCGTGGTTGCGCAAAATGCTGGACGAGATACGTAAAGTGCCTCCCGGCTATCCCTTCGACCAGCGTGTACGAACACTGAGCGGTTTGCAGTACGAACTGGAAACCGATGTGAACATGGAGATCGATTACCATGTTCGCCACACCGTGCTGCCCAGTCCGGGCAATGAGCGGCAGTTGCTGGACGTGCTCGGACGTATGCATGCCAATCTGCTGGACCGGGATCGTCCGCTATGGGAATTTCACCTGATCGAGGGCATGTCCGGGCGGCGTTTTGCGTTTTACGTCAAGATTCACCATTCGCTGTGTGACGGCATCACTTTTGGCCGCTGGCTGGACGATTGCACATCGACATCACCGCAAGATCTTTCCACACCGCCCTTGTGGGAGCGCGACAGGCGACCGGATGATTCCGAGGAGCGGGAGGTTGACTACGTTCAGTTGATCATTGACGGGATTAGCAACCTGGGCGGCGGCATCGTGACGGCCGTTGGCGTGACCAAGCTCGTCGCAAAGATGGTGCAGAGACGCTTTTTCGACCGGGACGCCCAGATTGCGCTGCCGCTGTCCGCCCCGAAAACGTCCATCAATGTGCCCACCGGGGCCGCGAGGACCCTTTCATTCACCTCCTATGGACTGGAAGATCTGCGCGCGGTTGGCAAATCGCAGGGCGGCTCGATCAACGATGTGATCATGACCATGTGCGACCTGGCCATGAACCGGTACTTCAGGGAACACGGAGATTCCCCCGAAGGGCCGCTGGTCGCCTACATGCCGGTCAACATCCGCACCGAGGGCGATGATGGGGACGGCAACCTGCTCACCCTGTTGCAGGTCAAGCTGGCATCCAGTCACCAACAGCCACTGGAGGCTTTTGCAGAAGTCCATGAATCCATCGTCTCCGCGCGCGAAGTTTTCTCGGGGGTGCCCAGGACGGCGGTCCAGTACTACAGCCTGATGGTGGCACTGATGTCATTGTTCGAAGAAGTACTGAAACTCGACAAGATTCTGCCGCCGGTCAATAACCTGGTGATCAGCAATGTTCCGGGTCCTGCTGAAAAGATGTATTTCAAAGGGGCGGAGATTCTGGGGCTCTACCCAATCAGCACCCTGCCACCAATCACTGCGTTGAACGTAACGGCGGTCAGTTATAACGGCAGGCTATATTTTGGCCTGATCGCGGGCCGTACGGTCGTGCCTGATTTGTCGGTGCTGACGTCCTATCTCGACCAGGCGTTTGGTGACCTGGCCGAAGCTGCAGGCGTGCCGGTCAATCATTGAGAAACACTGCCGTAACCTGACCGCGTTCGCGGCCAAGCCAGTATTCAAGCTTGTGCCGGCCTGTCCAAGGCCCTATCTTTGCTGCTATGAGCATCGCATCCGAACACCTGCTTGAAATCCGGGAAATGGTCAAGGACCACCTGGAGCATCATGAAGAGCGCAAGCTGAGTGCCGACCGCGAACAATTCCTGATGCAGCAGATCCGCGAGCAGCTGGCGCAGGAAAACGCCGTGCTGGTGGCGCACTACTACACCCAGGACGCGGTGCAGGACCTGGCCGAGGAAACCGGCGGTATCGTCAGCGATTCGCTGGAAATGGCGCGCTTTGGCAAAGACCACTCGGCGCAGACGCTGGTGGTGGCCGGGGTGAAATTCATGGGTGAAACGGCCAAAATCCTGACCCCTGAAAAACGCGTTCTGATGCCTACTCTGGAGGCGACCTGCTCGCTGGACATTGGCTGCCCGATCGATGAATTTTCTGAATTCTGTGATGCGCACCCCGACCGGACCGTGGTGGTTTATGCCAATACCTCGGCGGCAGTCAAGGCTCGCGCTGACTGGGTAGTCACGTCCAGTATCGCGAAGGACGTGGTGTCTCACCTGCATGCCAATGGCGAAAAAATCCTGTTCGCGCCGGATCGCCACCTGGGCGACTATATCCAGCGCTCAACCGGTGCGGATGTATTGATCTGGGACGGCGCCTGCATTGTGCACGAAGAGTTCAAGGCCGATGGCCTGCGCCATACCATGAAGGAGCACCCCGATGCCGCGGTGCTGGTGCACCCGGAATCACCCGCTTCCGTGATCGAACTGGCCGATCTGGTGGGCTCGACCAGCCAGATTATCAATGCAGCGGTCGAGATGGGTAACAAAGAGTTCATCGTAGCGACCGACCAGGGCATTTTCCACACCATGCAAAAGGCCGTGCCGGACAAGCAACTGATCATTGCCCCGACCGCCGGGCATGGCGCAACCTGCTACAGCTGTGCCAACTGCCCGTGGATGGCAATGAACGAACTGGAATCTCTGGCCGCGGTGTTCGACCAACCGGATAATGAGGTCTTTGTCGATCCGGATTTGGGGAAAAGGGCGATGTTGCCGTTGCAGAGAATGCTTGATTTCAAAAGAAATTAAGAAAGATGCAGAAAAAGTCCGCTTTTTTAAGCTTACGTTAAGGTTTCCTAATATACACTGCAATCATTCCATCTCGATGGATGTTTGTTAGTTGACTGCTCCAATGCTTAGGCCGGCACCGAAAGGTTGCCGGCCTTTTTCTTTTTACGCGGCAGGGAGGCGCAATTCGGCTTTCAATCCGCCCATTGTGCTCCGGCCCAGTTTGAGCGAGCCTCCGTAAAGAATGGCGATATCCTCGGCAATACCCAGTCCGTGGCCATGGCCAGGAGTTTTTTCATCCAGCCGGCGGCCGCGCCTGGTGATGGTCTCGATTTCTTCCTCGGCGATACCCGGGCCGTCGTCCTCGATGACCAGGGCCAGTTCGTTGTGGTCGCTCGTGCAACTAACCACTACCTTGGTTTTCGCCCATTTGAAAGCGTTGTCGATCAGGTTGCCGGCCATTTCCTCCAGATCCTGGGCCTCGCCGCGGAACCATTTGTCATCCACGCTTTTGAGTTCGATGCCGATGGCGCGGTCCTTGTGAATGTGTTCGACTGCAAAACTCAGGTCATCGATGACTGACCTAACGCTGGTGCGGTAGCCTATGGCGTCCTGTTTACCGTAGATGCGGGCGCGCGAAAGGTAGTGGTCGATACTGTTGGCCATTACGTGGGACTGGTCGAGTATCAGCTGACCCTGTTTGCCGGATAGAGTGCGTGCCTCGTTTCGGATCACCGTCAGGGGATTCTTGACTGAGTGAGCCAGGTCGCCCAATTGATTTCGGGCTCGCTTGAGCAATGTCTCGTTGTGATCAAGCAGGTAATTCAATTCGTCTGCCATGGGTTGAACGTCGACAGGGAAATCCCTTGGGATACGCTCCGTTTTGCCAGCCTTGATGTCACCGATTGCAGATTGGATTGCGTTCAATGGTCTCAAAGCAACCCGGACCTGCATGACCACGGCGACGGACAGGCCGATGCCCAGCACCAGGAAGCTGGTCGCGATATGCAGATAGAATTCCTTTACATCGTCTGAAATGGCCATTTCGGGGGCTGATGCAGCAATGGTGATGGCGCCTTTTTCGTGCGGGTAGGCTACATTGACGATCTGCGCTCTCAACTTTTGTCCGTCCGGCCCATACACGGTTTGCGCCTCGTGGCTTTCAGTGAGTTTGGTATCGCTCAGATCCAGGTGGCCTTCCCCCAGCGAGAGCGAGCTGAACAGCGGCCTGTCTCCATCCAGGATTTCCCAATACCAACCCGAATTCGGACGGTGGAAGCGTGGATCGGTCGGTTCCCTGGTCAGAAGCAAGGTTCCGTCTTCTAAAGTTTCAACAGCGGCAACCAGTTCCTCGACGTGGGTAAAAACATGATCGTCGTAATGGCCCTGGGTGTGTTCACGGTAAAAACGGCCCATCAGGACACCCGTGAACAGCAGCGCGATCACGATCCAGAATACGGACAGTGTGATAATTCGCTTGGTAAGCGACTTATGCATTGACGGTGGGTTCGACGAGTTGATAACCCAGTCCGCGACGCGTCTTGATCATGTCCGAACATAGTTTTCCGCGCAGGCGGTTAATCAGTACTTCGATCACGTTGGAATCGCGGTCAAAGTCCTGGTCGTAGATGTGTTCGGTCAATTCAGTCTTGGACACCACCTGGCCGGCATGCTGCATCAGGTATTCAAGTGTGCGGTATTCCAGTGCCGTCAGCTCCACCAGGTTGCCTTCATAGGTGACCCGGGCTGAGGTCGTATCCATCACGACCTTACCGCAGTGACACTGCATGACCGGGCTTGAATGGCCCGTGGCACGCCTGATCAGCGCTTCAAGCCGGGCCAGTAATTCCTCGTACTCAAACGGCTTGGCCAGGTAGTCGTCCGCGCCAGCGCGCAGGCCGGCGACTTTTTCCCGCCAGGTATGACGTGAGGTCAGGATCAGCACCGGCACATCATTGCCTTTCGCGCGCCAGCGCTCCAGCACGTCGATGCCGTCCATCTTGGGCAGCCCGAGGTCCAGTATCACCACGTCGTAATGTTCGCTATCACCCAGGAACAGCCCTTCCTCGCCATCGTAGGCGACATCGACCACGTACATAGCGTGCTCCAGCGTGCTCTTGATCTGCCGGGTCAGTTCGGCATTGTCCTCAATAACAAGGATGCGCATGGTTTTTCCTTATAAATAAAAAGTACTCGACCCCGAATCTATTTTGCTTCAGCAGAGCGTTTTTGGCACTGACTTGAATCAAGGTGAAAAAGGGCCTGCGAAGGTTCGCAGGCCCGGCGCAAAATCCATCAGGGCGATGGTTCTTGCGCGTTGGTGCACAAACCCGGCTGATCGGGGGCGACTCGTCGAATCGGAATAGAGCCGGTAAGCTGTAATGAAGGAATGTCATAAATGACTATTCCGCTTGCACAATTATCGAACTGTAGCAGGATTGAACCAAAAGATTCGCTGGCAACTTGCGGTGTATCGGAGTCGAAGACGCCTTCCGTTGTGTTCGTGATGGTCAATTCTGCCTGGGAACCGGCAAATGTGCCCTGGGCGGTCAACCATCTTTGGCCCGGACCACCAAGTTTTGCGGTTACCTCCTCATTTGGGCGCTCGGTATCGAAGGTTACCCAGCCCAGGAACAATAATTCGGGTTCAGGGTATACCGTGATGAAAAAACCCTGTCCCCCGGTTTCGGGATTGAACCATGCGTCATTCAGCCCGCGATTTATCACGAAGCCCTCTGCGGGTTCAAGGGCGAAATCACCGACGATATCATCGACCTCATCCTGGCCCAGATATTGTGCAGAGTAATCAATTCCCATGGCTTCTATATGGCCTACGAAGGCCCGCAGGTGATTGCGGGAGCCCGCCAATACATTACTGTAAGCATTCATCAGTGGTGGCTCATCCGTTTCCTCGATGGCCATCAGCAGTTCCTGGATACTCATTTCCTCGATAAATGCGCCCATCTGATAGGCATCCAGTAAGGAGTCTGAGCCGCTGTCTAGCAGGTCATCGTACAGCTGGTCCAGTTGTGGATTCGAGAATTTCCCGGGCTCATTGCTGCTGACAGGATCTTCTATTTCAAACAGGACAAGTTTTTTCAGCATCGCGTCCATGTGTTTTTGTTCGGATTCCGATATATTGCTGAAGATGGGTTTCCCCCATAGCTCATGCATGGAAAAATAAGCATCCCTTGCCAGTTTTTCCTCTTCACGGAGGAAAACCAGCGTAGATTCTTCATTCGAGTCGAGCTCTCCGACATTTTGATTTCCCTGCTGGCCGACAACGATTATTGGATTGAATATCAGCAAAACCAGGCAAAATAAGATTGACTTTCTCATGAGATCACCTCCACTCAGCATTAAGTTTACGGAGTGACCACTTAACGGAGCATTAAGTGGCTTATCAGGATTAGTTAAGAATAGTGTCCGGGCTCTGTTAGGCCACATAAGAAAAAACGGGGAGCTTTGCGCTCCCCGAATATTAACCCAAGTACGCATCTGAGCCTGAGGAGACAGGTCAGTGTTGCCCTGGTTCGTGGCCCCCGTCATCGCCGCTTCCGCAGCCAGACGTGCCACATTTCACGACGGCGACTTGCCCGCTGTAGTTAATGAGCGTGTACGTCACGCCCGGCGGACCTTGAACGCCGGTTGCTTCCAGCAATTCGTATTTTTGGTTTCGTCCCTGCCCCATGAGGATTGCGAGAACGTCCGCACAGGGAACCCCCTTTACCATATCCAGGTTGGAACCCGCGAGCAGGTTGGAATCCGTAAAATCCCAGGCCTGCACGTGGAAGGTCTTGTTGCCATGGTCGTCCTGCGCCATGACGCTCATGGGCAGAAGCAGGAAAAACACGGCCAGTAGGCTGATTAGCGTTTTCATGG
>JAOUCS010000168.1 GCA_029859645.1 Lysobacterales bacterium | reverse complement strand
CGACGCTGACCCGGGTGCCGGCCTGCACCGCGCCCGGCTCCGGGGCAGACAGTTCACCACGGCGGACCCTGACCGACCAGCCGTGTTCCTCGCTGGCATGCCGGGCCGACAGGTCCAGCCGGGCCACCGATGCGATACTCGGCAATGCCTCACCCCGAAACCCCATCGTTGCGACATGTTCCAGGTCATCCATGCTGCCGATCTTGCTGGTCGCGTGCCGCTGCAAAGCCAGGCCCAGCTCATCGCGGGTCATCCCCTGCCCGTCATCCATAACCCGGATGGCCCGTTTGCCGCCCTGCTCCAACTGCACTTTGATCACGGTTGCACCGGCGTCCAGGCTGTTTTCCACCAGTTCCTTGACCACCGCGGACGGCCGGTCCACTACTTCCCCGGCAGCAATCTGGTTAATCAGGTGATCAGGCAAAAGTCGAATCGTCATCCGCTGATTGTAACCAAGTTGATTTACCGAATTGCAGTTTAAATGCGCTGCGACATTTTCATTCCAGTTTCGACCGAGAACTCAACACGGTTGGCATGGGCGAAACAAGCGGCTACTCATGAGAAAAATTCCGGCGAAAAACATTCGTTGCAGATCTTCAAGGGGAGTCGTATCTGGCCCTGCCACCACGCTGGCAGCACACGGATCCAGACGCAAAAACAATGCCCGTTCAGGTGGTAGGAATAACCAGCTCAGCACCGACGCGAATGGTGTCGGACTTGAGGTTGTTGACTCGCCGCAGGCTGTAAAGACTGACCCGGTAGCGACTGGCGATTTCACCCAGTGTATCGCCGCGGCTTACCTTGTAACGGACCGGCCGGCGGTTCGAGGCCAGGTAGGTGCCCGGCGGTGGGCTCATGTAGAAATAATCCTGGATACCGTCGGTGATCGCCCGGGCCGTCCTGCGCTGCCACGCGGGATCCTTGAGGCGTTTTTCTTCCGACGGATTACTGATAAATGCTGTTTCCACCAGGATGGACGGCACGTCCGGGGACTTCAGCACCATGAAATTGGCATGCTCGACGTGGTTCTTGTGAGTCTTACCCAGGGCTTTCAGCGATCCGAATACACTGTCGGCAACAGCGTTGCTGGCTTCCATCGTGGCGCTCTGCGACAAGTCCAGCAGGACCGAGGCCAGCATGTCATCTTTGCCCTTCAAGGTAACCCCACCCACCAGGTCGGAGCTGTTTTCACTGGCCGCCAGGCGGCGTGCAAACTCACTACTGGCGCCCTTGCTGGACAACACGAAAACTGAGCTGCCGGAAACTTTACGGTTCTTGAACGCGTCTGCATGAATCGAGACGAACAGGTCAGCCCGATGCCTGCGAGCTTTCTCAAAACGGTCACGCAGTGGAATATAGTAGTCGCCGTCGCGGATCAGCACACCTTTCATACCGGGCTTCGCATCGATGGATTTCTTCAGCTCACGGGCAATGGCCAGCACCACGTCTTTTTCACGGGTACGGTGTTTGCCGGTCGCTCCGGGGTCTTCCCCACCGTGGCCGGCATCGATGGCTATGACCACGTCACGATCCGAAGACTGCAGCATGCTGAACTGTGTTTTTGCGGGAGTGCTCGCAGCCCGGTTCTTGGTGAAGAGGTCCACGACAAGCCGGTAGCCATAATCACCGGTCGGGTCCAGCAGGAAACTCCGGACATCACTTTTGGTTTCGAGGTCCAGCACGACCCTCAATGTCTCGTTGTCCGGCGCGCCACTGCGGACACCGTCAATTACCCCGCCATGCTCCTTGTTAAAACTGAGCGAAGCATCCAGGCTGGATTTCTTCAGGTCGATAACAACTCGTGGCGGGTTGTCCAGCGTGAAAAGCTGGTATTCAGTACGGGAGTCCAGGTCAAGAACAGCGCGGGTTTTTTCGGGGTCAGTCCAGACGCGAAAACCGTCGACGTCTGCTGCGAATACGGGGATGACAACCAGGGCCAGAATCCATGCCAGTGTTAAGCGAAGCGCCATCAAAAGATCAACCTCCGTTGTCGATGCGACAATAATGAAGTGAAAATCGCGAAATTGCAAGAGTTTTCGTTATAAAACCGTTAGATAGGTGGTGTAACTAGAAACGACTTTTTAGGTCTGGCTAGAAATAGCACGCGCAAGCGTTTCACCTGCATCGGAAAATCCATGACAAACCACGAATCGTACTTCGTCTTTTTCGCCGAAATCCAGCAGCAGATCAGGCTCCGGCAGGTAGTGCTTACCCCGGTCAGGCCACTCAACCAGCAGTACCGTCGTGTCGGTGTACAGGTCGCGAAGCGCCAGGTATTCCAGTTCCTCGGGATCCTCGATGCGGTACAGGTCCAGGTGGAGAATATCCTGTTCACCGGCCCGGTAGGTTTCGAGCAGACCGTAACTGGGGCTTTTTACATAGCCCTGGTAGCCGAGAGCGTGAATATAGGCCCGTGCAAAAGTGGTTTTGCCTGCACCCAGGTCACCCTGAAGATAGATCACCAGCGGTGCCTGTACGTTTGAGGCAAACTCGCCCGCCAGTTCCGCGACCGCTTGTTCGTTCGCCACGTTCCTGACCCAGGCAGGTTCAGTGGTGTCTGACCTCTTCATCGTGGATTCAGGACGCAGGGTAGCTGCGCCGTGATATCCGATGCGAGCAAGCCCCGTTCACCCAGTTGCGAAGCGGCTCGATCACCGGCCAGGGCATGAGCCAGCACACCGGTCAGGCTGGCGTCCCATAAATCCAGCCCCTGGGCGACCATTGCGGCGATGACCCCGGCCAGCACGTCGCCACTGCCCGCCGTGGCCATGCCGGGATTGCCGTACGGACAGATCGCATAACGGCCGGAAGACTCGGCAATAACCGTGCCGCAACCCTTCAACACAACAATTGCCCCATACAAGCTGGCGAGTTCCCCGGCGGCCGCAACCCTGTCTGCCTGAACATCGCGCGCGCTGCTCCCAAGCATGCGGGCAGCTTCCGCCGGATGCGGAGTCAGCACGGCAGGCGGCAGGCGCGTCCGCTGGAAATCTTTTGCCAGCAGATTGAGGCCGTCCGCATCGATGACCAGCGGGCGACCGGCTTCCAGGCAATAGCTCAGCATGGCGCCAGACCAGGTGGTCTGGCCGAGGCCCGTGCCCGTGACCACGACGCTGACGTCTTCCACCAGGCCATCCAGTTGCTGCCCGCTCTCGACACCGCGG
Source organism: Lysobacterales bacterium (assembly GCA_029859645.1). Lineage (GTDB taxonomy): Bacteria > Pseudomonadota > Gammaproteobacteria > Xanthomonadales > SZUA-36 > JAHEFT01. The sequence goes on along the minus strand of JAOUCS010000168.1, from coordinate 3,119 downwards.
ACCATCAATTCCGGGCACCCCAGGTTAATCAGCGAGGCGTGATCGGACCGCGTTGCCACGGTGACCTTCCCTGCCCCGCTTCTCAGGGCCGCTTCGCCCGCCAGCCGCACGGCGCCGCTCATGCCATGGTTTCCACCCACGGCGAGCACCCAGCCAAAACTTCCTTTGTGCGAGTTTCGCTGCCTTTGGGGCAGTCGTTGGTGGATCAGGCTTTCCTCAATCAATATTCCGTAATCCGGCTCGGAATCGGCGACAGACTGGGGGGTTTGCAGATCCGAGAAAATGACCTTGCCGGCGACATCAGGCCCATCGGCGGTATACAGGCCCCGCTTTCGGCCGATGAACGTGGTGGTGTGCTGTGCCCGCACGGCCCGGCCCATCACTACGCCGCTATCGGCATTCAGACCTGAAGGAATGTCCACGGCAATGACCGGGCGGCCACAGCGATTGATGAAGTCGACCGCGTCGCCGTAGGACCCGGCCGGCTCACGATCGAGACCGGTCCCCAACAGGGCGTCAAACACCAGGTCAAAGCTCACCGAGTCAGCGACCGGCCACGGCAGTACTTCCCCGCCAGCACCGAGCCAGCGGGTTGCCGCGGTCGCGGCGTCTCCGCGCAGGCCGGCCGGGTCCTTCAATGCACACACTGTTGCCTGCAAACCGGCCTCCAGCGCCAACCGGGCGACGATATAACCATCACCACCGTTGTTGCCGCCACCGCATAAAACCAGGTAGTTTCCGGCCGAGGGATGTTGTTCCCTGGCCAGATCAAAGGCGCAGCGGCCGGCGTTTTCCATCAGTTCCATGCCGGCAATGCCGTGACCCTCAATGGCACATTTATCGAGCCCGCGAACTTGTTCGGCGGTGTACAATCTAACAGTCTGATCACGCATCATTTGATTATAACGGTCATGAACAAACCCGGTACATATCCTGAAGCAGCAGAGCTGGCATCGCGCATCAAGTCATGGGGCCAGGAACTCGGTTTCCAGCAGGTGGGTATTACCGATACCCAGCTGCGCAGCCATGAAAAACTGCTGCAGAAATGGCTGGAAAAAGGTTTTCACGGATCCATGGATTACATGGAGCGGCATGGCACGAGGCGCAGCCGGCCGGAAGAACTGGTGCCGGGCACGCTGCGCGTGATCTCAGTCCGCATGGATTACATGACGGATAAAGCCAGGCCCGCGAAGGAACTGATGGAACAATCCGACCAGGCGCTGGTGTCCCGGTATGCCCTGGGTCGGGACTATCACAAGGTGCTGCGCAACCGGCTGCAGAAACTGGCCAACAGGATCGAGGAGGAGACCGGCCCTTTTGGCTACCGCGTTTTCGTAGACTCCGCCCCGGTACTGGAGAAGGCATTGGCTGAAAAAGCCGGCCTGGGCTGGATCGGCAAACACAGCAACCTGCTGAATCTGGGCGCCGGCAGCTGGTTTTTCCTCGGTGAGCTGTATACCGATCTGCCGCTGCCGATCGACCGGCCGGCCGAGAATCACTGCGGCGATTGTGTCCGGTGCATCAAGGCCTGTCCCACCGGCGCCATCGTCGGTCCCTACCAGGTGGACGCGCGCAAGTGCATTTCCTACCTGACAATCGAGTCAAAAGAAGCCATACCCCAGGCCCTGCGCCCACTGCTCGGCAACCGGATTTTCGGCTGCGACGACTGCCAGCTGGTTTGTCCCTGGAACCGCTTTGCGAAGAACAGCCAGGAACAGGACTTTCTGCCCCGCAACGGGCTGGATGACATCGAACTGGTGGAACTGTTCAGCTGGTCGGAAGAGGAGTTCCTGCAGCGAACCGAGGGCAGCGCCATTCGCCGCACAGGCTACACAGGCTGGTTACGCAACATTGCCGTGGCGCTGGGAAATGTGGACCTTGAATTCGCGAAAAACCCGCAGGCAGTCATCGAAGCCCTGCAACAACGCGAGCAGCATCCATCGGAACTGGTCAGCGAGCACGTTGAATGGGCTTTAAAACAGCATTTGGAATAGATTCGAGGTTCTAAACTTTAGCCTTCCTGTGATATTCTGGCGCCACCAATCCACAGATCGCCAAGGGGTTCATTGGCATGGTCTGAACTGAAGAACTAAGGAGCCAAAATGTCCATTCTCGAACTCTTGGGTGAAATGCGCAGCCACGGTGGAAAAGCACGTACTACCGGTTTATCAGATGATGTAATCCATCAGTTTTCCGAGCATGATGAACGGCTCCCGACAGCGATCCGGGAGGCCCACGCCGCTTTCCGGCAGTTAATCGATGATGAACCCATCCTGCTGGCCATGGATGAAGTGGACCAGGTGGCTGCGATCCAGGAAGGCTATGTCAATTTCTACGCGGAAGACGCGGTCAATCCCTATGTTTCGCTGGCCGGTAATGGCCCATGGATTGTTACCCTCAAAGGCGCGGTGCTTTACGACACCGGCGGATACGGCATGCTGGGATTTGGTCACTGCCCCGAAAAGGTCCTGGAAAGCATGAACCAACGCCACGTGATGGCCAATATCATGTCACCCAACCTGAGCCAGAAATACCTGGTGGAATTGCTGCGCAAGGAAATCGGACACACCCGCGGCGAATGCCCCTTTGACCGGTTTCTCTGTGTCAACAGCGGCTCCGAATCGGTGACCGTCGGCGCGCGGTTGTCGGATATCAATGCCAAGATCATGACCGACCCGGGCGGACGTTACGCGAACCAGGAAACCCGGATTCTCAGCCTGAAAGGCAGCTTTCACGGCCGTACCCAACGCCCTGCACAGTTTTCAGATTCCACCCGCCAGAATTACTGCAAGCACATGGCGAGTTTCCGTGATGACGACAAGCTGATAACGGTGGAGCCCAATGACGTTGAGCAACTGAAGCAGGTGTTTGCCTGGGCGGAAACCAACAAGATCTTTTTCGAAGCCTTTTTCTTTGAGCCCGTGATGGGCGAAGGCAATCCCGGGCTGGCGATTACGCCCGAGTTTTATGCCGAGGCCCGGCGGCTGACGAAAGAGCATGGATCCCTGATGCTGGTCGATTCCATCCAGGCCGGCCTGCGCGCCCAGGGCGTGCTGTCAATTGTTGATTACCCGGGCTTCCAGGACCAGGAAGCGCCGGACATGGAGACTTATTCCAAG
>JAOUCS010000167.1 GCA_029859645.1 Lysobacterales bacterium | reverse complement strand
TGAATTATCGGGGCCAAACCAAATTGCAGTCGTAGCAGCTTCTAGGATGTGGCCCTGAATTAGTTCTGCTTCCCACCTGGAAGCAGTCATTAGCCTGGAAGTGACGCTAAGGGCCGCTTCCGACCCAACTCGGAATAGATAAGAATGTTGTGGGGTCAGAGTAAACCGACACGCTCCCTTTACTCCTTATTGTGATCCTGTGTATTTCACAAATACCAGAACACTGTAATATTCTGTCCAGTTTACATTTTCACTTGAGCGGATATGCTTGCCAGACTAATAAAACCCAAAGCCTGCCTCGACGAGGAATCGACACTCTGGCTGTTTGATGTATTTGCCTGGGCATTGAGGAATCTGGATGCGAGGGTGTTTTACGATGAAACTATCCTGGTAACACCATCCAATCAGCATTTCCCTGGTACGGAAAGCAGTGTGCATGGCATGGCTAACCTGATCTTCAACCAGGTAAAAGCGCACGCTGGACTCAAGCACTGGCCAACAAAACTGACAAATTTAGCTGAAGGCAGGCCCGCTAAGGCACCCAAATTAGAGATACAGGGAGCACTGCGAGGCTCAAAGGGAATCATGCCTTCGGGTGCAGTCCCTCATCAACTGCATATTGCCTACAACCCAAATCAGTTACGGGACCCCGAAGTTCTCATTGCTGATTTTGCCCATGTACTGGCCCATTACCTGGGTAGAATGTCGAATGAACCGCCACCCGGCGGGGTGGAAAACTGGCCTCATGTTACGGAGGTCGTGGCTGTGTTTATGGGCTTTGGCTTAATGATGGCAAATAGCGCCCACACGGTGAAGATACGTTCGTGTGGGAGTTGCTCGGGCCCCGCGGTAGAACGCAGCAATGCCCTGTCTCAGTATGACATCACTTATGCGTTAGCAATTTTCAGTTGCCTGAAGGAAATCCCTTCAAGTGAAGTCTTGGCAAATTTGAAAAAAACACTGCGGCCATTCTATAAAAGGGCAACAAAAGAAGTGATGAGAAAACAACATGAGCTTAATCAAATCAGGGAGAACTCAGCCTCTTTGTATCCGAAGTTATGGAATCAAAGCAAAGGGACAGAGCAAGCCCGGTAAAGTCCATTTTTGGCCGCTCTTTGAACATAGCGGCCTTTTTCATCTAACTTCTGATATTCGCCAGCAACCGGAACCAGGCTAAATTATCGCTGCTTTGGCGGCTAACGACCCGGAGCAGAATTTATCCCTGCTAACGTAATGTTTGAATAACTGACACTTTGTCGGTAATATCAGACATCATGTCAACTTCTCAAGCGATACGAAGCCGGCCGCGCATTCTGCCGCAACCAGTGCTGAAGCTAGCCAAGTCCGAGCGTACGCGTGCCGCGATTCTCGATGGCGCGCTGGAGTTTCTCTGGGAGCATCCGTTCCGTGATATGACGGTCAACCGCTTGATGGAGCGGACGTCGGCCAGTCGACCGACGTTTTACCAGTACTTCCACGATCTACACGAATTGATGGAGTGCCTGCTGGACGACCTTCGGGATGACATCATGGCCGGCGCCGTGCCGTGGTTCACCGGCACAGGGGAGGTCACCGGGCTCTTGCGACAGTCGTTGGAGGCTCTGGTCCGCACCGGCTACGAGAAGGGCCCGATTTTGAAGGCGGTCGCGGACGCGGCACCCAATGACGAGCGGCTGGAGACCGCCTGGTTCGAGTTTCTTAGTCACTTTGATGAGGCCGTTGCGGCCCGCATCGAAGAGGATCAGCGCCAACGCCTGATTTCGGAACTGGATGCCGCCGCGATCGCCCGGGCCCTCAACCGACTTGACGCCTATTCGCTCATTGAGGCCTTCGGCCAACATCCCCGGAAAAAACCCGGGCCGACATTGGGCGCCATCGAGCGGATCTGGATTTCCACCCTCTATGACTGGAGGCGTCGAGACGGGAAAACGCCGCTCATTCGGCGCAGCGACGAGTTGACCGCGGCGTCGGAGTGACGCCGCCCCTCTCGTACTGAACAACATTCAATTTATCGATGAGGAAGGACAAAATGAATCTTCGCCCGTTGACCGGTTGGTCCATGGCCGCGCTGACCCTGATTTCGGCCACCGCACTGGCCGCGGCGCCACCGAAAATGAAAATGACCACTGACGTGCCGCCCGGCATCGCGACGCCCGACACGCTGGAAACCCGGATTGGCACACTAACGTCCTTCGATGGCGTGCCGGACAAAGCAACCACTCAGAGGGTCTACTACGAACTCGACCTGCAGCGTGCGACACAAGCTTTTCTGTCCACGATCCAGGTTGCCTCGTTGGTGGCCATGGAGCACGGTATTCGGAGTTTCGGCCCGCCCAACACGACTGTGCTGCAGTTCGAGGAATTGATGGACTCCAAGGCGCTTTGGCTGACGCCGAACACGGTCTCGGTCTACCAGGCGGCTTGGATGGAACTCGGTGATGAGCCGATGGTTCTCGAAACCCCGCCAAACGTGCTCGGTTTCATCGATGACGCCTGGTTCCAGTATGTCGTCGACTTCGGCAACGCCGGCCCGGACAAGGGCCAGGGCGGTAAATTCCTGATTTTGCCGCCGGGTTACGAAGGCGATATTCCTGATGGCTACCACGTGGCGAGGTCACAGACCTTTGGCAACTGGGTGGTGTGGCGCGGCTTTCAGGCGGAGGGCTCGACCAGGCAAGCCATCGAAGCGACGCAGTCGAATTTCCGGATGTACCCCCTGTCGCAAGCAGCCAATCAACCGAAAATGAATTTCATCGATGTGTCTGGAATCGAGCACAATACCATTCATCGCATGGACTTCGGTTACTGGGAAGAGCTCAACGAAACGATCCAGGCAGAGCCGGTGAACGGTCTCAGTCCAGAGGTGCGGGGCCTGCTGGCCTCGATTGGCATCGAGAAAGGTAAACCGTTTAGTCCCGATGCGCGCATGAAAGAAATTCTGACCGAAGCCGCCAAGATCGGCTCGGTGATGGCGCGGGCCCTGACCGCCCGCCCGAAAGAAGAGGCTTTTTACAAGTATCCCGGCGAGAGGGTTTGGACCAATCCGTTCATCGAGGGCCACTATGATTTCCTCATGAATGGCGCCACGCTGCTCGATTCCCGCGTGTACATGCACTTTTACGCCACCGGGATCACGCCTGCGATGTCGATCCAGAACGTCGGTAAGGGTTCCCAGTACCTGATCGCGTATCTCGACAGGAACGGCGATGCGCTCGATGGCAGCAAGACGTACCGGATCCACCTGCCGCCGAACGTGCCCGCCAAGGATTTCTGGTCCTTCACGCTGTACGACAACCAGACGCGCGCGATGCTGCAAACCGACCAGCGTTTCCCCGGCGTCGATAGTCTTGGTGACGTCAAGACGAACGCTGACGGTTCTTACGACATCTATTTCGGCCCTAAGCCGCCCCAAGGCATGGAAAACAACTGGATCCAGACCGTTCCGGGTAAGGGTTGGAACACGATTTTCCGCCTGTACGGGCCGCTCGAAAGCTTTTACGACAAGACGTGGATGCCGAGCGATCCGGAACTGGTTGACTGAGCAGAACCACTAGACCTGTTCAATACCGAGTATTTATAAGCAGCTATTGGGAAGAGAATTTTGTGAGAGAGCACATCTTGATTACCATGATCATGGCATCTGTCGTCGGATGCTCGTCCGGCGAGTCACCCACTTCCGATAACCCGACTGATACGTCCGCAGCATCTGTCGGCACCGAAATGCCCGCGGAAAAGATTCCAGTCACCAAGCAAAATTACGCGCATGCAGAAACCGCCAGGAATTACAGGAACTGGATCAGATTAGGGGCAGATAAACAACTTGTTCATATGCGCGATTTGCCGCCGCGTGGCCGGGCAGCGCCAACGGTGCAAATGAACGATGACACCCTCTATTCAGTTGCCATTGTCGAAGCAGTTGATGGCAATGTGCAGTTTTCAATACCTGAGGTTGATGTCTACATGGCCGTGCAGGTCGTTAACGAAGGAGGTCATGGTGAACACTATGTCGTTGATCCCCTCACCTATGACCTGGCGATAGAAACGGATTTTGCTTTTTTGATTTACCGAACGGGCACGGAAAAAGGGCTGGATGCTTCGCGACAAGCGCAGGACCAGATCAATAGTGAAAGCCTGAACTTCGGCGACTACGAGTTACCTGACTATGACTTCGAAGAAATCGAGGAGTGGACAACCCGGCTGACAGCGGAAACTCAAGGCAAGCCTTTTGCTTATTCCTTTCCTCGTACTTCGGCAGAGATCACGGACCTTCATCAGTGGAACCTTGAAAACGCCAATGGCTGGGGTGGCTCCTCTCCCGAAGTTGGTGTAGCGAATCTCTACACGAATTCCGTCTCCCTGAGTGCCAATGAATGTCTCAGCACGACCTTTGAAGATCCTGAATCGAAGTATTTCACGTCCATAACTGCCTATGACGATGATCGATACCTGATCCAGGGCGTAACAAACGTCAATTCGCACGGTTGGGAAGTCAACGACGACGGCACGATAACCGTGTCCTTCAATTGTGGAGATGAAGCGCCCAACAATATCGACACCCGGGGCCAGGATTTCTCGTTCACAATGCGGTATTACGGAGTCAGCCAAAAAGTAGTTGACGGTGAAATCTCACCTGAGCAGACAGTGCAATAGATCTCTTGCGATCTCCGCTCCTGGCCGAACTCGGAAGTGAGCTTTTGTAGATGGCTTGAAAAATTTGGTTCTGCATTACTGCCAATAACGGAAGTTTTATACTTGCGGTTCACGTGCTTATATTGAACGCATGCCACCAACAGTGACGTTCATTTGTTATACTGACCCTACCCGAAATTTCCCTTATGGATCAGTAAATTGACCGAATCCAGGCCCTATCCACAACGAGCTAGAGAACGAATCGCGGGGACAAAGATCATTGACCGCCTGGTCAAGCACGTGAACGGTGAGGTTGACATGACGCCGACTCAAGTAAGGGCCGCCGCGATACTGCTTAATAAAGTTTTGCCCGATTTGAAAACGGTTGAAGTTGACGTCCACGCTCAATCGAACACCACCCCCTACCGCCGCTTGAGTGACGAGGAATTAATGCGAATTGCGGCTGGTGGTTTGCCTGCTATTGAAGGCGAGTGTGAAAAGCCGCGTAAAATATCTGCGGTCTGATATAGGCTGCCTTCTCAGGCCATTATTTTCAAAATTTTTCGCTGACTGCCAAACGGCCAATCTGTCCTTCTCCAAGCATTAGCCACCCATCCGCCGGGTATTTGTCCAGCCATCTGTCCCATAACTGTCCGACCAGAGATCCGCATAGACGGTAGGTTCTAATGCCTTTTGGACATTGGACAGATAATTACCAAAGAAGCATGAATATATGTATATATATAGTAATTAGAGAGTGTGGGCATATTTTGGGCATCTGTCTGTCCACTTTATTGATCCAGGATTAACTGGTGCGGGTTTCGCCACTCGTAGACTTTTCTCCGCTCACCGGCCTTGTCCTTGCGGGTCAAGCGCTTTTCCGAGCGTTCCCAGCCAGCCTGTTCCATGATTTGGGAAATGCGACGTCCTGTAACCACACCTTGTTGAGAACGGGGTAGCTCCAGACAGTCTTCCATGATGTTCAGGCCCGTTACCGCCGGCCTGCAGGCGCGTTCAAGCCATTCCTCCACGGCATCCTGCCAGACATCATATTCAAATCGCTTTGCTTGTTCTTCTCGGGCCAATTCCGTATCGGCGTCTTCAAGCCACCATTTTTCACCGTTCTGGAACGCAGTCACCGCCTCTGCCCATATCTGGTCACGAGTATGCTTGAGCGCGGCCAGGTCGGCCCGACCGCATTTCACGGGCCAGAACCTGCGATTACCAGTATGGTCGCGTAGGTAAGCGTCTGAGTTGGTCGTGCCAACCAGTACACATTGACGGGGATGCTCCTTGCTGAACCGTCCATAAGGTGGCCTAAATGTGTCCACCTGCTTGGCAATGAATGCCTTGACTGTCTCGACTTCGTTTTTTCTCATGGCATCCAGTTCGGACACTTCCACGAGCCAGTGACCCTGAATGTCCTGTTTGCAATCCTTGGACTTCATATCGCTGAGTTCTTCCAGCACCTGACCTAGCCTGAAAAAACTGGTCCAGCTTCTAAGTTAGTATTTTCAACTGACAGGAGAACTGGATCATGGCGAAGAAACGATATACCCCCGAAACGATCATCCGCAAATTGAGAGAAGCTGAAGTCCTGCAAGGCCAGGGCCAGACCATCGCCCAAGCGGTCAAACAGCTGGGCATCACCGAACAGACCTTCTACCGCTGGCGCAAGGAAT
>JAOUCS010000058.1 GCA_029859645.1 Lysobacterales bacterium | reverse complement strand
CGCCAAAAACGATGAGGTTAAAAGTTGGGTCGCTCATAAGAGTACTCTCGGTTTCAGCGGCTTACCCCGCCCCGGTCTTCTGAATACACCGCTCAACCATTTCGCGTTGCACGGCCTGTGGATCGCCGGCGGTTTCGTAGAATTCGTCCAGGTAGGCGGCCAGGCGCTCACGCACGCTCTGATCCAGGCCCCGCAGATCTGTGATCAGGGCGTAAAGTGTGTCGCGGGTCTGCAAAAATTCGGAAACGGAAGCCTCGACGTAGCGGTTGTTCTCGCAGAATCCCTGGTAAAGGCGTTGGCGGACGTTGTCGATGCCCAGTCCCGTCTCCGGCCGGGCATAAGGCGTGTTGACGAATCCGGACATGTCGAAATCGTAAGGAATTGCCAGCAGCAGATCGCCGTCCGCTCCGAACATTGAATAGTTGTGACAGCACTCCCCTTGCGAACCGAGGATCGGTGAAAAATCCGTGTTGCCTATCAGGTACTGGAACACCGAGGTCAGGTTCAAGTGGTCGGCTTGAATGTCTGTGACTCGCTCGGGAAAGATGTTCAGCCGTTGCCTGTCCAGGCGATCGGCCAGGCGGTTTTCGTGTTCGATCAGGAAGGCGCTGCGCACCATGCGCGGCCTGCGATTCTCGCTGTCGACGTAGGTGACATCGAGCAGGCGCACCTGGAAACTCTTATCGGTCAGCGAGTTGAGTATCCGGTAGGCCAGGTATTCCCTCAGCACGCTTTGCTGGTATCGCCCGGAATCCTTGCAGTGTACGACCATCTTCAGCTTGTTCTGCTGGTCGAACAGCGTGCCTGCCACCTGGGATCGTCTGAAATTCAGGTACATCGGCGGAAAATCACAATTGGTATGCCGGTATTTGCCGCGGGTGCGAATCTGCAGGTCCAGTTCAACCGCCGCGCCGTCCGGGCCCTTGTATGCAAAGCTTCCCTGGAATTCTATATCCTTCGGCCGTTCGTTGATCAAGCGGCTGAACGGGGCGGTGATCTCCACGCGCAGAGCCGCATCATCCTGGAATAGCGGATCGGGTGGGGCAGCATGGGCATCCGGCACGGCGAGAACCGTGAACAGGATCACTACAGCTACAAACACACGCTTCATTTACGACCTCTGAAATATCGACCAACTGACCGGCGCTTATTGTATATGGGTTCAGAGCCCTTTTTTGCAAAAAGAGCGCTGACCCTTTTGTTCCCCGTTTCTGATAATCTCTTGCAGAGAAATAAACCGGGAGAGCCCGATGCGGCCAGCACTCATTCCAGTAATCATCCTGCTCGTGGCCTGCAGCGAAAAACCCGGGCAAGAGCTCCCCCGTCCAACGCTGCAGTTTGCTGATCGCGCCTTCGTCAACGGGGCTGTTTACACGGTGGATGCTAACCGTTCCTGGGCTGAGGCAGTCGCCATCGGTGGCGGCCAGATCATCGCAGTCGGAGCAAATAACGAAGTCCAGACAATGATTGGGATCGCTACTGATAAGGAATGCGACCTGTTGCGGCTTCCGACGCTGGAGGACGTTCAGGAAAAGCTTGCCCTGTGCCGGCAGTTGGCCGGTTTCGGCGTGCTGGACAGGAACCTTTTCGAGATTCCTTCAGCTGAGATCAGCGACGCGAAGGTGGTCATGACCGTTTTTGACGGGGATGATGTTTACCATCAGGAGTTTTGATGATGAGTTTCTTCGCCGAGCTTAAGCGCAGGAAGGTTTACCAGGTTGCGGTGATTTACACCGCGGCGGCCTGGGGCCTGCTGCAGGCGGCGGACGTCATCTTTCCGCGCCTGGGCTTGCCGGACTGGTCGGTCACTTTCCTGTTTGCGCTCGAGGTGGTCGGCTTCCCGCTGGCGCTGATCCTGTCATGGATTTTCGATATTAAATCCGGTGGCGTGGTTCGCACCGGCATGGCGCCGGGAGATGCAAGTGATGCCCGGGCGGCAACGGCGGCCCGTGAGCGTGAATCGCTGGCGGTGCTGCCGTTCAGCAACATGAGCGATGATGCCTCGCTGGAGCACCTGGCGGACGGGCTGGTCGAGGACCTGATTACCCGCCTGCAGGGCCATGTCGGCATCCCGGTGAATTCGCGTAATTCCTGTTTCGTCTACAAAGGCCAGGCGGTCGATGTGGTGAAAGTAGCCGAGGAATTGGGAGCGGCCTTCATCGTCGAAGGTAGCGTGCGTGTGCAGGGCGATACCGCGCGCATCACGGCGCAGCTGATTGACGCCAGCAGCGACCATCACATCTGGGCTGAAAAATTTGACCGCCCGCTGGGTGACATATTCTCTTTGCAGGATGAGTTGGTCGAGGCGATGGCGCATTCTATTACCGACCACCTGTCCGACAAGGAAGCAGAACAAGCGCTTGACGCCGATGCCCAGGCTATCGACGCTCCCGCCGCCGATCAGCCGGTTGGTATCCGCAAAGGCTGGGTGGCGGCGGCCTCGGCGCTGGTGCTGGTGCTGGCCGGCGTACTGACCTGGAGCCTGGAGCAACGCGGCGACGAGCGCCGGGCACGCGAGGTGGCGCTGCCGGAAATCGAGCAATTGATCGAGGCGGACGAAGTGATCGAGGCCTTTACCCGCATCCAGGAGCTGGAGCTGCTGCTGCCTTCCGATCCGTTACTGCTGAAATTCCGCGATGCGGTCTCCACGCCTGCCTCGATCCGTACAAAACCCTCCAGCGTACAGGTGTCGTACCGGCCGGACGACATTACAGACGCCGAGTGGATTCCGTTGGGCCTTAGCCCTCTGGAAAAGGTGCGCCTGCCCAACGGCCACCTGCAGCTGAGGTTTGAAGGCGAGGCGCTTGTGACCACGCATCGGTTGGTGCGAAATCCCACCGGATTGTTGCACAATTTTGATGCTTCACCGATGGCCAGGGAGTTGTGGCCTGAAGGTGTTTTTGAGTTGGCGGCTGTCGAAGAAGGTCGCGAGGGGATGGCCTATGTCGAACCCTGGTCGGCGAATATCGCGTTGCCGCATCATCAAATTGAGCCAGCGGCGTTCGTACCGGCCTACTTCATCGACATCCACGAGGTCACCAACGCCGAATACCAGTCCTTCGTGGACGCCGGTGGCTACAGCGAATACCGTTACTGGTCGAACCTGGATTTCGGCGAATCAGAGTGGCCTGAAAGGGTGGCCACTTTCACCGACCAGACCAACCAGCCGGGCCCGGCGGGCTGGGAGATGGGTCGCTTTCGGCCCGGTGACGATCAGCTGCCGGTTACCGGGGTCAGCTGGTTTGAGGCCGCTGCCTACTGCCATTATGCAGGCAAGGAGCTGCCCACGTTTTACCACTGGTACCGGGCCGCACTGGATTACATGGAGGTGGTCACTCCGGTAGCGCCGGCCGTTATCCGCCAGAGCAATTTTGCCGGCAAAGGGCTGGCGCCGGTCGGGCAGTACCCGGCGATCAGTTTTTACGGCCTGCAGGACATGGGTGGCAATGCCCGCGAATGGCTGGCCAACGCGGATGGCGAGATGCGCTGGATTGCAGGAGGGGCCTGGAATCAGACGCCTTACATGTTCCTGGACGAGGAGTTCGAGATCCCTGGCGCTCGCGGGCCGGCCAATGGTTTTCGCTGCATGGTCAACGCGGACGGCGAGCCCACGCCAGAACCGTTAACCGCGGCCACGGACCTGCGTGGCGGGACCGATCCCCGCACTGTCACGCCGGTGGATGAGGAGACGTACACCATTTACCGCGACCAGTTCGGTTACCTGAAGCAGGACCCGGGTTCGCAGTTGCTGTCCACGGAGCAGATGGCTTACTGGCGGCAGGAAAAGGTCCGCATTGACTCGCCCTACAGCGCCGAGGGGATGGAAGTGCTGCTGTTGATTCCGGACAATGCTGTCCCGCCGCTGCAAGCCCTGGTGATGATGCCGGGTTCGGATGCGTTTTTCAGTGGCGCCCGCCTGGACGGCTATGACTGGGCCGACTACGAACCTTCGCTGGCGGCCGTGCTGCAGTCGGGGCGTGCTCTGGTGCTGCCTGTCTGGGACGGAACCTTCGGTCGTGGCTTGCGCCTTTCTTCCAGCCCGGACGCGCAGGAATGGCGCGAGTTCACACGTAGCCGGGGGCTGCGCTGGCGCCAGGACCTGGGAGCTACCCTGGATTACCTGGAAACGCGCGAAGAGATCGACAGTTCCGGTATCGGCTACCTGGGCATCAGCGCCGGCGCTTCTGCTCCGCTGTCGATGCTGGCAGTAGAGCCCCGCGTGAAGACCGCGGTATTGGTCGCAGGCGGGCTCAGTGGGCTCGATGACCACCCCTTGGTGCAGCCGGCGAATCACGCGCCCCGGATCACCATTCCAGTACTGATGATCAATGGGCGTTACGATCAGAATTTCCCCCTGGAAAGCCGCCAACAACCGCTGTTCGACCTGCTGGGCGCAGATGCCGACCGCAAGAAACACGTAATCTATGATTCCGGTCACATCGGTTACCCGGTCAGCCAGCAGCACCGCGAGATCAACGCCTGGCTGGATAAGTGGCTCTGACGTGAGAAGACTATGGACCTGCTGAATATCCTGACCGTTAACGCCCTGCGTTTCCTGCCGCTGCTGGCGACGCTGGCCGTGGTGACTTTCCTGCTTATGTTCCTGAATCGGCACTTCAGGAAGCGCTGGAAAGACAATCCGGACCTGCAGTTCCGCTTCCAGCTGATCATGCTGGCCCTGACGATGGCGGGCGCCCTGGCGGTGATCATCGCGCTGCCTGTCGACGATGTGTTGCGAGGCCAGTTGCTCAGCCTGATCGGTATTCTTTTGAGTGCGGCGATCGCGCTGTCTTCGACTACTTTTATCGGTAATATCCTGGCCGGCATCATGCTGAAGGCCGTCAAGAGTGCCCGGCCGGGCGACTTCATAACCGTCGGTGAGTTGACCGGCCGAATCACCGAGATGGATTTGCTGCACACGCAGGTGCAGACTGAATTCCGCGACCTGGTCACGGTGCCCAACCTGTTCATGGTGACCCAGCCGCTGCATGTCGTGCGCAAGTCCGGCACCATCGTTGGTTGCACGCTGTCGCTGGGCTACGATGTGCATCACGAACGGGTCACGGATATTTTGCTGGCGGCCGCTGCCCGGGTCGGGCTGAAGGACGCTTTTGTCCAGGTCACCGATCTGGGTGATTTTTCGATCGGCTACCGTGTTGCTGGCCTGCTCGAGGACGTGCAAAGCCTGATCTCGGCCCGCTCCGACCTGCGCAAATCCGTTCTGGACGCGTTGCATGGCGCAGGCATCGAAATCGTCTCGCCCAACTTCATGAACACGCAGGCGCTGGAGGCAGGGCAGCGTTTCATGCCGGAGCAGGCTCCACGTCCGGGCAAAGGCCGGGTAGCCGGAACCCGGGCCGAAGAAGTGGCGTTCGATGTCGCCAAGGAAGCGGCCTCGATCGAAGAATTGCGCAGCGCGCTTGAATCGGTCGAAAAGGAACTGGACGCGCTGAACAACGGCGAGGGTGATGACAGCGGGGCCGCCAGGGAACCGTTGGAGGCTCGCAAGATGCGCCTGGAAGCTGAACTCGAGGCGGCCGAAGCGCGGCGCGCCAGCGGTGAACATAAAGCCTGAATTTTAACCCGGACCGGTATGCCCCGCCTCTCAAAATCCCGCATTATGTCTTCGCTTCAATGCCTGAAGCGGGTCCATCTCGAAATCAACCGCAAAGAATTGGCGCACTACTCCAGGCAAACCGAAGCCGCTTTCGCGCTCGGTCACCAGGTCGGCGAAAGGGCTGTCCAGCTTTATGGCCGGGATGGCGGCACTTATATTGAGTACAACGGCGGCCGTTTCGCCGGGGCGCTCAGCCAGACGGCGGACTTGATGAGCTCGATGTTCCGGATACCGGTATTCGAGGCCACGCTGCAATACGAAGGCGTGCTGGTTCGCGAAGACGTGCTTCTGCCTGTCTCTGAAGGGGGTAATGACAGCTGGCGTGTTATCGAAGTCAAAGCCTCTACCAGGCTCAAACCTGAATACGTCCATGATTGCGCGGTCCAGGCCTGGGTGCACCTGGGCGCAGGCCATCCCCTGGCCGGTATTTCCCTGGCGCACATCGACAACCAGTTCGTGTACCCGGGTGATGGCGACTACCAGGGGCTATTCATCGAGCACGACCTCACGGAGCAGGTGTTCGAGCTGTTGCCGGCCGTGCCCGTCTGGGTCGAAGCGGCCCGCGAAGCAGTGGCCGGGCCCATGCCTGAGGTGCCGGTAGGCCAGCATTGCACATCGCCCTACGAGTGCCCGTTCATCGAGTATTGCTGGCCGAACGATACACGTTACCCGATTGCCGGCCTGGGTGGCGGCAAGAAGAAATTGGGCCTGTGGGTGATGGATGGTTACTGTGATATCTGCGATGTGCCCTCATCCGAGATCAGTGGAGAGACCCAGTTACGCATTCACCGGGTCACGTTGGAGGGAGTGCCGGAACTGCTGCCCGGCGCGAAGGCCTTTGTAGAGTCCCTGGCCTATCCCCGCTTCTACCTGGATTTTGAGACCATCGCCCCGGCGATTCCCCGCTGGCCCGGCACGCGACCTTACCAGGTACTGCCATTCCAGTGGTCCTGCCACATCGAACGGGCCCCGGGCGTGATGGAGCATGCCGAATTCCTCGACCTGTCCGGCGCACCGCCGATGCGCGCGCTGGCAGAGCATATGATCGAGGACCTGGAATCCAGCGGACCGGTGTTGATGTACACCAGTTACGAGCGTGGCGTGATCGAGAGCCTGGCCGGGATGTTCCCGGATCTGGCCGATGCCCTGCAGGCCATCATCGTCCGCCTGGTGGACCTGCATCCGGCCACCAGGGCCAATTATTACCACCCGGACATGCTCGGATCCTGGTCGATCAAGGCCGTGCTTCCCACCATCGCGCCGGACATGGATTACGCAAAGCTGGAAGGCATCCAGGAGGGGGTGGGTGCCTCTGAGGCTTACCTGGAAGCGATTGATCCCAATACCAGCGAAGAGCGGAAAGAGGAAATCCGTAAGGAACTACTGTTGTACTGCAAGCACGATACCGCTGCGATGGTGCGGTTGGTGGCGTTCTTTGCGAATCAGCCTACTTCAACGTAACACTTTTCTCATACACCATCTTCTTCGTTCCATACAGCAAGTTCAGCTCCCGCTCATATTTTACCGTCACGACATAATCACCGCGATTTTGCATGACATTGAAACTATCCTTCATATCAGCCATCTGGTTGATGTACAGCTGATTGTCAATAGCGCTCTCCACCGCGCTAATGGTGCCCAAAGGCGCCATTTTGCTCTTCTTCTGGAGATTATCCAGGATCGTTCTCACGGTGTTGGATTCGATGTACTGCGGGACGTACTGGATTCCAACGAAAATACCGTAGCCGATGACGGCCAGAAAGAGGATAAAGCCGATGGCAGAGTTGCCTTGTTGAGTGATTCGTTTAGACATAGCGATTTCCCTTCACATTTTGAATTCCATTCCTTAACTCTGATTATAGTCTATGGATAGAAAATTTCATTTGGGCACCTGCCCGATCCCCATCCAATCCTTACCACCCGTCGCTTATCGCCCTGCAGAGTAGGGAGTGAATTGACTTGTATCACCACCATGTTTGCAGTCCGGGAGTAACTTGAACAGGAGTACACCCGCCAGAGAGTGACGCCATGAACATCAACGGCTTGCACCTGTTGCTGACTTACCAGTGCAATTTCGAGTGTGATCATTGTTTCGTCTGGGGTAGTCCTGATCAGAATGGAACCATGACGCTGGAAATTATTGAAGAGATTCTGCGACAGGCGCAGGACGTCGGAACGGTGGAATGGATTTACTTCGAGGGGGGTGAACCATTTCTGTACTATGCAGTACTATTGCGTGGGGTCGAACTCGCTTCTCGGGCAGGCTTCAAAGTAGGTATCGTGTCAAACGCTTACTGGGCGACCGGCCTGGACGATGCGCGGGCAAGTCTAAGGCCATTGGCCGGGATGGTGCAGGATCTGTCGATCAGCAGTGATGCCTACCACTGGGGCTCTGTCGATGATGACCAAACCTGCTGGGCCAGGGCGGCTGCCGAGGAGCTCGGCATTCCGCTGGATGTGATCAGCATTGCTCCACCCGAGGACACGCACGTGGCGTGCAGCCATGGCCAGATCGCGCCCGGCGAATCGGCAGTGGTGTTCCGTGGCCGCGCGGCGCAGCGGTTAACAGCGCGGGCGGATGCGCACCCCTGGGAGCAGTTCACCGAATGCCCCTTCGAGGACCTGCGCGAGCCCGGGCGCCTGCACCTGGATCCGCTGGGTTACGTGCACATCTGCCAGGGCATCACGCTGGGCAATTTCCTGCAGCAGCCGCTAAGTGAGCTGTTCGACAGCTATGACCCCGCCACCCATCCGGTAACAGGCCCGCTGCTCGAAGCTGGTCCGGCCGAACTGGTGCGGCGCTATGGGCTGCCCTGCCAGGGCAGTTTCTGCGACGCATGCCACCTGTGCGATACAGCCCGCCGCGCCCTGCGTGGGCGTTTTCCCGAGGTGCTGGCGCCCGACCAGATGTACGGAGAAAAAAAGGGGTCAGGTTAACTTTTCCTCGCAGATGAAAAGTTAACCTGACCCCTTTTTTTCCCATTTTTTTCCATTTTCTCTTCCAGCGCTCGTCCTACTGTAATCAACTTGCCCTCCTGGAACAGGCCGGACCACAGGTGAATCGAGTCGGGCACGTCGTGTTTCGGCCCTTCCGTGTCTTCCTCGGTAATGCCCTGGATCGCCCGGCTGACGCGGGGCTCGAAGCCTGCCCGCAGGACCAGTGTCGGGTGGCCGGTCAGGTTGGTCAGGGCGTTGAGTTGATCAGACCAGGGCGCGAAAAACACGTCAGTCTGCGCGAAGAAGTTGTGCAAAAGTTCCATGATTCTGCGGCGGATGCGGTCACATTGCAGCAGGCTCACCGCGCTGGTGAAATGCGAAATTCGGAAATAGTTGGGCCAGGCATCGAAGATCTGGCGCCGCAGCTCATCATCCGCATCGGACAGCGTCAGCTCTTCGAAAGCCGCCGCCGACTCGGCCTCCAGTATCGGGTTGATGATTTCCCAGGGTAGCTTCGGAAATTCCAGTTCAACCAGGTTCACGCCGGACCCTTGCAACAGCTCAAACGCAGCCCGGTCGGTAGCGGTAGTTTCTTCTGATTCAAGCATACGTGGGTCATAGCCAACGGAGATCCGGGACAGAGGCCGGTTGCCGTCGTAAGCGAAACCATGGGCCAGTGAGCCGGCATCGGCCGGGTCGTAACCGTTGAGTTCGGCCAGCACCAGGGCGGTGTCCTCGGCATAGCGGCAGATTGGGCCGATTTTGTCCAGCGACCAGCACAGCGCCATCGCACCGGCCCTGGAAACTCGGCCGAAGGTTGGCCGCAGACCGGCAGTTCCACAACGCTCGGAGGGCGAGACGATAGAACCCCAGGTCTCCGTTCCGATGGAGAAGCCGCATAGCCCGGAAGCGGTTGCAGATGCCGAGCCGGCGGAGGAGCCCGATGACCCTTCAGCCGGGTTCCACGGATTACGGGTTTCGCCGCCAAACCACACTTCACCCCAGGCCAGTGCACCCAGTGCGGTTTTGCCCAACAGCACGGCACCGGCTTCGCGTAGCAGGTGCGTGACCTTTGCATCGGTGTCCGGCACTCGATCGCGAAACGGTGTGGCCCCCCAGGTGGTGGCCACGCCGGCTGTGTCCGCCAGGTCTTTCAGTCCGTAAGGAATGCCGTGCAATGGGCCGCGGACCTGGCCCACCCGGCGCTCGCGGTCCGCCCGGTCTGCCTGTTGCAACGCCAATTCTGGAGTAACCGTGATGAAACTCTGCAACTGGGCGTCGTAACGGGCGATTCGGTCCAGGTATAGCCGTGTCAGCTCAGTGCTGGTGAGCTGGCCAGCTTCCATCCAGTGCGCCAAATGCTTCAATGAGGCGAATGCAATGTCCTCCGCGGAGGCCGGGCGGTCCGGCAGAGGTTCGTCGAACAGGCTCATCCCATTCGCCTGCGCGGTGTACTCGATTCCTGGTAGACGAGGGTCGAACGCCAGCGCCGGCGCCAGTCCGTTAGGCTTTTCAATCGACCGCCACTGCCTGAGCTGTTCCTTACGCTGTGCGAAAAATCCCTCATCACCCTCGATGGCTTCGCCACCCAGCATCAGGCGGCGCTCGGCCTCGGTGAATTGCAGCCCCAGCAGCTTTTCCGCCTCGGCCAGCGTGCGCTCGGTGATGCGCTCATCGAATCCCTCCCACAGCGGATCCCCCGGCTCCGCCCGCGGGGTACAGCCTGAGACCGCTGCGCCTCCGGCCGTGGCCAGCAGGGCGGTCAGTAATTGGCGGCGCTGGATGAGAGTGTTTCGGTTCTGCGTCATGGGGGCTCCGGTATACTATTGGTAAGGCCTTATTAAACCCAGTTTACTTTCTTGTGGAGTCCCAATGCATCAGCGGATTGTCTTTGTTTTCAGCTTCCTGATCGCGCTGTTCGCGGCTGGCGACCTGGCCGCAAACGATGAAACCGTCCGCATTCTGTCCTGGAATATATCGGATGATGCCTATGTCGCTGAGCCCGCGGAATTTGGCGCCCTGCTGCGCTGGGGCGATCCGGACGTGGTATTGCTGGACGAAGTGAGCCCGTCGGCTGACGTGGAGCTGTTGAAAAATGCGCTGCTGGCCCTGAATGAGGACAGCGATGCTGCCTGGAACATCAATTTTGGCGATAGTGGAGGCAGGCAGCGAGCTGTGATTGCCAGCAGAGCCCTGCAGCAGCCGTTGCCTGAATTCTCGGGCATCGTGGCTTATCCGAACGAAGGCCGGCAACGCATTTTTGCAAGGATGCCGCTGGAAAAGCGTGCAGTGGTTGAAAAACAGCTGGATAAAGGTATTCCGGTCAATGGCACGGTGCTACTGGCGGGTGGCCGTCGTCTTTTGGTTGTGGTGACGGACCTGCAGTGTTGTGGTGACGGCCCGGAAAGCTGGGAGGAGGACCGGCGCAGGGTGGAAGCGGCTGAACTTCGCCGGCTCATCAGGCAGGTTCTCCAGCGTGAATCTGTGGATGGTGTTGTTTTCGCCGGCGACTTCAACCTGGTGGAGTCCACTTTCGGCATGGGGCTGCTGACCGGGCCTTATCCTGCACCGCATTTAGCGCTGATACCCGCCGAGCTGTACCATCCTGACGGAATCTCTGCCTGGACCTGGGACGGCCGCGGCACGCCTTTTCCATCTGATGTGCTGGACTATCAACTGTATGGACCGGCAGGACTGGAAATGCGCTCCGGTTTCATCCTCGACACGGAAAAGCTTGATCCCCGCGAGCTCGAACCCTACGGGCTGGATACAGGCACGGTGGGGCGAACCGGTGATCACCGCCCGCTGGTCGTGGAGTACCGTTGGAAGTGAAGTGCTACGGGCAGTGAAGACTGCGGGAATTACTTCTTCGGCGTTACCCACATCGTGATATCCGCATGCACGACCCGTTCGCCGGCGGTATCGAAAACATCCACCGATACCACCGCATCCTGGGCCTCGCCCTCACGGATCGGCGGCAAATTCGCTTCGGCCCGAACATCCGTTTCAGCCTTGCGCAGGTAATCAATCGTCATGCTCTTGGGTATCCAGCGCATGCTTTTGGGACAGGATGCATCGGTCATGGTGCCGGCAACCAGTTCGCACAGGTTGGCCATCGCGATCGCGTGCACGGTTCCGATGTGGTTCTTCACCCTGCGACGCTTGCGAAAATGCGCCTCTGACCGCCCTGGTTCAAGCACATCGAAAACCGGCTTGATCGAGCTGAAATAAGGCGCTTTGAAGCAGACAATGCGGGAAAACAGGTGACGGCCGGTGGCCGTGCCGGAGAGGCGGCGCCAGGTTTTCAGGGTGAAGGACTCAGACATGGCTTCAGCTTACCTCAGAAAATCCGGATTTTGTTCACGAGCGCAAAAATTTAAACAACGGACCGATATCATACCCGGGCGTTGGCTGATCTATACTGTGCCACCGGAGGATCAGCTATGGATGTTTTTGCAGAACTCGCGGGTAATGTACTCGCCTCGGTCATCTTGCTTGGGTTTGGTTTTCTCTTCGGTAAGTACCGGGAGCGGCGCCTGCAGCAGGGCCGCAACCTGGAAGAGTATGACTTTTATCCTTTCGACGTGGATGAGGACAAGGCCCTGTTCCTGGACCTGGAACGCTTCAGTGAAGGTGTCAGCCACCTGTTGCGTCACCGCGACCGCACCGCGGCCGAACAGCTGATCCTGATCGGGCAGCAGAACAGCATCGAATCGAGGCTGACCGGTGATGCGCTGCGAGACTATCTCAGGTTTTATTCAAAATACGGCGGCGACAAGGTGATGGACGATACCAATCGCTTTCTGGAAAACTATGAGCGAATCGTTCGGCTGATCGGCGAGAGTTTTCCGGAAACCGGCATCGAGATCCTGCTGCACAACCTGTCCAACCCTGCCAAGGCGCTGGCCCACCTGCAGAACAACGTCACTGGCCGTAACGTGGGCGCGCCGGCAACCAACCTGGTGCATGATCTCAAAACACGCCGGCTACAGAACCAGGACAAGCTCAATTACGAGCTGAACATCGGCTCGCGAAAATTCAAGTGCACAACGATTCCTATCTACCGCGAGAAACTTGGGCTGGTGGGGGCTGTCTGCATTAACGTCGATTACCACTACCTGGACGAGGTGGTCCGTAACGACCCTGAGAAGCGGGACCTGTTCCTGGACGCCCTGCTGCGCACGGACATGGTGCTTGACGAAAATATCCTGAGTAAGGACGAGTATGAGAATGCCAAAAAAGGTAAGCGGCATTTCCGGGATTTCAGTTACAGCTCCTGAGGCCTACCATCCAATGGCACTGTGCCTGCCTGGTTTACGTTGGTAGAGTGAAGCCCACCAAGCGATTAGAATGCTCACTCCATGACCGACATCTTCCAGGAAATCAAAAAGCGACGCATATTGCCCGCGCTGGGCCTGTATGTAGGTAGTTGCTGGGTACTGATCGAAATTTTCGATCGCCTGGCCGAGCGTTACCTTTGGTCTCCGTACATCACGGATGCTGCTTTTTGGGGTCTGTACTCATTGATCCCGGCCGTTCTCCTGCTGGCCTGGACGCATGGCCAGCCGGGTAAAGACCGGGTCACCACGGCTGAAAAGGTGGGTATTCCCATCAATATCATCGCGACCATTGGCCTGCTGGTGACGGTATTCGGCGGCAAGGACCTGGGCGCTACGGCCAGCATGGTCTCCATTGCCAACGAGGAAGGCGTACAGGAAACGCATTTTATTCCCAGCGAGTCGTTCCGGCGGCGCATGGCGGTGTTCTTTTTCGAAAACACGTCCGGCGACCCCGAACTCGACTGGCTGCAGTACGGCGTCACGGAACTGCTGGTGCAGGACCTTCAGCAGAATCCATTCGTGCTGGCGAATTCACCCTGGGCCAACTTCGGTAACGGTTTTTACATGCGTATGAAGCAGGCGGGCTTCAGTGATGGACTTGACGTGCCGCTCTCGCTGATGCGCGAAATCGCCAATGATGCCAACCGCCAGTATTTCGTGGAAGGTGATATAGACCGTGTCGGCGATGAGTACGTGGTTACCTTTCGTGCCTGGGAGTCGGAGTCCCTGAAGCAGGTCACAGAGCGGACGCGATCCGGCACGGACCTGTACAGCACCATTGACAGGCTATCCGTTGAGCTGCGGGATGCGCTGGACGTGCCTCGCGGCAATGCCCGCATGGTGGAAGACATGCCACTGGCCGAGACTTACGGCGAGTCCAGCGAAGCTTTACAAAAATATATTTCCGGGTTGAATGCCCGTTTGTTCGACAACGACTTCGAAGCTTCCAACGCATTTTATGATGCGGCGATCGAGACTGACCCGGGGTTTGTCATGGCCTGGTATGCCAAGGTGGTCAACCTGGTCGAGTCGGGTGATCTGCGCCCTGCCCAGCAAGCCATCACGCAGGCTCAGAAACTGGATTACCGATTGCCCGCCCGGGACCAGGCCAATCTCAAGCGCCTGCAGTACCGCTTGTCGGGCCAGCAGGACAAACTGATTGCGTTCCTGCGTATGCAGGTCCGGCTGCATGACGACGCGTCGTCGCACAATCAGCTGGCCGGCATCTTGATGGTGACCGGCCAACTCGAAGAGGCCAAGCAGCAATTCCAGTTGGCGCTTGAAAAAGATGCCTTAAACGTTGGCATCTTGCTGCAGCTGTCCATGTTGGAGCGAGCCACAGGAGACATCGATGCCGCCATTGCGTGGGCCAGGAGATACCAGGAAGAAAAGCCCGAGGATTTCGAAGCCCAGCAGACCCTGGGTGACCTGCTGCGTGACAGCGGCGACCTCGAAGCAGCGGCGGATCACTACATGGAGGCCTCGATTTTAGCGGACGAGCCCGTGCAGCCGCTTCTGCGGCTGGTTGATATCGAATTGCGCATAGGCAACGTCACCGGGGCCCGGGACCTGCTGGGCCAGGCGGAGGCGGAGGCCGAGTCAGTGGCGCAGAAGGCGCAGGTGCGGGAAGTTGGGGCTGAGCTCGAAGGCAGGCTGGGAAGGATACGGGCCGCCATAGGACAACTGCGGCAACAGGAGGAATTCCTGGTTCAGTTCCAGTCGTCCTGGATAGTGACGATGGCCGTATATCAGCCCATGATCCGTGCCTACAACGCGCTGGGCGACCCGGACACAGCCCAGGAAATTCTGACCATGTCATTGGGCAAGGTCGGTCCGCCACTGGACAAATTTCTCGCCTTCAGCGAAGCGGATATCCTGTTTCAGCGGGAGGACTACGATGCGGCCGAAGCAGCCGTGTTGCGTGGCGCTGAAGTCATCGAGGAGTTCAAACTCGAGGACATGAATTTCCTGGTCGACATGATCAGGGGCTATATCCTGCGGAAAAGAGGCGACTATCCGGGTTCATCCGCGGCTTTCGAGGCCACTATCGAACGCATTGAACACTCGGTGCTCGGTGGCAGCGAGCTGTACCGCGAGTTGCCGACATTCAATGCCGAGCTGGCGCACTCATTGGTGCTCGGTGGTGAGCTGGATCAGGCGGAAGATGCGTTGACCGAGGGTTTCCGGCTGGACCCTTCGAATCCGCTGCTCTGGGTCAGCAAAGCCCGTTTCCAGCACGCCTCCGGCCAGCCCCAACTGGCCCAGGCCTCCGTGAGTTATGCACTGGCCATCTGGAAAGACGCGGATCCGGAATACTTCGAGTTGAACAAGGCGCTGGACCTGGAGCAGGAAATCAGGCAATCGTTGTCAGAATAGTCATTTAAAAACGTTAAATCCGGATGGACCGCAATGATGCCTGAATTGGTAAAAACCACTTTTTTCCGTTTGAAATCAAATTGGTTACAGGTACTGGCGGTTCATCTTTGCTACACGGGCCTTGGTTTCATCCTGTTTGCCCCGTTGCTCGGTGCACTGGGCCAGTTTCTGTTGAAATTGTCGGGCAAACCTGCCCTGGCCGACATGGACCTGTTGTATTTCGCCTTGTCACCGGCGGGTGCTTTCGTGCTTATCCTGCTTGTCGCTATCTCCATAGTCGTCATTGCTTTTGAACTGGCATCGCTGATGGCGATTGGCCTGGCGGATGCGGGCGGTAAACGCGCGGAGGTAATGGCGTCGCTGATGTTCAGCCTCCGGCGAGTGGTGCCCATATTCAATTTCGCGGGACGGTTGGTGGTGAAACTGCTGATCACGGTTGCGCCGTTCCTGGCCGTCGCCGCCGTGGCAGCCTGGTTTCTGATCAGCGACCACGACATCAACTATTACCTGGCCGTTCAACCGCCGGAATTCTGGGCGGCGGCAGGCGCCGTGGGGTTTATTGCGTTGGCGATGACGGCATTGCTGATTTACCGACTGGTTTGCTGGTCACTCGCATTACCGCTGGTTCTGTTTGCCGACATGGCGCCGGCGCGTTCCTTCGCAGCCAGCGAAAAGCTCACTCAATTCAATCGCCGCACGATCCTGGGTGCACTGTTTGTGTGGCTCATTGCCGCCTTTCTCCTCGGCGCCCTGGTCGCCGGGTGCATGCGGTTGCTGGCCCATTGGCTGGTGCCGCTTTTTCTCGACTCGGTGTCCCTGCTAGCGGCGCTGTTCGGGCTGCTGACAGCATTTTGGACGGTCGCAAACGTAATGGCCACCGCGCTGATTGCCGGAGGCCTGGCGCTGTTGCTCGCTGCATTGGTGTACCGCCTGTCGCCGGATTGTCGGGTATTCAATCTGCCGCTCGAACAGCCGTCCGGGGCGGCCTTCGCGCGCAAGATCCGGTACCGGTTTGCGATCGGGCTGGTAGCCGCGGTGGGAATCGCCGCCTTTATCGGCTTCGGGTTGTTGCAGAAGATTCAGATCATCGATGACGTGCAGATCATCGCCCATCGCGGCGCGGCCGCCGAGGCGCCGGAAAATACCATGGCCTCGGTCCGGCGTGCGATGGTTGATGGTGCGGACTGGATCGAGATCGACGTGCAGGAAACTGCGGACGGCGAGGTCGTGGTGATACACGACAGCGATTTCATGAAACTTGCCAAGGTGGACTTGCGCGTCTGGGACGCGACCATGGAGCAACTGGCTGAGATCGATGTGGGTGGCTGGTTTGCACCCGAGTTTTCGGGCGAACGCGTGCCGACACTGGCCGATGTGCTGGCCAAGGTAAAGGGCCATTCAAAGCTGATCGTCGAGCTTAAGTATTACGGCCACGACCAGCAGCTCGAGCAGCGGGTGATCGAGCTGGTCGAAGCCGCCGAAATGCAGAACGACACGAAGATCATGTCGCTGGAGTTTGCCGGCATCCAGAAAGTACGGGAATTGCGGCCTGACTGGAAAATCGGGTTGCTGGCGGCCCGGGCCATCGGTGACCTGACGCGGCTGGATGCGGATTTCCTGGCGGTCAACATGGCCATGGCCCGCCCTGAACGGATTCGCACCGCCCATGCAGCCGGCAAGGAACTCTTCGTTTGGACGGTAAACGACGCCTTATCGATGTCGCAGCTGATGTCACTGGGTGTGGACGGGATCATTACCGACGATCCGCGACTCGGGCGTGAGGTGCTGGCGGCACGGGCTGAATTGAGCACTGCCGAGCGGCTCCTGTTGCACATGGCTCCCTGGTTGGGGTTCGAAGCTCCGGCTCTCAGTTACGAATCCAACGATGCCGAAATTGAAGACATCAAAATCGACTAATATGTGTTCGAAGCAAGTTGGTAAACAACCTTTGAGCCAGGATCAAAAGCGGATGAGAATAAACTTACGGCTGATGCAGAATGTGCTGGTAGTAGCGTGCTTGTTGACGCCACTGAGCTCACCTGGCCAGGACAGCGCGGCGGAAAAGCGCCTGATCTCCATCGATGACCAGGCCAGCTTCCGTTCCATCGGGTCACCGGTTTTCAGCGCCGATGGCCAATGGCTCGCCTACACGGTCACCACTGGGGATTACGAGAAGAATCAGTCACTGAACCGTATCTGGATGCAACCCGCGCAGGGCGGGTCGCTGGTGGCATTGACGGCAGCAGGGGTATCGTCGTGGAGCCCGGTTTTCAGCAAGGATGGCAGGACGCTCTACTTCCTGTCCGCGCGCGATGAACAGAAAACCCAGCTGTGGTCGCTGAACCTGGTGGCGGGTGGCGAAGCGCAACAGGTCACGGAGCTGGAGCGCGGCGTTGATCAGATCAACTTCTCCTCCGATGAGAAGAAACTGCTGCTGGTGCTGCGGGACGAAGACCAATCTGAGCCGCTGGTCGAAGGCAGCAATCCATGGGTCATCGACCGGCTGGATTTCAAGAAAGACGCGGCTGGCACTTACCTGGACCGCTTGCGTACACACATCTATATTTATGACCTTGCTACCAAACAGCTGACACAGATAACCTCCGGCGACTTCGATGATTCGGACCCGGCCTGGTCGCCGGATGACCGCCAGGTGGCGTTCACCAGCTTCCGCAATCCCGGTGATTCCTACAACAGCGATATCTGGCTGGTTGACGCGAAGGCTGGCGCCGCGCCGCGTCAATTGACGAGCAACCAGGGAGCGGATTCTGCGCCCTTGTGGCACCCGGATGGCGACTGGCTGGTTTTCACCTCGGCACAGGGTGAAATCGAGCCGAACTACGCGGTCAACCACCTGGCCAGGCTGAACATCAATAAGCTAGAGCACCAGTGGTTCAGCCTGGAACTGGACCGCAATATCTGGTCTCCGGAGTTTTCGGCGGACGGAAAACAGGTCTATTTCCGGCTGGAAGATAGCGGCGAAGAGCATATCGCGCGGCTGGGCTGGTCGGACAAGAGGTTCGAGCGGGTGCTCGATGGCAAGCGCGTGATCAGCAGTTTCGCACTGGGTGCCGGCAACCAGCTGGCAGCCGTGTTCAGTACCTCGGTGATGCCAGGCGAGTTGCATGTGCTCCAGGACGGCAAACCCCGTGCAATTACCGGCGTCAACACGGCGCTGATCGACCAGCTGAAGCTGGGTGAGACGCGAGAGATTCACTACCAGGCGCCGGATGGCTGGGAGATCGAGGGCTTCGTCACGCTGCCGCCCGATTACCGCAAAGGCCAGCGTTACCCGGCTATTCTGAAAATTCACGGCGGGCCGGTCGGCCAGTACGACGTCGGTTTTTCCTTTGATTCGCAACTGCTGGCGGCGCATGGCTACGTGGTGATCAAAACCAACCCGAGGGGTTCGTCGGGATATGGGCAGGAGTTTACTCTCGGCCTGTACCAGGGCTGGGGCGAGAAAGACTACCAGGATGTGCTGGCCGGCGTGGACCGGGCCATCGAGCTGGGTTACGCGGACCCCGATCGACTGGGCATGGGCGGTTACTCCTATGGCGGCATTTTGACCAATTACCTGCTGGGTAAAACCGATCGCTTCAAGGCAGCCGTCAGCGGCGCCGGCTCGGGGCACTACCTGGCCAGCTACGGACACGACATTTACCGGCTCTGGTATGAAACGGAGCTGGGCCTGCCGTGGGAAAACCGCGAGCTGTGGGAAAGCCTGTCACCATTCAATTACATCCACGAGGCGACCACCCCCACGCTGTTTTACGGTGGCAACAAGGACTGGAACGTGCCCATCCAGGGCTCCGAACAGCTGTACCAGGTGATGAAGCGGGTGGGTGTGGAAACCCTGCTGGTGGTTTACCCGGACGAGCACCACGGAGGCTGGTCCTACGCCAACGAGAAAGACAGTTGGCTGCGCAGGCTGGCATGGTATGACCGCTTTTTGAAAAACTGAACTCTCAACAAGGATAAAACGATGCACTCAATGATCCGGCTGATCGCCTTTTCTGCCCTCCTGCTGCTTTCATCATCCGTGATGTCGGCAGATTCCGGCCCCGGAGAACCGCTGTCCGAGGATACGCCGATGACCACGGTTACCGGCAATCCTTTCACAGCACCGGCTGACTGGACGGTGTCAGTCAAGGGGCCCGCCACGATTATTTCGCCACCGGAAGGCGGTTCTGCACTGGTGCTGGTAGATGTAAAAGCCGAGGATGCGGACGGCGCGGTGGCGGCGGCCTGGGCTGCCTACAAGGAGCGCAGCTGGGCCCTGAAGGAGGCCAATGACCGGGCCGACAACGACGGCTGGTCCAAACGCAAACGCTACGAGTACCAGACCTCACCCAACGAGAAGCGCGCGGTCATCGCCAGTGCATGGTTTGCCAATGACCGCTGGACAGTCTGGATCTACGACATGGCCAATGACGTGGGTGGCAAGCGAGGGGCTGCGGTCAGCCTGGTGCTGGGGAGCCTGCGGCCCCACGGCTATGAACGCGAAACCTTTGCCGGCATGACGGCCAAAAAGCTGGACCAGGCACGCCTGGCCGAGCTGACCGGGTTCGTGGCGCGCGGACTGGATGAATCCAAGGTGCCCGGCACGTCACTGGCGATCATCCAGGATGGCAAAGTCGTCTTTTCGGGTGGTTTTGGCGTGCGTGAACTCGGCAAATCCGAGAAACCTGATGGCGATACGCTGTACATGGTGGCCTCCAACTCCAAGGGTCTGTCGACGTTGTTGCTGGCCAAGCTGGTCGACGAGGGCAAGCTCAACTGG
>JAOUCS010000166.1 GCA_029859645.1 Lysobacterales bacterium | reverse complement strand
GACCGACACATGGCAATGACCTGGGCCAGGCGCTTGAAGCGGGTTTTTGATATCGATATTGAAACCTGCAGCAAATGCGGTGGTGACGTCCGCATCATCGCCAGTATCGAAGACCCTGCGGTGATCAACAAAATACTCGCTCACCTGGATGCCATAGCGCACCCGGCAGAAGCCGGCCGGTTGCCACCATGCCGGGCCCCACCATCGATCGGCCTGATCGACGCATTCTGAACCACCGCAATTCAATCCATTGGCTGTTTTTCACGGACGGCAGGGCATCGATCGTCCAGCAGGGCGGAATCGGTCGCAAAAGTATGCCCAGCGAGGAAGTTTCCTCAGGTGAGTTTGGGTTTTGCAGCGATCTGCCTCACCAATCGCAGTGATCTGGCCCAACACTCGAGGCTAAAGGCTGCCTAATAGACGTGGGTTTCATGGAAAAGGGCCTTAATGCGTCCTATGCTGGAATCGGTAACTGCTTGGCAAGGCGATACCAAATCCTTTCAGCTCGTTATGAACGACTTCAATGGTGGACTTTTACATGGGGCGCCATGCCATTACCGACACAGCCCGGGGATCAAGTTGTTCCAAAGGAACGATTCGTTCAGGGATTGAAAGATTCGCGAGCCTGCTCTTCCAGGAGTATTTCCTCATCCATTTGTTGATACAACTCGACCAGCAACTGATCATTGATTTTAAAGAAACTCATCACCGGGCGATCAAGGTCCGCAATCAAAACGATGACCGATGAAAAAGCAATTGCCAGAGTCAAGGTTGCTACGGGGCTGCGCCTCTCAGTAAGGCCAGCCTGGTAGCCCATGATGATCATGGAAAGCACAGCCATCAGGTAAATGGTCATCCAGATGGTGAGTGGAATACGATTCATAACGGCAGAATGCAAACGTTTGTAGTGAATGTCGGTTAGGGCCAGTACCGAGTTTGTGAAGGAACTGTTTTGGACGTAAGGTGCATCACCTGCAACGGTTTCGTCGGCTCCGACTGCCAGCAACCAAAGTTCATGCTGATATTTCTCCGCTTTTTCCAGCAGTTCGGCTAGTCGCTCCGGCGTCGGTTTGTCATTGGGATCTCTGCTGTCGGGTCGTAATTCAACGTAATCTTTCAACAGTTTCCTTGCCTTTGACCTGCGAGGCTCCTCCAGCAGGTCGGCCTGCATGAAAGTGATTCTTGCAATTCGCGCTTCCTCAGCCAGGTCTTGAACCCTTGCTTCATAGTGCGATTGTCCCGTGTTAAATGTAAACGCCAACGTAAATGCCAGCAGGCCCAGGCCAGCCCCCATAATTGCACGCACCTGGGCAGTCTGGGCTTTCTTGGCTGAGGCCCGATGCCTGTTCCCTAATCTGAAACCATATTCAATGAACAGCGCCATCAGCAGAACGGTACCGATAAGCAGTAACCAGATAGGAATCAAGTCAAAAAAATGAGAAATAAGCATAATCCGAGCCGATAACATAGTTCCGACGAAAGCTTCACAATCGCAAAACCAAAACAAGGTAAACTGTCAACTCTGAAAACCGCTGACATGTAAAACCTGCATTTACTCCTCTAAAGCAAAGTGCATGCGGGCGAGTTTACCAGGAGAATAAAAATGCGCTTCAGGAATAATGCATTCTATATGTTCATTCTTATCATAGGAACACTTGCAGATGCGAATCTGCTTTCGGCAGATGATGTAGAACGGAGTCTCATAGGTTATTCCAGCGAATTGTCATTACGCCCCGGTGATACTGTGGATTTCATGGTTTCTGCCATGGAAGGGGGCTCCTACGAAGCCGACCTGGTGCGGGTCATTAACGGCGACAACAAGAGTATCTATGCGGATCAGTTCCTTGTAGATCCGATCAAAGCGTCATTCCAGGGCCGCTACGAGGGTAAGGAACAACCACTCAACACCGGGTCCTATGTGCACATCGAGGACGCTTCTGCCCTGGACGGGCTAACGAGCTTTACCGTAGCAGCGTGGATCTTCCCCACATTCGATCCGACGGAATATACACCCCCTGACCTGAATAATATTGACCCATTCAATCCGCCGTCACTGAATATAGCGGAGTCAATTAGCCATCAGACCATCGTTTCGCGTTACGACGCGACCAACGGTTCCGGCTGGGCATTACAGATTGACGAGAACTACCAACTGCGATTCCTTTCCGGAGACCAGAGCGTCACCATCAGCGAGAAAGTGAAGGATTGGGACTGGGCTTACGTCGCAGTTTCCTACAATGCCAATACCGGCGCGGCCTCCGTGTATCTGCTTGAAAAACCCTGGGCAGCAGGCGACAAGTTCACTGCGCGCAACCTGAAGGCGAGCGGCTCTCTCGATGTGTCGCACGCAGGTCCAATGCGCATTGCAGCCGTGCGAGGTGGCGCGGGTGCGGCAGCCGCTGAATTGGAACGACCGGCCCTGGCTTTCAATGGCCGCATTCAGGATGTGCGAATCGTCAACCGTGTACTGACCGGATCTGAACTTGACGCGCTGGCCGCCGAAACCGTGCCGGCGTCTCTTGCCGAAGCTGTTGTCGCGAATTTTGACTTCGCCCGGGAAATGACATCCGACAAGGCCATTGATATTTCGGCCAGTGGCCTGGAAGGCAAGATCGTCAATGCGCCGGAAAGGGGTGTGCGTGGCACGTTTTTCCATGGAACTTCCGTCAACTGGACGCAGGCCCCTGATGAATACGATGCAATCGGTTTTCATGCCGACGACCTGTACGATGCAGAATGGTCTGCCGATTTCAGCTATACCATCCCCGGGGACCTGCGCAGTGGAATCTACGCAGCACGTTTGAAGCAGGGCGATTTCGTCGAATACATTACCTTTTTTGTCGCTGCACCCCGGGGCAAGCCGGGAGCTGACCTGGCACTGTGGATTTCGGATTACAACTACCTCGCTTATTCAAACATCTCTATCGGCGCCACAGCGGCGAAGAATTATCCCGGTCACAACTTCAACTTTGATGACATCGAGTTCATGCGGGCCAATCCCGCCTACGCCACCGGCGGTGTCTACAACCAACACGTGGACGGAACCTACTACGCCTGGGGTTCGCGCCTGCGGCCCGACCTGGGAATGAAACCAGGTGCATTGGTGTACAACTTCGTGCAGGACACCCACATCACCGCATTTCTCGAAAACGAAGGAATCGCCTACGACATTATTACTGACGAACTACTGGATGAAGAAGGCCTGGAACTACTGCAGCAATACCGTGCAGTGCTGAGTTCCACCCATCACGAGTACGTCACCACCGGTCATTTCGATATGGTCGATGAATACACCCACAACGGCGGGCGCTTCATCTACACCGGCGGCAACGGCTGGTTCTGGAGCGTTGGACGCTTACCCGCGTATCCGGCGGCGCTCGAATCGCGAAATTTTCACGAGATCGGTGAGCGCGTTCTGACCGATGGCACCCAGGGTGGTCTGATGATCGAAACCGGCCGTAAGTCGGGCGTGGTGTTCGGCGTCGAGATGGCGGCGATGATTTTTAACGGGTCAAGTCCTTACCGCAAACTGTCGGACGCTGAAAATCCCCGGGTTTCCTGGCTTTTTGAAGGCACTACAGAAGGTGATGTCTTTGGCGACTACGGCATCGACCGGGTCAACGGTGGTGTCGTCGGGTTCGAAACAGACAAGTACAACCCAGGCAACGGTGTGCCGCGCCATGCGCTGCACCTGGCGACGAGCGAACCGATGCGGCCCAAGATCGAAGATGTCAAGCTGAGTACACTACCGCTGGTCATCGCCTACCACCCGGCATCTGACGATATGTGGGCCGGGGCCGATGTGGTGTTTTTCGAGACACCAAACGGCGGGGCGATGTTTTCGACCGGCACCATCTGCTGGTTCAGTTCAGCGTTGGAAGGTGGTTTCAAGAACGATGTCGCGCAGATAACACGCAATGTCATTGCTCGTTTTCTCGATCCCGCACCGTTTCCGGCTGTGCAGGAAGGCGAAGTAATGGACGTCAACCGTGTACCGGCTAATCCCGAGTACGAGCACGCAGATCAACAGTGAGACCGTCAGTCCGGCTGTGGCCGATCCTGCTGTTTGCTTTGGTCTGCTCCGGGGCTGTCGAGGGCAATCAACTGGCCCGCGCCCTGGAAGCAGGGAACAATGGCGTTCAATTCCTGGAGGGGGGGTTGACGGGTTTGTACCAATCAGCCCTCGAAGCATCTGAAGACACCGGAAATTACGAAATTGATCTGATTGGCTCAATTGTCCTGCGCCAGGCCGACGGTGAGACTGTAGGCAGCACGGATTTCGTTTTCTGGGCCTTTCATGTAGATAACCTGGGCAACCTCCAGTCGACCGGCAAACTGGCTCAGAAGGCGGGTCTTCTCTGGGACACGAACGATATCAATGTTGACAACTCGGTAACCCAGTTCGGTGTGTTCGGATTACGGCAGTTTTTCCTGAACGATCGTCTTGATCTCGGCATTGGCAAGCTCTTTCCAGGCATGATTCATACCGAGAGCGCCTACACTGCCAATAATTCCGAGACCTACACCACCAAGATTATTTCCGCCAGCGCCGTGGGTGGATACTTCGAAGCCATTGGGCTCGGAGCCAATCTGAAATACTGGGCCAATAGCTGGTTCGTACAAGGCGGATTCAGCGATGCGAAAGCAGAGTCCGAATTTGATTTCTCCAGCTTGGCTGATGGTGTTTTGGCGTGGACCGGAGAGGCAGGTTGGGCGCCGCGTCAGCTGGGCGGCGATACGGCGGTCTCCTTGCTCGTCTTTCGCGTCGACCAGACACCCACGCTCGATAAACAGACAGGCTGGGCCCTGGCCGGTACGCACGATTTCGGTGAGAGTGGCCGTTACGGTATTTTTGGGCGATACACTCGGGCCAGTGGCGGCGAGGGAAGGGGCCAGGAAAATGCAGATGCTGCGCTGCCGCTAAAGAGTGCAGCTTACCTGGGATTCGCGTTCAACCGGCCTTTGGGTCGTGTAAATGATCAATTGGGTTTAGCAGCACTGTACGGCCAGCCGACCGAGTATCGTGAGTCCCAGGGCTTCTCCAGCCAGTACGGCGTTGAAGCATTCTGGAAAATCGGAATCAGCCGCATTTTCCGGATTACGCCCTCCCTTCAGTTACTTCGTAACCGGGAGGATGAAGTGGAATACGTGATCGGAATCCGAGCAAAGCTCTCGGCAGATTTCGCACAATATTTCAAGCGCCGTTGAGCTTCAGAAGCCGTATAGCAGTGTCAATTCGTAAACCTGATTGAATTGGGCATTTTCCGGAGGAAGCAGGCCGGGGCGAAAACTTTCCAGTTCAATGATATGAGCACTGAAACCCCAGCCGCTGGCAAACACTTTCCCTAAGGAAAGGCGGCCGCCGTAGGAGGTGTTGTCTGCTTCATAATCCTTGATATAGCCAACATAGATACTGGCCCACCAGGCGGTTTTTCCAACCCAGGTCAATCCCAGGTCCAGCAACGCTACGCGCAAATCTTTACCGGTAATGATCTGGTTCGTGGAATATGCGTAGGCAAGGGTTGGAGTGAAGGAAAATGAGTCGCTCAGGCGTACCCGAGTTCCGATGAATGGAGTCAGTATTGTACTGCCGAGACCGAGACCCTGTTTTTCGTTGCCAGTTGGCAAGGTTACTGAAATGCCGGATCCCACAATACGGGGAATCCATGGCCCAACTGACATTTGCGCCTTGGGGAGATAAGAGTATGTGACGGTGGTATCGCCCCAGCCACTTCCCCCGCTAACTCCCAACCGTGAATCCAGATAAGTCGCCCGGACGGTCAGGTTACTGCTGGATGACAAGTTACGTGTATAGTCCAGTATCCCGGTAAATCGATCCGTGTCGGCTGTGTCGAAGTAGACAGACGTAAAATCGATACGATTCCGGGGAATCTCACCCTCATTCTCCGCTGCATCGGAGGATTCCGGTAAACATTGCGCCGCTATCAAAAACAGCACTGCAAATGTGCTTTTTATCATGTATCGATAGTACGGCTTCTGAAGTTCTTTCGCAAAATCCGCTTGCCCAGCCAATGGTGATGAAAGTGATACCAGTTTTGAACCGCCAACTCTGTGTGAGTTTCATTTTGTTACTTCTTCAGCCTCGTCCTCACTGTTGATGGGCTCGGCTACAGGGCTCTTTGCGTTGCCAACGCCTGTTTTGCGCAGCATGGCTGCGATCAGTGGGTAAGCCAGCCAGCCAAGCTCCCACGCCATCGCGTTGACGAAAGCCAGTGCTAACGTCAACAGAGCGGTTAACGGCTCGGCAAGCACCCTCAGCCGAAGCACGGCGACTTCGTCGTCACCTATGTCGGGCGTTAACAGGCGTCGTTTGTAGCTTGCATACCACCATGCTGCTGCGGCAGTAAACCCAACAAGTGCAGCGGCGATGCTCTGCGCCGC
>JAOUCS010000011.1 GCA_029859645.1 Lysobacterales bacterium | reverse complement strand
CGAGCTGTTGACCTCTGCGAACTGTGTCCCATACTTCGCGCTGGCGTGCCGAGGGCTCGCCGTAAACAAAAGTCCTGGAAATATCGGACTGGTAACCCTGCACGGAGCAGCCGCAGTCCATCAGGATGATTTGCCCCTCTTCAATCTTCTGGGGCTGCTCCGTACCGTGCGGATAAGCGCTGGCTACACCAAACAGGGCCATGTTCCAGATACCCGTACCACCCAGTTGAGCTTGTGCTGACTGCATCAGCGACTTGACATCCGCCGGTTCCATGCCGGGCTCCAGCATTTTGTAAATGTGCCGGTAGGCGGCCAGGGTGACTTCATTGGCTTTTTTCATCAGCGCTATTTCATGGCCTGACTTGTACATCCGGCAGCCGCGGGTGACCGGCTCGGCAGAGACGAATTCCAGTCCGGATGCTGCTTCAGCCAGCCCCTGGGCGACGAACTGCCGGACAGTGCCTTCCAGCCCGATCCGGCCGCTGCCGGCACCGCGATCCTTGAGCAGGCCTGCCACCAACTTGAATGGATTCTCGTGCTCATGCCAGGCGCGGACATCATCGCCAAAGGTCATTGATTCCCGCACGCTGGGTTCTTCGAAGAACGGAGTGACGATGCCAATTTCGCCTTCGCGCGGAATGATTACCGTGGTCAGTCGCTCGCTGCGCCACCAGCTGATGCCGCTGAAATACAGCATGGCCGAACCCGGTTCCAGCAGGATGGCGTCGATTCCGTGCTGATTCATCAGTTTCTGGGCCTTTGCAATCCGGGCCTTGCGTTCCTTGACGGAAATGGGCCTGGCATCGCCGGTAATGGGTTTGAGCTTCGCTGACCGGCCTGCCGCCTCACTGGAAGGGCTGACGCCGACAATGGCTGCCCCGGCTGCCATGCCGGCAAGCTTCAGTACGTCGCGTCTTTTCATTCTTGCCACCACCCAAGGACATCTTTGGCGACCGACCACCGTGGTGGTATCTCTACGGCGCCTTTACCCAGGATCCAGTAGTCATAAGCTTCCTGTATATCCCCGGTTGACTTCTTGGCCGCCAGCCAGCGCCCAAGAAATGCGGCGAAATCATGTTCTCCAGCGGCGACGGCGAATCCCAGTGGAATATTCAGCCGCGATGATTTTGGAACCACTACCGTGTAGTTGGGGTGTAACAGAGTCCAGGCCGTGCCAATCTCGGCTTCGACCACCAGCGCATCCATTTTATCTCCGGTCTGCAGGAAAAATTCGTCGAAATGATCGATCTGCCGCCAGGTCACATTCATGCCGTGCAGCGATTCAGTAACCGCAGGCTTGATGTACTCGAGCGGCCCCGGATAAGCGACGGTGATTTTTTTGAGCTCCCGGATGCTCTCCAGCGAGGAAAATTCCTGGCGGCGATGGTCGCGCACGATGACGCTCAGTTCACCCGGCAGGTAAGGGTCGGACAGGTCGAGATCGATCAGCATATGGGTAGACAGCGGCATGGTTCCCACGATGTCCACTTCGCCGGTATTGAGCTGGTTTTTAAGGGTGTCCCATGCAAGCGGGACCAGCTCCAGCCGAACCCCCATCTCGATCGCAAGCGTGTTCAGCAATTCGATGTCAAAGCCGACCAGCTCATCCTTTTCGTTACGGAACGTGAAAGGCAGCCGGTCCGGAACATAGCCCGCCCGCAGCACGCCTCGTTGTTCAATCCGGTCGACCACGCGCTGACCAGGGGTGAGTTCAGCCACATATCCTGGTGGCAATTCGTCCCGGCTGTCGAAGATCCGGGTTTCCGGTGCCGGCTGGATCAGGCTCATCGCAAGAATAATCTTGTCCTTGTTGTAGCTGGTATCGATCGTCAAGGCCAGGAACGCCCGGGTCCCGCCAACCAGCAGGACCAGTAACAGCGCTGAGATTACGATGAATCTCAAAACCTTGCCCATGGAGACTTTCAGGTTGCCGGTCAACGCGGCTGTTCCGACAACGCTGAAGGCCAGCAAATTCATGGCTGACACCATGGTATCGAACTTGCCGTTGATGATGCCGGTTGGCAGGTACAGTTGGAACAGGTCCTGCGGTATGCGCTGGGTGTCCATCAGGAAGGGCAGCGCCACCTGGGCTTTTGCGAAGTAGCTGCCCAGGCCCAGGAACAGGAATTGCGGGTAAGCGCTCAGTTCCATGGCCGAACCGGCCAGCCAGGCGGCAAATGGCACGAACAGCAGCGAAAGCAGTTTCCCGGTATTCGGAAAATTGAATGTCACCGGCACGATCACCTCGCTGAGCGAATCCGTGTCGTCGGAACTCAGCCGGTAATCCTCGTAAAGTTTTCGGCTGGCCTCAATCAGCATCGGCAGGATGATGAACACGTTCTGCGCGATGAAGGCGGTCAGCAGGGCCTCCTTGGAGTAGCGAAAAATATCGCGATAGCGAAACGGAGTGAACGTCGAAATCAATACCGGGATGACCCACAAAGCGAGGTACAGGGACGCCATGATATAAACGACGAAATAGGCCTCCAGCCGGATGATTTCCTCCCAGGTCATGGTGCCGGCAGCCACCGCGACAATTGCAAACACGCCGATCGGGGTCAGGTCCACCACGAATCGCGTGACCCTGCCCAGCGCTTCGAGAAAAGTAGTGAGCGACTGGATCAGCGTCGATGTGTTCGGCATGCCGATCAGGGCGACACCGACCGCCGCGCTGAAAATTACCACGGCGGGAATCACCGTATTGGCCATCGAATAGAACGGGTTGGAGGGGATGTAAAGGTCGATCGGGTTGAACTGGGTGGCTGCTTCTGCTGCGTGGGTGCTGAAAAACGATGCGCTGACATACTTTGGAAACGCCATCGGGAAGGCTGTGATCACGACAAAGGCGATGCCCCAGAACAACAGCATCAGCAAACCGCCCTTGACGGCGAGCAGGCGGGCCAGCTTGGCGTCGAGTTGGCCGAGCCCGGAAATCAGGGACACGATGACGTATGGCAAGACCGTCATCTGCATCAGGCCAATCCAGATGTCAGCGATAACTTGCAATCCTGCAACTTTTTCGCCGAAAAACAGTCCTGAAAGAATGCCCAGTAGCAGGCCGCTGACAATGCGGAACGTCAGGCTGGTGTTTTTGAGATAGCTGCCGAGACTGCTCATGGCGAATCAGAGTACTATACTGAAGCGTTTTTTCAATCAAGTTACGTTCACAGGTGTGTAAAAGAATCGTGGGAAAACTGTCCATCATCCAGTTCGCTGCCTGCCTGTTTATTGGCAGTCTGTCGGTTTTGCCGACACCCCTGCGCAGTGAGGAAGCCAGCCGCCTGTTGATCGAATCCGGTGATCCGGCGCTGCAGTTGAAACTGGAGGAAACGGTCGGCGAACTGGGCCTGGCCGACGCGGCAGCACGGGGTGATCTGAACCTGGCGCTGGTGATTGTTACCGACCCGGCTAATCCGCGCCTGGCGGAAATCAACGGACATCAAATGGTCTACGCTGCCAGCCTGCCCAAAATCGCCATCCTGCTGGGTGCTGCGGTTGCTCTCGAGGAAGGCAGGCTGGAAATGACGCCTGCGTTGCACAAGGATATGAACGACATGATCCGCGTATCCTGCAATGCCTGTGCCACTCGGGTGCTCGAGCAGGTAGGGCGACAGCAACTGCTGGATACGCTGCAATCACCGGAACTGAATTTCTACGACGAAGACAGTTCCGGCGGCCTGTGGGTGGGCAAGGACTATGGCCCCGGTTCGGCCTATCAGAGGGATCCGCTGGAAGGCCTGTCACACGGGGCAACCGCATTCCAGGCTGCGCGTTTTTATTACCGGCTTTACACGCACACGCTGGTCAGTCGGGCCCAGTCGGAAATGATGCTGAGTACCTTGGTCGATCCGGGGGTGGTTCATAAGTTCGTGAAAGGCCTGCAGAGCTACCGCGGTATGAAAATGTACCGAAAATCAGGCACATGGAGAAGCTACCACGCAGACAGCGCGCTGGTAACGTATGGCGGGCACGCCTACATCATGGTTGCGCTTGCCAACCACCAGCAAGGCGCACGATGGTTGGAAAGACTGGCCCCGTCCCTGCATGATCTCGCTGTCAGCGAAAGCTGGGCCGCCATCCAGGGCAAGCGCTGACCTATTCGGCGGCGGACTCCTCCGACATTCGCTGTTTCATTAAGCGGTGGACTTCGGTGCCCATCGTCTGGTGGTCGACGGCGCCGTTCTGCCGTAACACGTTCGACATGACGATTGCGATGTAATGCAGCTTCACGCCGTCAATTTCCTGTTCGATGATGGCGACGGAATTCATGTAGTTGTAGACATTGCCGTGGTAGGGCGTGCATTTGAAGCCTTCTTCCTGCTTGCATTTGTACAGGGAGCCGGACTTGAAGTACACGGCGGCTTCGCGCAGTTCGGGTGAAGAGGCATAACGGATGCGTCTCTCGGTCATGTACAGCAGTCTCTTGATCTGCCGGCTGCTCCATTCGTCTACCAGCGTGCCCTGTTCCATCTTCAATATGAATTCCATCAGCGTGCGGGCCGTGGCATAGCTGTTGCCGCCGCCGTTGACCTTGCTTTTACCGCCCCGGGTGAAAAAGCTGCCTTGCCTGATCTGGTCGAGCGACAGTCCATTGCGGGTGACCGGTTCCCAGAACGTCTGCTGGAACAGCCGGGTCAGCTCAGCCCCCGGCGTGTCAGCGAAAAACGATTTGATTTGCTGTTCGGATACCGGGTAATCCCGGCCAAAATGCTTGAGCAACATGGCGTCACGCATCATCATCGCGGCCGCCGAATTGGAGCTGACGGACAGCATCCAGTCCAGGTATTCCCAAACGGAACCCTGGTCGCCGATTTGCATCGGCCGGCGCACCAGTTCCCGCGTTTCGACATTGAAAAGCCGGATCGTATGGTGGTCGCTCTGGGAAAACTCGTCGGCGGTCATGATGGTGTTGCGCAGAAGGGCTGTGCGCTTTTCCGTATCGTCCGGCCAGGTGTCGGCAAGCGCCTGGAAATACCCCAGCGCAACCAGCAACTTGCCCACGCTGCCTACGTTCTGCGTGTGATCTCCACGAATCTCGGCATATTGCGGTTGATCCGGATTCGTCAGGTCCAGCACGGCCATGCTGTAACGGTCAGCATTTTCGCCCAGTATCGCATTGATCTGTGCCGTGAATTCCGGATTCGCCGCAGGCAGGGTCATGTCCTGGTGATCAAGCAGGCGCAAATCCACCTGTTCGGTAGACAACTTCGCCCCCGGAGGCTGAAAACCGCCTTTCGCTTTTCCTTCATCGGCGAGGCGTGCGCCTTCAACCCGGCGAATGCCAGTATCCTCGTAACCGTCCAGCGGATATGCGAAGACGCCGTTGACTCCCATCAGTGTGGCAATCAGGGTGATGGTAGTTGTCCATTGTTTAGCTCTCATCATTGTTTAGCTCTCATCATTGCTGCGGTACTCCATTCATGTCCACGGTGACAGCGCCGGTGCCTTGATGCCGGGCTTCCATTTCGTGAAGATAGCCTATTCCCTGGGCGGCCTTGCTGTCGAGAAACGGCCTCAGTTGGAACAACCTGAGATCTCCGTCAAGGAAGCCAAACTCAACGTCCGCCGGCGCCGGTTGGCCCTGGTCATCCACGATCGGCGGAAAGGTATCAGGCAGATGAACGGCGAAATCGATCAGTTGCCTTATTTCATCGTCCTGCAATACATAGTCGCTGCCGCTGCTGGGCAGTAACAGCAGTCCGCCTTTTGGATCGGGCACCCTTCTCCAGGGCGCTGTGGCTGTCGCCAGCACCTGAACCGGCCGGCCGTTGAGCGGTATGCGCAGGGATTCGGCAGCCTGGCCGTCGACCGCCCCGCCGAGTCCCTCGTTGACGGCGACCGAGATTATCTCGCGGTTTCCGGTATCGATATCCTGGGTGACCAGCACTCCCGACTTGTCGGATGCAACGGACTCCAGTAGCAAAATGGACGTATACACATGTTCCGGGTCGGTCATATGGGATTGGCGCCAGGCGAAAGCCCGTGCGGTGAAGGGTGAGGCCCAGACTTCACTGATACTGCGCATCAGGTTTTCGGAGCCGACCACGTTTGGCAGTGTCAGGTTGAGACCTGCGCCGGTAAATCCGGCCAGGTCCTCTACATTGGTGTCGGAACGCACGAATACGCCCGGCGGACTTTCAGATCCGAAAGTTTCCTTCAGAGCAGCTCTCAACCGGCCCTGAAATTTGTCACTGGGGCGGGTGTTTATGATGATGTCGTACAGCTCGGCCCGGAAAGCCTCGGTCTCGGCCGCAGTCTGGTCATCGCCTTTGGGCATGGCAGCCAGGCGATCGTAGTTCCTGACCATCCATTCGAATACCGTGCCCTCGCCGCGGGGGTAGGGCTGGTCCAGGGTTTCCTGCCGGAAAACACCGAATGGAATCGCCACGCCGCGGGAGACATGGCCCGGGTAATGTGTTCGTAGTTCGCCCAGTTTCGCCGCCTTCGGTCCGACGATCCTGCCGGAATCACTAGCCCGGAGATCATCCAGCTGGACCA
Organism: Lysobacterales bacterium; assembly: GCA_029859645.1. Taxonomy (GTDB): domain Bacteria; phylum Pseudomonadota; class Gammaproteobacteria; order Xanthomonadales; family SZUA-36; genus JAHEFT01. The sequence goes on along the minus strand of JAOUCS010000011.1, from coordinate 41,096 downwards.
GCTCGCGAACGCTCAGGTCCAGTTTTTCGAGATCCGGACGAATAACGACATTAGCCTGGGCGTCGGCTTCTTTGAAAATCGATTTCCAGCGGTCCGACCACAGCGACATCTCGACCAGTCCTGATTTGCTGACCGCCATGACCACGCGCTGACCATCATGACTGGCCAGCTCCGGAACCAGGTCTTCATTGACCGTTACGTTGGGTATGCCCAGGTTGCGCGCCAGCAGCTGTACATGGGACAGCGGGTTGCCTTCCCCGGCCGTCAGGATGCCTGCGACTGGCGGCAGGTCCGATACTGTTTCAGGCAGCATGTAGATACCATCAGCCCTGAAATTCTCCAGCTCCTGGAGGTTGGGCTGCACGTGCAGCGTGCCCTGCGCAAGACCCGGGTTCAATGCGGTAAACCCAACGCCCACATCGCGGTCGAAAAGCCTGTGTTTGACACCAGCCAGGCGGTTTGCATCCCGCGTCAGACCATCGAGCACCTTGGAGTACAACAACAGAGGACTGCCGCGCAGTTGATCCTGAATGAAAAGCATCGCCAGGGGTTCGATCAGGGCAAGCCTGGCCATGGAGTCGAAGAAGTGCATCCGCAGCGTTTGCGTTCCCCATCCCGGAGCCCGGCCCAGGTAGTTCAGGTCTTTCAGATACACATCCAACGGCAGAGAATCACCTTGCATGGACTCGAGCGTGGTCAGCATGGCTTGCAGCAGCCGGGCATTGATGACTCCCGTGCCGTACGCAGCCCGCCCGGCTTCAGCCAGGAACTGTGCGCGCAGTTTACGCGTGGCAGCAGGCAGATCAGGGCGCAGTTCCGAGGCGGCACGGAAATTTTCACCTTCGGTCCGCAGGCTCAAATCCAGCAGATCCAACCGCACCTGCGAGGATTTGACCCGCGAGAGATTGGTACGCAAATCAGCCAGTAACCGGGCCGTGATTTTAAAGCGTTCAGACGCTGACTGGCCTAACCGAAGGGCGCGGGCACTTTGCCTCAGTATGTCCTGCAGCCAGGGCGCCGCTGTATATCGCTCCGCCATTGAATCCAGTTCGGTGTGCAACGGAGCCGAACGATAAATACTGTCAATTTCATCGGCCAGGTCCAGGTAGGGTTGCCGCGCCTGTTCGGAGCCGACAGTTTCCGCATACTGGCGAACCGCATCGGCATCTTCAGCGCCGGGTGAGCCATGGATTTTCGCCCGCAGTGGCTTAAAGGCTGGATCCTTGTCCGATAAAGAGGCCGATACCTGGCGTACTTGCTGGATTGAGGCGGTATTGGTACCGTGCGGCAGCATGCGAACGCCGGCGATGAGCGCCGGGAAACCCGGGCCGATCCAGTAAGGCCTGGAGGCCATTTCGATCAGCAGATCCCTGGCGGCGCTGCGCTCGTCCTCTTCCTGGATGGCGCCGCGATAATACAGCGCTTTGCGCAAGATCCAGCCATCATCGACGCTGACCAGGAAACGCTCGATCAGGATCTGGGCGTACAAATCTGCAAATCCCGGATCGTCCAGCGTGGCTTCGATGTCCATACCGGCCAGGATGTTGGCGACGAGGAATCCCTGCTTCCTCAAGGCCAGGGTGTCGCTGCTCCACTCACCATGCTGAAAACCACCGCCGCGCTCCCCGCAAGCGTAGGGCCTTGGCGGGTGAACGGAACCGTCATTGCAGAACCAGCGCAGGCGCGAAAACGGGCCGCGGTCGAGGGTTTTCATTTTCTCGATCGAAGCCCGGTAAGGGGTAACATCCAGATTTGGGCCGCTGACCGATGCTGTTACAGACTGTGAAAGCAGGGCGGCAGCAACGCAAAAGAGAAGCGAAGGGCGCATTATTACTCTCCGGGCAGGAAAAACTTACATAAGCAATAGATAATAACTGATTTAAAAACCTCCCAGTGAATTATACTTCGCTGCTCCTGACCATGTTCCGACCGTTCATGACCGATATACAGCAAACGCTACAACAGGTGTTCGGCCTGCATGATTTCCGGCCCCATCAGCGGCAGATCATCGAACAGCTTGTATCCGGTGGAGACGGTTTCGTGCTGATGCCGACCGGCGGCGGTAAGTCACTGTGTTACCAGTTACCGGCACTGCATCGCGACGGGGTAGCCATCGTAATATCGCCCCTGATTTCCCTGATGAAGGACCAGGTGGACGCGCTGCTGGCCAACGGCGTGCGGGCGGCCATGTATAACTCCAACCTTGCGCCGGTGGAAGCCCGTTCGGTGCTGTCTCGCTTGCATGAGGGCGAACTCGACTTGCTGTATGTGGCGCCCGAGCGAATGATGCGACCCGGGTTTATCAGCAGCCTGGAGCAGATGCCTGTTGCATTGATCGCCATCGACGAGGCGCATTGTGTTTCGCAATGGGGGCATGATTTCCGGCCGGAATATGCTGCCCTTGGGCAGTTACGCGCCCATTTTCCGCGGACGCCGTTCATCGCTCTGACCGCGACGGCCGATCCGCAGACCCGCGAAGATATTGTCTCGGTGCTCGGACTGCAGGACGCTGATCGATTCATCACCAGCTTCGATCGTCCAAATATTCGTTACACCGTGCTGGAGAAACACCAGCCACACAGCCAGCTATTGCGCTTCCTCGATTCGAGAGGTGACGAATCGGGTATTGTCTATGCCTTGTCCCGCAAGCGGGTTGAAGAAATTGCAGAACACCTGCAGGATCGCGGTTTTGAGGCGGCGGCTTATCATGCAGGTCTGTCCGCTGGGGCACGTAAAGACGTGCAGGAACGGTTTATTCGCGACGACCTGTCCATCGTGGTGGCCACAGTCGCGTTTGGAATGGGCATCGATAAGCCCAACGTCCGCTTTGTCGTGCACTACGATTTGCCACGTCACCTGGAAGGCTATTACCAGGAAACCGGCCGCGCGGGGCGCGACGGCCTGCCATCGGAAGCATTGCTTTTGTATGGCAGCCAGGATGTCGCTACGGCCAGGTATCACCTGGAAAAAGGTTCTAATGAGAATCAAAAGAGAATCGAGTCGCACAAACTCAATTCAATGGTCGGGTTTGCAGAAAGCCTGACCTGCCGCCGCCGCGTTTTGCTCGGATACCTGGGCGAATCGCTGAAAGAAGACTGTGGCAACTGTGATATCTGTATCAACCCACCGGAACGGTTTGACGCAACTGAAGCTGCGCGCAAGGTACTTTCCTGCGTCTATCGAGTGCGACAGTCTTTTGGCATCAAACACGTGGTTGACGTCCTGCGGGGCGCAGATAATGAGCGGATCCGGAAGTTTGGCCATGAAACCCTTTCAACCTATGGTATCGGCATGGAATACTCGCATGCCGAATGGATGTCGATGGCTCGACAGCTGATTCACCGGGGCCTGCTGATTCAGGACATAGCCGCTTTTTCGGTGCTTAAATTGACCCCGGATGCTCTGGCGGTCTTGAGAAACGAAGAGCCGGTTGAACTGGCACGGCCGCGAATTCGCGAAAAAGTTTCAAAAAAGCCCACGGTGGCGCAGTCGCTGGATGCAGATGATCTACGTTTGTTCGAAAGCCTGCGTTCGCTGCGAAAACGGCTGGCCGAAGATACCGGAGTTCCGCCTTACGTCATTTTCGGAGATGCCGCGCTGGTGGAGATGAGCCAGGTACGGCCGCAAAACGAGATCGAATTCCTCGGAATAAACGGTGTCGGGCAGGTCAAGCTGGAGCGCTACGGCAGTGCATTCCTTGAGGTCATCGTTGAAGATCTGGCCTGGTAAATGACCCTGAATAGCAACACTCCGGCCGAGCATGAATCCAGCAGCCTGGCCGAATTCGTGGCGCTGATGGCGTTCACCATGTCGCTGGTCGCACTCAGTATTGACGCGATGTTGCCGGCGTTTCCGGATATGGCCGGCGACCTGGCCGTCAGCAGCGGCAATGACATTCAATTGGTGGTTTCGATGCTGTTCATCGGCCTGGCTGTTGGGCAACTGTTTTACGGGCCTTTGTCCGATTCGATCGGGCGCAAACCCGCTATTTATACGGGCTTCGTGATTTTTATCCTGGGTTCCCTGCTTTCCATGGTGGCAACCGATTTTTTCACCATGCTGGCGGGCAGATTGCTGCAGGGCATTGGCGCCGCCGGCCCACGCACCGTTTCGGTGGCCCTGATCCGGGACCGGTTTCATGGTTCAGAAATGGCCAGAGTCATGTCTTTCATCATGACCGTGTTCATCCTGGTGCCAATTTTCGCACCCGCGCTGGGGCAGGGTATTCTGCTGGTCGCCGGTTGGAGGACTATTTTCGGCGTCTTCATTATTCTCGCATTGCTTCTGTTGGGTTGGCTGAGCCTGCGGCAGCCCGAAACCCTGCCGCCGGAGAAACGAAAACCCTTCACACTCCGCAATATTTTCTCGGCGTTCGGCGAAGTGCTCAAGAGCCGCGTGGCTGTAACATATTCGCTGGTGGCAGGTTGTATTTCCGGTGCATTCCTCAGCTACCTGAATACAAGCCAGCAGATATTTCAGGAACAGTATGGTCTGGGTAAACTGTTTCCGGTCTTCTTCGGCCTGCTCGCCATCGCTGTCGGTTGCGCTTCGCTGCTCAACAGCGCCATGGTCATGCGCTTTGGCATGCACCAATTGGCCAATGGTGCTTTGCGGTTGATGATGGTTCTGTCCTGGTTGTTTCTGCTGATCGTCTGGCTGAACGACGGCCATCCGGCCCTGTGGCTGTTCATGGCGCTTTGCCTGGCGCTGTTTTTCTGTATCGGGGTACTGTTCGGAAACCTGAATTCCATTGCGATGGAACCGCTGGGGCACGTGGCCGGAACCGCAGCTGCCGCCATCGGGTCGTCCACCACCTTGCTCGCTGTTGCCCTGGGTTACCTGGTGGGCCAGGCTTATGACGGGACGTTGATGCCGATGGCGATTGGTTTTGTCAGCCTGATTTCGCTTTCCGTGTTATTGACGGCCATAGTAGAATGACCGGCTGTGTCTTTTAATCGAGTATTAATGCAATGACTGGCTATAACCTGTCTCACCTGAAACAGCTGGAGGCGGAAAGCATCCACATTATCAGGGAGGTTGCGGCTGAGTTCGACAACCCGGTAATGCTGTATTCGGTCGGCAAGGATTCGTCGGTCATGCTGCACCTGGCGCACAAGGCGTTTACGCCTGGCAAAATTCCTTTTCCATTGATGCACGTCGATACCCAGTGGAAATTCCGTGAGATGTACAGGTTCCGCAGCCTGATGGCGAAAAAATATGATGTCGACATCAAGGTCTGGATCAATCCAGAAGGCAAGGATCAGGTCAGCCCTTTTTCTCATGGCTCTGAAAAACACACGCAGATCATGAAAACCGAGGGTCTGAAGCAGGCGCTCGATCATTACGGCTTCGATGCGGCGTTTGGCGGAGCCCGTCGGGACGAAGAAAAAAGCCGCGCCAAGGAACGAGTTTACAGCTTTCGCAATGAATTTCACCAGTGGGATCCAAAGAACCAGCGGCCGGAACTCTGGAACCTGTACAACGCCAAGATCAACAAGGGTGAATCGATCCGTGTATTTCCGCTGAGCAACTGGACAGAACTCGATATCTGGCTGTACCTGTTGCGCGAGCAGATTCCCATCGTTCCGCTATATTTTGCCGCTGAACGGCCGGTGGTAAAACGCGACGGTGTACTCGTCATGGTGGATGACGAGCGCATGCCATTGAAAGACGGCGAGACGCCTGAAATGAAAAGGGTTCGTTTCCGCACGCTCGGCTGTTATCCGTTGACCGGCGCTGTCGAGTCCCATGCAGGAACCCTGGAGGAGATCGTCCAGGAAATGTTGCTGACGACCACATCGGAACGCCAGGGGCGTGTCATCGACGCGGATAATTCCTCGATGGAGGAAAAAAAGAAGGACGGATATTTCTGATGGAGAGCAGCAACTACGAGGTACGCGAGGAAGACCTGATCCGCACGGACATTTCCGAATACCTGAAGCGGCATGAAGAAAAAGACCTGTTGCGCCTGCTGACCTGTGGTTCGGTCGATGACGGTAAATCGACCCTGATTGGCCGCCTGTTGTATGACGCACACATGATTTACGAGGACCAGCTCGAAACGGTGGCCAGGGACTCGAAAGTGTTTGGCACCACCGGTGACGATTTCGACCCGGCGCTGCTGACCGATGGCCTCAAGGCGGAACGTGAACAGGGCATCACCATCGACGTCGCCTACCGGTATTTTTCGACCGACAAGCGCAAGTTCATCATCGCTGATTGCCCCGGGCACGAGCAGTACACGCGCAACATGGCAACCGGTGCGTCCAACTGCAACCTGGCCGTGATCCTGATCGATGCACGTTACGGTGTGATCGCACAAACCCGGCGCCACAGCTTCATCTGTTCGTTGCTGGGTATCAAGCACGTGGTCGTTGCAGTCAACAAGATGGATCTGGTGGACTGGTCGCAGGATACCTATGAGCAGATCATGCGCGACTATAATGCCTTTGTCGCCAGGCTCAATTTTTCTGACATCCACTTCATCCCGATGTCCGCGCTGCGGGGGGACAACGTGGTTGAGCACAGTGACAACCTCGCCTGGTATGACGGCCCAACCTTTTTACACCACCTGGAAAGCCTGAATATTTCGACCGACCGCAACCTGATCGATATGCGCCTGCCGGTGCAGTACGTGTTGCGGCCGAACCTGGATTTCCGGGGATTCAGCGGAACCCTGGCTTCCGGTATCCTGCGGGTCGGTGATGCAGTGGCCAGTCTGCCTTCTCGCCGAATATCGAAAATCAGGGAAATCTACGGACCGGACGGAACGGTCGCGGAAGCGGTTTCCCCAATGGCCATTACGGTAACGCTGGAAGACGAAATCGATGTCTCGCGCGGCAACATGCTGGTGCCAGTCAACAACCTGCCGCACGTGGGTAACGAGTTCGAAGCCATGGTGGTCTGGATGCATGAGAATCCGGCCGGGCAGGGCCACAGTTACCTGGTCAAGCACAGTTGCAGCATGGTGCCGGGAGTGCTGTCGGATATCCGCTACAAAGTGGATATCAACACGATGAAGAGCCAAAAGAGCACGGGTAAAGAGAAATCCTCTATCGACGCACTGGAGCTCAACGAAATCGGCCGTTGCCACATCACGCTCCACCGTGCAGTGGCATTCGATCCCTATGACCGTAACCGGGCCACCGGCTCGTTCATCATTGTCGATCGCCTGACCAATGTGACGGTTGGCGCCGGAATGATTGTTGACCGTATCGTGTCCAAACCGCGGCATGCCCGCGAACCGGTCAGCCGCAATATCGTCCGGTCGCATAGCCTGGTCAGCGCCGAACAGCGGGCCGGTATCCTGGGCCAGCGAGGCGCCACCGTCTGGCTCACCGGGCTCAGTGCTTCGGGCAAGTCGACCATTGCCAGGCAGCTGGAGAAGCAGCTGATTGAGCAGGGCCGGCTCTGTTACATCCTGGACGGTGACAATGTTCGCCATGGCCTGAACCGCGATCTCGGTTTCTCGATGGACGACCGCAAAGAAAACATCCGTCGTATTGCCGAGGTTGCCGCCCTGATGAACGAAGCCGGCGTGATCGTGGTCACCGCCTTTATATCGCCGTACCGCCTGGATCGGCAGTCCGCGCGTGAGGTTATTGGCGATGAAGGATTCATCGAGGTGTTCGTGGACACACCGCTGGAAATCTGCGAAGCGCGGGATCCTAAAGGTCTGTACAAGAAAGCGCGGGCCGGGGAAATCCGTCAGTTCACGGGTGTCAGTGACACCTATGAGACGCCGGAGAATGCAGAAATCACGTTGCCCACCGGGGACCTGAGTCCCGAACAGGCTGCGGAAATGTTGATTTCGGACCTGAAAGCCCGTGGTGTCATAGAAGTTGTGGATTACTGAGCGTCGGGTTCGCTGGTTAGTATTGAAATGAATTGCGACGTTTCTCGGGAAGGTCGCGTCTTTGATCCTGAGTATGGAAAACCAAGATTTCGTTTCTGATTAACCCCCTGAAAAGAGAGACAGACACATGACCCACAAGATTCTTCAGATAATGACGGCTATGTTCTTCGCCCTGGCGATAACCTCCGCGATTGCCGGTGATGGTGGCGCGGTTGAACACGAAAATATCGTGATCGCCCTGAGTATCGATGATTTTGAACTGGCTGAGACGGATATCAGTGACATGGAAGTTGGTGATGCCCAGACCTTCAACACCGAGGGTGGCAAAAGGATAGACCTGTTGCGAACCGAAGACGGCGTTGAAATTTACGTGGACGGCGAGCTGATCGAAACAGGGCTGCACGGGGACCATGAATTGCACCATGAACACATGGCCTGGATCACGGAGAAAGAAGACATCGACGTTGAAGCGCTGCATCACGATGGCAGCCATGAAAAGATCATCATCATCAACAAGGAAGTGAATAGCGACTGATTCGTCACTGGCTTTGCTTGATTTCAGAGCGCCCTGCCGATTCAATTTGGCGGGGCGTTTGCTTGTTGGCAGGTTATGATGTCGCCATGCCAATGTTCTTGCAGGTACGGCCCTGATGCAGATTTTTGAATTCCTGACCGACGCCACCATCGTTTTCTTCATTGCCAATACGCTCTATGTGATCTCCTACACGCTAACCAGCATGCTGTGGTTACGTATATTGGCGATCATTGCAGCCGTCTCGACGTTCCCCTATTTCTATTTGCAGGTCGAGCCGCTGTGGTCCGCGTTGTTCTGGCAGAGTTGTTTCCTGGCTGTAAACCTGGTTAACCTGCTGATCCTGCTGTATTCAATGCGGGCTGCGAGTTTTGATGAAAATGAAAGCCTCGCCTACGAGATCAAGTTTTCAGACCTCAAACCCTACGAGGCTCGGCCCATCTTCAAGGTTGCAAAGCAGGAGGATCTGGAGGCCGGTCATGCACTGCTCAGCGACGGTGAGACCAACCAGGTCCTCTACCTGATTCTAGAGGGTGAGTGTTGCGTCATGAAAAACGGTATCGAGGTCGCCGTGCTGGGGCAGGGACATTTCGTCGGCGAATTGAGTTTTCTCAGCGGCGAGGCGGTCAGTGCGGATGTGGTGGCTGCAGGAAATACCAGGTTGATGTCCTGGGACAAGCAGGAACTGGCCCCGCTGTTCAAACGCCAGGGATTGTACAAATCCTATTTTTATTCTCTGTGCAGCCTGGATGTGGCAGGGAAATTACGCGCCATGACCGCCAGTCATTCGGCCAGCTGAACAGTGGCCATGGCGGCTAATTCTTTTTGAACAGATCAGTGCAGTCGAATTGCGACGTGTAGTTCTTATGCTTGCACACAGTGTCCTTGCCGAAAACATCATCCAGGGCTGATTGCAGGTTGGAATACGATTTCCCATCGACCTGGTAGTTGACCCGGTTGGGGTCCAGGTTGCGTTGCCGCATCAGATCATATTCGGAAGCTTCCAGCGCGAATACTTCACCGTCATTGGTGGGCGGTGCGAGATCGTCGAGACTGACGCCACTGCGCATCACGACATTGAGTTTGCCGGATTGTCCGAAGTCGGTGGCTAGCCAATCTACATTTAGAATTTCATTGACGGAACCGTCTGACAACATCTGTTTATAACCCCGTTGGAAATCGGCGATGACGGCTTGCGCCCGCGGGTGCTGGCGGGAAACCGCGAAATGCAGGTCGCGGAAAGCGAGTACCGTATCGACCATCATCAGCGTTTGCATCACCGGGTCATCGAGCAAATTGCGTGCGACCAGCTCGTCCACCAACGCGGCGTCTGCCTTGCCGCTGTTGACGGCTTTCAGGGCGTCCAGAGAATTTTTTGCAGTCACTGTCGTGAAGCCGGGTTTCAATCCTTCGATGGTCTCGCCGTAGGCATAGTCAGCGACCAGCGCTACGCGCAGGCCTGCCAGGCTATTGGCGGAAGTTACCGTGAAGGAGGCCCGGTTGCTGATGACCGGGATAATCCGGTTACTCAGGTAAGGCTCGGAGAACAGCAGATATTGCTCACGGTCCGGATTCCGCCAGGCGGCTGCAATTCCGTCAATTGCCCCGGCCCTGGCCTCCTGCAGCACGATTTCCCAGTCCTTTACCTCTACCCGGCAGGGCCAGCCCTGCAACGACAATGCCTGGCAAACGAGCTGCTCGGCTGTACCCTGGTCAGTGCCTTCAAGAATGAAGGGTGGCCAGGTGTCATTACTGAGCAGCAATGGCTCCTTGGATTCAGCTGCCTCTTTGGCTTCGACTGCAGAAAACAACGAGACGGCGATGAGAACAAGGGTGATCTTTTTCAAGGGGCTCGACTCCGAATGGGTTTGTTACGAAACGTATAATAACCAAAAATTAACTTCTTAGTCGGCGCATCAGGGTGTAGCTGACCAGCAATCCCAGGGCGGCGAAAGCGGCCAGGAAATAAAAATAGTGCTGGTGACCGGTCAGGCCGGGTGAATGGTCGAGCAAAACACCGCCGACATAGCTGACGAAAATATCCGGTGTGTATCCAATCACAGAAACCAGGCCTACCGCTGTGCCAGTCACCACGGCAGGTACTTTAGCTTCCTCGAACAAGGCGTAATACAGCGATCGAAGGCCGAAAATGGCTGAACTGCCGATCAGGATATTACCCAGCAATATCCAACCCACACCGGGCTGGGGCGTGTAAATGGCGAAGAACAACTGGGATACCAATAGCACGCTGAAGCAAGCCACGGTCATGCGGGAGACGAGGAACCGGTCACCCAGCAGACCTGCCGCCACGGCCGCGAGAGGACGCATCCACGCGCCAATGGCCGCAATGCCGGCCGCCTCGACTTCACTCATGCCGAACCCTTCAACCGCAAACAGTGAATAATTATCAAATCCCTTGTAACCCACATAAGCACACAGGACGATCAACGAGGTCAGCCACACCGAGGGCATGCGCAATACGCGCATGATATGCACCAGGGTGCTCTCTCGTTCCGGCATCCACTCTTCCAGGTTGGGCTGGCCGCTGGGATGGCCGTCCGACAGTACGAACCAGACATAGACTCCGGTGAGAGCGGTCACAGCTGTATAGCCATAGATGATCAGGCTCAGCGCCAGCCTTTTGGCTTCCGGACTGGCGTTGCCATAGCCTTCCGGAAACATCAGCCCGAACAGGGCCGCGCCGATGGTGGCCAGCATCGCGGCCAGCGCGCCTCGCCCGCCTTCCAGGAAACCGAAGGCCCGTCCCTGTTCCTTGATGCCACCCCATTCGCGGGTTGCGCGTATCAAGGCTGCCCAGAACAAAAGTATCGTGGTGAAGCCGAAAAACCCCCAGATGATCAGCGCACCCCGGAATCCGGGCATGGTGGCCATGTACAGACCTCCGGCCGCTGTTGACCAGAGCGACCAGGCCAGTAACTTGCGCGCCGGGAACCGGTCAGCAAGCGGCCCTCCGGGAAAGTAGGACAGCATGGCGATCACACCATAAACGGCCTGCGCGGTGCCCAGTTCGGTATTCGTCAGGTCAAACACTTCCAGTACGGTGGGGCGGAAAAAGCGCGTGACATGAAACGGCAACGCATAGATTGCCTCGCCCGCCAGGATCAGGCCGAGCATATAGAAGATGCGGTGACGTACGATATGGGGGTCTGACAAAGCGGGGTTCTTTTGTTGAATGGGCTACCGTAACATAGACCCGCAATCGTTTTTGCCGGGAGCAGCCTATAGCCAGATCCGGCTTCGCCCGGAATACTATTACCGCAAGGAGCAGGGTGGAAAATTCAAGTTCCGGTTCAGGGGACGGTTTAACCTTCCGAACCTCGGGCGCCGGGTCAGCCTGGTAGCCGGGGCGGATGAGGATAGCGGATTTGACGATTCTGTGGATGATTCGGCCGATGAAGGGGTCGTGGGCCTGCAGTTTTACGGCAAGGAAACGTCGAAATGGAACACCAGTTTGACCCTGGGTCTGAAGTTTAATGACTTCGCTTTTTTCCTCGGGCCCCGGGTCCGTTACCAGGACAACGTGGGTGAAAAAGGTTCGTACCGCTTCACCCAGACGGTGCGTTATCAGACCAATAATTACTGGCAGTTCAATACCCGGCTGGATCTGAACCGTTTGATTTCTGAAAGATTCTATTTCCGGCAGACGTTTGATGGACGCTGGCGAGGGAAAAGATCCGAGGACGAAGGCTACCGCACCCGGGTCAGCAGCTTCCTGACGCAAAGGCTGACGCTGATCAGCGGGCTTCAGTACGAGTTTTCAACCATTTTCCATACGCGTCCGGATACGCATGTGGACCGCTATGTTGTCGCGCTGAGGTATCGTAAACAAACGGACCTCAGGTGGCTCTACTACGAAATTTCGCCCCAGGTCTCGTGGGATGAGGAATACGATTACACGTTCAACCCGGGAAGCCGAGGATACCGACGAATTCCGCTGGTGAGCATCTGATTGGCCCCGATCTTGCATCTCTTATGTGAACGCCCAATTTTTCGGAGTGCGCATGATGAACAAAATCCTGTTTCTGAGTATCTGCCTGTTTTCGACCAGCCTGCAGGCGTGGAATTGCAGTTATGAGAAAGAGATTGACCAGGTGCTGGATCTCGAGGGCAGTGAGGTCCTGACTATCCTGGCCGGCGCCGGTGATCTCGAAATCAGGGGCGGCGATGATCGGTCCGAGGCCGTCATTCGCGGCAGGGTCTGTGTTTCGGACGAAGACTGGCTGGCCGAATCCCGCGTCGATACAACGCGGGGAAAGAACGCGGAAGTCGTTGTCGAACTCCCTGAACTGGCCAGTTCCTGGTCGCTGATGGGGAGTACTTACGCCTACATTGACCTGGAGATCATCGTCCCCGATAACATCCAGCTGGATATCAAGGACAGCTCGGGTGACGTGGAAATAGAAGGCGTCAGTTCCCTGACCCTGAAAGACAGTTCCGGTGATGTTCGCATTGAGGACATCGAGGGTGCAGTTTTTCTCAATGATTCTTCAGGCGACCTGGTGCTTGAAGACATCGAAGGTGACGTGACGGTCGATTCAGACAGCTCCGGCGACATCCGCGGGCGTGATGTTGAGGGTTCAGTGCTGGTCAGGCGCGATAGTTCCGGTGATATCCGGTTCATTGATGTTGGCAGGGATTTCACCGTGGAGCGGGACTCGTCCGGTGACATTACCGCTAAAGGAGTCGGCGGCAATTTCAAGGTGCTCGCTGACGGCAGTGGCGACATCACCGCCAGTAAGGTCAATGGAGCCATCGTGACGCCGGAAAGCTGAGCCGGCACCGACCCGGTAAAATCCGGCGCCGATCAATCCAGCAGCTCTATCCAGTGTTTCACCGGCAGGTCGGTTCCGCCTTGCAGGTGCAACAGGCAGCCGATGTTCGCTGTGGCGATCAGTTCCGGCTGATCGTGTTCCAGGTTTGCCAGCTTGCGTTGCAACAATTGACGCGAAAGGTGTTTTTGCAGCACGGAATAACTGCCTGCGGAACCGCAACACAGGTGAGCATCCCGGACTGGGGTCAATTGGAAGCCCAGCTTCTTTAACAGCGCTTCGACCCGTCCGGCACGCTTGAGGCCATGCTGCAATGTGCAGGGAGAGTGATAGGCGATTTTCATCCCGCCAGCCGCAGAGTCCGGTACCGGCAGATCTTCATTTTCCATGAAAGAGGATAAGTCCCTGGCCATCGAGGATACCGTTTGGGCCTTCTGCGCATAGTCAGGGTCCTGGCGCATGAAGTGGCCATAATCCATCACGGTGGGCGCACAGCCACTGGCCGTCAGCACAAGGGCCTCGGCGCCGCGCTCAATTTCGAGCCACCAGGCATCGATGTTACGGCGAATGGTTTCCAGGGTTCTTTCCTGCTTTGACAGGTGGTGGCTCAGGGCTCCGCAGCAACCGTCCGCAGGCAGGGCCTGCACACCCAGGCGGTCGAGCACCCGGGCAGCGGCCCGGTTGATCCGCGGCGCGGTCACCGACTGCGCGCAGCCGGTCAATAGCAGCACTTTGCGCGGGTGCGTGGTTGTAGGCCAGGCGGGTCCGGGCGGCTCCACGGCAGGAATTGACTTGCTGTACCCGGCTGGAAGCAACGGTTTGGCCAGGTTGCCGAGCTTGAGCAGTAACCTGAATCTAGCCGGTTCCGGTACCGTACTGAGCAGGGCCTCCCGCTGAATGCGCTCCTTCAACGGACGCTCGACCAGTGTCTCAACAGCCTCCCGGCCGATCTCCAGCAGGCGGTTGTACTGCACGCCTGAAGGGCAGGTGGTTTCACAGGCCCGGCAAGTCAGGCAGCGATCCAGGTGCAGTTGGGTTTCACGACTGGCCGAGTTGCTCTCCAGCATTTCCTTGATCAGGTAAATGCGGCCGCGCGGTCCGTCGCGCTCGTCGCCCAATAACTGGTAAGTGGGGCAGGTGGCGTTGCAGAAACCACAATGCACGCAGCTGCGCAGGATTTTGTCGGCTTCCTGGCCTTCCGGGCTGGCTTTGAACGACGGGTTAAAAAAGGTTTGCATTAACCTTCCTGCCACATACGGCCCGAATCGAACAGGCCGTGAGGATCGAGAGCCTGCCTGATCCGTTCTTGCAGGCGCCTCAGTCCCGGCGGTTGGGGATGAAAAATTTCAACATCTGCTGCACCGCGAAACAGGGTGGCATAGCCACCGGCTGCGGCAGCCGTCTGGCGGATCTCCGCTGCCGGCAATTCAGTGATATACCAGCGCTGCGCTCCGCCCCAGTCGAGCAGACATTCAGAATTCAGGTCAAGGGGTGGGGTAGAAGGAGGAAGAGAAATCCTCCACAAGTTACTGGTATCTCTGAAAAATAATAACTGATGCTCCCGCAGCTGAAACCAGCTATTCGAATTCTCATGCACTGCGTTTGGCTGCAGCCGGGAAACAGCCTGGTCAACTTCCGAGCCGGCGCCGGAAAGGCGGACCTGAAGCTTGCCATCCAGCCAGAACGCACCCCATAGCGGCAGGGGCTGGCCGGACCAGCGATTGGCTTTTTCTATCGCTTCGGCCTGGTCGCATTCAAATTCCAGTGTCAGCTCCCGCGCCGGCAATGGAAGTACCTTGAATGAAGTTTCCAGCAGGACACCGAGCGTTCCCATCGAGCCGGCAAGGAGTCGTGACATGTCGTAGCCGGCGACGTTTTTCATGACCTGCCCGCCGTATTGCACGACTTCACCGGCGCCGTTGACCATCTTCACACCCAGCAGGTAGTCACGCAGACTGCCGCTCCAGGGCCGGGACGGGCCGGAGAACCCGCAGGCGACCGTGCCGCCCACGGTCGCGCTGTCGCCAAAGCCGGGTGGTTCGAACGGGAAATGTTGTCCATTTTTTGCAAGAGTTGCGCGGATTTCGGACAAACGGCTGCCTGCCCGGCAAGTCAAAACCAATTCGCCCGGATCATATTCCACGATGCCCTCGTGGTCAGAAACATCGAGCGGTTTTCCTGCTGCAGGGTAACCATAGAAAGCCTTGGAGTTGCCGCCCCGGATGGCGAGTGGCGAGCCGGATTCGATGGCGGCGCGGACTTTTTCTGCGATCTGCTGTTCAATATCCATCGCTCAGAACCTGGGCAGGTCAGGGAAGGGCAACTTACCGCCATGCACATGCATTGCACCCAGTTCAGCACAGCGATGCAGCGAGGGCACGGCCTTACCCGGGTTCAGCAGTCCCCTGGGATCGAACGCGTATTTCAGGGCGTGGAATTGCTCGAGTTCAGCGGAGCGAAACTGCTCACACATCGAGTCTATTTTTTCCATACCCACGCCGTGCTCGCCGGTCACGGTGCCGCCTGCGCTAATGCACATGCTGAGGATTTCCGCGCCCAGTTGTTCGGCGCTTTCCAGTTCTCTTTCCCGGTTGGCATCATAGAGAATCAACGGGTGAAGGTTGCCGTCCCCCGCATGAAAAACGTTGGCGACCTGCAAACCATACCGCTCCGACAGCTCTTTGATTTTTGCCAGTACGACGGCTAATTCGCGGCGTGGAATCGTGCCATCCATACAGTAATAGTCCGGTCGGATCCGCCCCACCGCGGGAAATGCATTTTTACGGCCCGCCCAAAGTTTGAGGCGCTCGGTCTCGTTTGCGGAAACAGTAACGGAAGTCGCCTGCTGCTTTTTCAGTATTTCCTGCACCGCCGCCATTTGTTCGGCCACTTCCGCCTCACCGCCATCCAGTTCGCACAGCAGCACTGCCTCGGCATGGAGAGGATAGCCCGGTGAATTGAACGCTTCGACTGCTTCCACCGAGAGCCGGTCCATCATTTCCAGGCCAGCCGGAACGATTCCCGCCGCAATGATGGCGCTGACGGTGGCCGCGGCCCGTTCGACGCTGGCAAATCCGGCCAGCACAACCCGTGCTGTTTCCGGCACCGGTAGCAAGCGGACCAGGATTTCAGTGATCACGCCCAGCATGCCTTCCGAGCCATTGATCAGCGCCAGCAAGTCATAGCCGGGAGTATCCAGCGTGGCGCCACCAAGCACCAGTTCTTCGCCCTCGATGGTCAAAATCCGAACTTCCAGCACGTTGTGCACGGTCAGGCCATATTTCAGGCAATGCACGCCACCGGAATTCTCGGCGACGTTGCCGCCAATGCTGCAGGCAATCTGTGACGAGGGATCGGGAGCGTAATAGAGGCCGTATTCGGCAACGGCTTCGCTGATCGCCAGGTTGCGGACGCCGGGTTGCAGCCGGGCGGTCCGGTTGAGAGGATCAATTTCCAGAATCCGGTTCAGGCGGGTCAATACCAGCAACACGCCCTGTTCATGCGGCAAGGCACCCCCCGACAGTCCGGTACCGGCGCCACGGGTCACCACAGGGACTTCCAGCCTATGGCAGACCTGGAGAATGGCTTTGACCTGTTCCATGCTATTCGGCAGGGCGACCAGCAACGGGGTTTTCCGGTGCATCGATAGCGCGTCGCACTCAAATGGCTTGATGGCTTCCAGCGACTCCAACACGATGTCGGTCGGAACCACTCGTCGCAGTTCCTGCAAAACCTGGGACCGGTTAGTTGAAGCCAAGGGACGAACCTCCGGACAGTTCATGGTGATGAACCCTCTGATCATTATAATGGATACATGATCAGAAAAGGGCTCAGACCCGGCTTCAGACTCAGTTTCAGGCTCATTAACGAAAAAGCCGGATTTCAGAGGACATGGCGGATACGACGTTCCTGGATTGCGATTGGCGTCGTTGCAATCATGGATGCTGTTTTCCTGTTTCCCGCAGTGATGACGTTCAACCAGGCGAGTGCCGGATGGAGCCGCTTCGATTCGCTGTTTGACCTGGTGGCAGCGCTGTTTCTGAGCGCCTGGCTACTGGGCTGGGCGGTAGCGCCGCTGTTATTGAGCGGAATTCTGGTTCTGTTGCTGTTCGGCAGGGATACGCTGGAAGTTTTCCCCGGCAAGGTCGAGCTTGGAATGGGACTTCCCCTGCTCAGGCTGGTAGCGGTTTACGACGTCGCGCATATGCGGAATCTGCGCCTGGAGAATCCACCCAAAAAATCCGGCAAGTCCTGGAGGGGACAGCATTTCGCCTTCGACTATGGCGCCAACCAGGGTGCATTCGGATCGCAGGTCCAGGCAGACGAACTCACCGAGATCAGAAATGGTATTCACATGGCAAGCGGCCAATTCATTCGTCGCGGTGAGGCGCTCCCTGGCGAAACCGAAATCCCCTGGGAACCGGAACAGGCCGTTAAGGAAATCACACCTGCGAGCGATTCCGCGGACGGGACCAAAAAGCCGCTTATGCTTTCATCTCCATCGAGCCTGGCCCTGATCGTCGCCAACCTCGTGCCTGTGGCCGGAGCCGTATTCCTCGGCTGGAAACTGAGCGATGTGATGGTTCTCTATTGGGCTGAAAGCGCCATCATCGGTTTTTTTAATGTGTGCAAGATCGCCGTAATCGGGCGCTGGTTCGCACTTGCGGCCGGGCCGTTTTTCCTGGGCCATTTCGGCGGTTTCATGGCGGTGCATTTCCTGTTTATCTACACGATTTTCGTCAAGGGGCCGGACAACATGGACAGTGGAGGCGGTGACCTGGGCGAAGTCGCCAGGCTGTTCGTGGTTCTCTGGCCCGCCCTGCTGGCATTGGCGATCAGCCATGCTTATTCCTTTTTCAATAATTTTCTTGGGAGGGGGGAGTACAAGGGCCGCACCGTTAGCAGGCAGATGTCTGAGCCTTACGCGAGGATTGTGTTTATGCACCTGGTGCTGATCTTCGGAGGTGGGCTTTCACTGGTGCTGGGGCAGACTGAACTGGTCTTGATCCTGGTGATTGCGGCAAAGATTTACGCGGATCTTAAAGCACACGTGAGGGAGCATTCCAAATAGCCGGGTCAGAGCGTCATGACATTGCTCAGATAGATTTACTTGGATGGCCGCGAAGAAACAGAATAGACTAAACGTTTACTTTCATGCTTACCTGAAACTTGAGGATCATCAGCAATAGATACTGGTCAAATCAAGGGATCATGAGCAAAATATCTGAGAATCCAATTGAAAGGTTGCTTCTTCGTCCGTTGCACAAAGGTGATCGGGAAGGCGCCTTACTTCGTTGGATAGATTCAATTTTGTGCGTGAGGGACTTTTTCGGGACCTCTGGCGTGTACGGCCAATGGCCCGGGTTATCCGCATGAAGTTCAGACGCTGGCAGACATTGTCAAAGGGGCGCACGCTGGTCCTGGACATCGTCAACATCGCCCAGAAAATGCCCATAGCCCCCCTGATGAGGGAGTTCGACCTGGAAAGGATAGGGCAACTTCGCGCCCAGTTCCGCCCACGCATTTCATGGACGGTCTTGTTTCTGAAGGCCTACGGCATCGTCTCGGAGCGCAACCCCATTTTGAGACAGGTTTACACCCCGCTCCCTTTCCCGCACATCTACACCCATCCAAAAAATGTCGCCCTGGTGACTATCACCCGCGGAGTCGATGGTGAATCACGCCTGTACTTTGCACGCTTTCATCGTCCCGAGGAACGTTCGTTGGTGCAACTGCAGGAGCAATACGAAGAATTCCGCAGGGCGCCGATCGATCAATTGCGCCAGTTCAAACGGCAGGACCTGCTGTCGAGCATGCCCTGGTTTGTGCGCAAGGCGGTCTGGTTCCTCCTGACGCACGTCTGGCCGAGCAAGCGCGCCGCGAACATCGGCACCTACGGTCTGAGTCTTTCGGGCTTCAGGGGGAACCTGGGCACCTTTCATCTGGGGCCAAACACCACCACCCTCGGGTACGAACTTTTTCCCAGGAAAGGCAGGAACCGCGTGATACTGACATTCGACCATCGCATCCTCGACGGAAAACCGGTTAGTGACATACTCACCGACCTGCAACGCGCCTTTGCCAATGAAATAGCGCAAGAGCTCGAAGCCCTGGTCGCCCGGGCCAATCAGAACAACGACACCAAACCGTGAAAGATGCGCCCGCGAGGCGCATAGCGGAAGGAGTTTACGGCATCAGCCTTGTTAAGTTGGTTTTAATCCGATTAGCGATTACTCTTTAGAAACCGTAGCAGCCAGGCAGGCAAACCCTTGCAGTTAATCCAGGAACTCCAGCGACGAAATGTCTTTCGTGTTGCTGTCGGCTACGTCGTGTCGAGCTGGCTGTTATTACAGATAGCAGACCTGGGACTTGACATTGTCGGGTCCCCTGACTGGGTGTTGCGCACCATTGCGTTGGTGCTTGCCCTGGGATTTCCTGTAGTCGCGTTCTTCGCCTGGGCCTATGAAGTCACTCCAGAGGGGATTAAGCGCGAATCCGAGATTGATCGCAGCCAATCAATCGCGCAGACGACCGGCCGGAAACTCGACCGGGCTATCCTGGTTGTATTGCTGCTTGCGGTTGCCTACTTCGCTTACGACAAATTCATACTGGACCCACAGCGGGATGCCGCGCTGCTTGAAAGCGTAAGTCAGGCCAAAAGCAATCTACAGCCGGTCGATGAGCCGGTAACCCGGGATGAGGAAGCGACGCAGTCTGGCCCGCCAATGGTGGCGGTGCTGCCATTCGTGTCGTCGAGCATGGAAGGGGACAGCGATTTTTTTGCAACGGGAGTGCATGACGACCTTCTGACCCAACTGGCGCAGTTACAGTCAATCCGGGTTATCTCCCGCACATCAGTATTGGAGTACCGGGACACCACCAGGAATATCCGTGAGATCGGCAAGGCGCTGGGCGCTGACGCCATTATGGAAGGCGGCGTGCAGAGTGCCGGGGACCGGATCCGAATTAATGCTCAGCTGATCGATGCACGAACCGACGAGCATTTATGGGCACAAACATTTGATCGCGAATTGTCGCCGGCAAATATTTTTGAAGTGCAAACCGAAATTGCCCGCGCCATTACTTCTGCTTTACACGCAACACTGACTACCCAGGAGTCAGCGCAACTGGCCGAGATGCCAACCGAGAACATGGCGGCTTACCGGGCATACCATCGGGCAATGGAAATTCGAGATGCGACTGATGGGTTTGATCACCTGGCTTTTCGCCGTGAGCTGGAAGAAGCTGTGACGCTGGACCCCGAATTTACCAGGGCATGGGCCGAGCTGGTCGGTATTTTCAGCCTGGAGAGTTTTGGCCAGGAAGTCCCCGAGGCGCTTCGACAGGCTGAACAGGCACTGCAACAGATCCGGACTGTGGCGCCGGAGTCAGCCGATTATCTGTTTGCCCAGGCCTACTACACTTATTACATATTGAAGGACTTCGAGTTGGCTCACCAACAAGCGGAAGCGGCATTGGCCATGCGGCCCAGCGATGCGCGCATCGTGGAAGCCAAGTCATGGATTGAACGTCGCATGGGCGATCTTGGTGCACGGATAGAGTCGGTTCGTTTGGCGGGTACTCTGGACCCGAGAAATACCAAGTGGTTTCGCCTATTGATTAGAGACTTGATTCTCACACATCGCTACGACGAAGCCAGTTCGGAAATAGCGGTATTCCAGGGTCAGGATTATTCAGCTTCCTATTGGCAAAGTTTGCTCCAGCTGAGAGAGCGCCGGGATTTTGGGCGTTGGGCGGAGACGGTAGCGGCTGCTCAAAAGGAGCTGGGGAACGACGAAGACCTCTTTACCGTGTGGGAGACGCACATTGCCAACAGGGATTTTAAGGCGGCCAAAGAATTGACTCATAATATGCAGGACAGCCCGCAAATAGGCATCAGGATGTTTGCCTCATTAGGGGACAAGCAACGGGCGCGGATGATAACGCCCTGGTTCCTGCAAGATGAAAAACAGCTGGCGGAACTCCTGTTAGATGCCCATGCAGAACTTGAAGAAATGCGCGAATTACAAGGTGACTCGCCTTCCCCAAGCTTGATTTATGATCAGGCCCTGGTGGCCGCGATAGAAGGGAATACGCAAGAGGCCGAACGAATGATCCGGCTTTGGGATCGTAATTCCGACGCGGATCTGGCGGAAAAATTCTACCGCCGGCATCGAATGTGCCGGGTACTTGGCATCGCAGGAGCCACCGCTGCCGCTGTTGATTGCATCAGGAAGGGGCTGGTGGAGCCGAGCCTGGTGATGCCGTTCATGGAACCCTACCTGCCGTATTACGATTCGATGCGGGACGAGCCGGAATTTGCAGCCCTTCTTTCCGAGCTTGCCGCCTCTGGCTAGATTTCCCGTTGTCAACAAGGGCAGCACTGACGGTTTGCAATGACATCCCGAGACGGCCCGTGGGGCCGGGAATAGGATTTTAGACCAGTGCTTTGTGCAAGGTTTGTTTACAGGCAGGCTCGATCCTATTATTTTATATGTCAATCTGGTTTGTCACCAGCACCTTAGGAGAAGGATCAATGCAGAGATCGTCTGCGAGTTTTATAAAAAGTTTTTACGTGGCCGTCATCGCCTCAGGTGCCTGCGTGCTGGCCAATCCGGTATTTTCAGACGAGCTCGAATATGATCGGGTGATTAAGTTGAAAGGCACCACCAACACTCGAGATATTGGCGGCTACCAGACCAGCGATCAACGCACCCTTCGCTGGCGACAGATAATTCGCTCCGAAAACCTGTCAAGGCTCACAGCCAAGGATTTTCAAAAGCTCGAAGAGATCGGCGTGAAAACAGTCATCGACTTGCGCACTGAGCATGAACACGAAAAGGCCCCGACGGTCTGGCAAGGTGAAAATCCGCCTCAGTTTTATCATTTTCCCGTCGGTGACTCCAATAACGAATGGTTCAATGCGCAGCGTAAGATGATGAAAAAGAGCAGGTTCACCGAAAAGCAGGCCCTGCAGCACATGGTCAACGGTTATCGAATGTTTGCGGAAGTAGGACAGCCCAGTTTTCAAAAAATGATGGAGGTTATTATCGATCCGTCCAACTGGCCTGTTCTGATCCACTGTAGCGCAGGCAAAGACCGCGCAGCCGTGGCGGTTGCGCTCATCATGGAAGCCCTGGCGGTGGACCGGGAAATCATCATGGAGGATTTTTTGCTGACTAATGAAATTGGCCGTTCAGAGGAAAAAGCCGTGATTCTTGCCAAAGAAAGTAGAAATGCCGGTGGTGGCAGAAGATCAGCCGGTCCATCGGCCAGTGCCTGGTATCCGATAGTGGGTGTGCAACCGGAGATGCTGGAAGCCTTTTACGCGAGCATTGACGAACAGCACGGTTCCATGGATGCCTTTCTGGTCGAAATGGGCGTTGACCAGGATTCCCGCATGGCACTCTCAGCATCATTGACCACAGAACCCTCCAGTTTGGTGATGGGCGAATGACGGTAGCACTTAAAAGCTGCCGCTTGTGGCATTAAATCGTAATTCTGTAACTATTTTTCTATAATTGAATATGCGGTATGAGCCGCTATTTCTTCGCCAGATTATTCACAACAATCTGCCTCTAAGAAGCCAATAAACTTCCGATCCAATAGCGGCCTGCCCGCGTTCGTACGAACAACTTGTTGATGATCGGGAGGTTTGATCATGATGCGATTAATGAGTTGGGTCGCCACATTGTGGGCGATCTTTTTACTTTCTTATGGCGGAAACGTACTGGCTGTTTCCGTTGATCCGGCCTCGGTCGAGTCTGAGTCGTTTGTCATTAACTACGGACTCAACGATGTATGGTATGACCCTTTGACTGATGGGCAGGGATTTACCATTACGGTTTTTGAAGACAAAGGAACCGTTTTCCTCACCTGGTTGACTTATGACACAGAGCTGCCGGAACCGGGCGCCACAGCGGACCTTGGTGATGCCGGACAGCGATGGTTGACGGCTTCAGGTGCTTATGAAGGCTCTCAGGCTGAACTGGTGGTTTACAGTGCCAGCGGTGGACTGTTCGATACCGCTTTGCCTGCTCCTCAATTGAATCCGATAGGCAGCATTATTCTGCAATTTGATGACTGTTATTCCGGATTGATTACCTATGATCTACCGGGTATAGGCAGGTCTGGGTCCATTCCTGTCGAGCGGACGGCATCAGGTAACATCGCGCTGTGTGAGGCGTTGAGTAATTCGGAGTTGCCAGCAGGGTCTTGCTACGTTTCCAAAGGGGATGCGCCTGCGGTGTTTAATCCTTTCTTCGCAGTGTGGGGAAGCAGTAGCGAAGATGTATTTGCGGTAGGCGGGTCAGGGACCATTTTGCATTATGACGGTACGAACTGGACGCCTATGACGTGGGGAGGCGAATTTGGTTTCGAAGGGGTGTGGGGCAGTAGCAGCAGGAATGTCTACGCTGTTGGGGGCGTCGATGGATTCGGAATCGCCTTCGGCATCATATTGCACTATGACGGCGCCTGCTGGCGGCAAGTATTTTCAACCACGGATTATCAATTCACAGACGTATGGGGAAGCAGCAGTACTGACGTCTATGCTACAACAAGCAGGGGGCCGATACTTCATTTCGACGGGAAGAGCTGGAAGTCCATGCGATTGGAGTCCGGGACCATTGCCGCTGATGGTGCAAGTGGTGTGTGGGGCACTGGTGCTGACGACGTATTTGTCGTAGACGCCGGCATCGTCTGGCATTTTGATGGCAGTAGCTGGAAACTGGCGGCTTCGGTGGATGCATCGTCTCTGCGGCGAGTGTGGGGGAGTAGCTCGACGGACGTGTATACCGTAGGCCAACGCTACACGTCCTCACAAACACGGGCGGCTGTTTGGCACTATGAAGGCAACAGCTGGAAGTTTGTGCCTTCCGACACCGAGGGAGACCGCTGGGACGTTTGGGGAAGCAGCTCGAACAATGTCTATATCGTGGGCAATACGCCGAGCGAAGGACTGATTTCCCATTTTGACGGATTCGACTGGAAAACCACCCTCGTCGCTGTGACGCCCACACTTCAGGGCGTTTGGGGCAGCAGCGCGAATGATATCTACGCCGTCGGCGGGGGGGCTCGCAACGGGTTCTGCTGCTCTGGGGAGGGCACCATTCTGCATTTCAATGGAAGCTCCTGGCAAACCGTAATGGAGTATGGTCATCTCAAGTGACCGGTGGCCCATTGAAAACCACTGGTTCGAAATTATAAGATCAGGGTCAGATCCCAATCACTTTGGGATCTGACCAAAACATGGGGGCAACGCGGATACTGACCACCGTTCAGAGTCATAACTACATCAGGGAGGTCTTAGTGAATGGATGTGCCCGAGTTGCTATTCTATCTGCAAGATGAAAAGGTTACTCACCATTATCACGGCGGGTTTTTTGTGCCAGGTCAGCTGCATTCAGAACGCCTGGCCTGGTGAGACAGAAGACGATCCGGTTCGAAATGGTATTCGCCTGAGCCAGCTCAGTTCGCACCCGGTTCGATCGATCGCATATTGGCGGCAGGGAGATCAGTTCAAGGTCCAGAAAACCCGTATCGGTCCCGCGCCACCTGAATTGATCGAGTTCATGCGCCTCGATAATACGTTTCAGGGTTACAGTGAGAGACCTGTGCCCGCACCCCGGGATTCAGAATTTCTGCGGGACGTCGAAACCGCGATGGCAAGCCTGCCCCGGGCCGTCAGGCGCATCGCCGAGCGGAGGCTGTTTTACATTGCCCTGGTTCGGGACCTGGGAGGGGGCACCGGGTATATGGATGTCGTTGCCGGCAGCGATGGTTCGGCGGCTGGTGGTTTTATCATTCTGGACGAAGGGGCGCTCGACAGGAATGCAAACGCGTGGGCGAGCTGGAGAGAAGGGTCAGCTTTTCAACCCGGGGCGGACTGGAGCATTGAGGTTCGCATCGAAGCACCCGCGAATGACAATCGGGTGAATGCGATTCGTTACATCCTGTTGCATGAAATCGGTCATGTCGTGGACGCCGTCATCGGGGCAACACAGATCGGCGGCGGCAACACGCAAAACATTGCCGGCAATGGCTTCTATGACCTGTCCTGGACTTATCCTCCACCATCACAAGAGATTGTCGTTCCCGGGGACACCCTGCGCAGTCGTTTTGACAGCGCATGGCCCGACCGGGAGTTACTGGCTTTCTATTCGTTCAACGAGTCCAGGTACGACGTCGCCGATATACAGCCCGTCTACCAGTGGCTGCGGGGGACAAATTTTCCAACACTGTATGCCGCGACCTCTTCAGCGGATGATTTTGCCGAATCATTCGTGAATTATGTCCACGTGGTATTGGACAAGCGGCCCTTTGAGATTCGATTGCGGCAAGGTGGGCAATCAGAATTCCTGTTGAGTTCGTGCTGGGAATCACCCCGTTGCGCAGACAAGAAGGCGACCATGAAGCGCCTGCTTCTAAGAGCGGAAGTTCTTCAGTAACCCTATCGCAAGATGGATGAATTTCTGTTCTGGAACATTCCTTGAACTTGCTTGCGGCACCATTTCAGACGTAGAGTGGGCGGCCTAATCCGAAGGTGCAGCGGACCTCCTGACTATGTTTAAAGTTTTGTTGGTATTTTTACTCGTCGGTCACAACCTATCGATCGGCGCTGGCACAAGAACCTGCGGTCGCTGACAAACCACCCGTTTTCACACCCGGGCAGATTCGGGCAGATTTCGAGTTCATGTACCAAGGCCTTCAGTCTGCTGACGTCGATCTGTACTCATCCACGCCACGCAGTGAATTTGAGACCCGTTACCGGCAATTAAGAGAGGGTTTCGACCAACCGATGACCCGGTTCGATACCGAAATGGCGTTCCAGAAATTCGTTGCCCTGGCGCATCAGGCACATACGCGGATTGAGCTGACTATTCGGGTTATTTTGCTTATCGTGCAGCGGGTGGAGCCGGGTTTCCGTTGGAGGTCGCCGTGGTGGATGATCAACTGATCATTACGGAGAATCTCAGTGGCATTGCCGAGATATTGCCGGGCGACAGGATCAGCGCAATTGGTGGCATACCGGTCTCAGACCTGCTGCCACGCCTGATTGCACCTATCTCCGCCGAGACGCCCGAGTTTGCTTACGTCCTTCTGGAAACTTATATGCCACTTGTAATTTGGCTGGAGCTGGGTGCGGCCGAGGCATATGCCGTATCGGTTGATCACGCTGACGGCTCATCAGGAGTGTACCGGATTTCAATAGCATCGGATGAAGAACAAGATTCCGACGAAAAGGGCAAGTCGTTCTCATTGGAGGGCCGCAATGCGAGGATGCTAACCGAAACCGTGGCATACCTTCGACCGGGGCCTTTTAGCAATACGGATCACGACGCAAACCCGATGGACACATCGTCTTTCGTAGAATTCATCGATGAAGCATTCGGGAGTTTCATCGAAAAGCAGGCTGCGCAGCTGATTCTCGATTTGCGCGACAATCCCGGCGGCGACAATTCGTTCAGCGATCCGCTTATCGCCTGGTTTGCTGATCGTCCTTTTCGATTTTCGTCAACTTTCAAGGTTCGGGTGAGCCCTCAATCGACTGCTGCTAACCAGGCGCGCCTTGAAGCCAATCCGGAGGGCGCTGAGTCTGTGTCGGAACTGTATGCAAAACTCTATGCCTCAACGGAAAATGGACAAACGGTGTTGTTTCCAATCCCTGAGGTTCAACCTCGTTCAGCTCCAAGGTACGATGGCGGCGTTTACGTGCTGGTAAATCGATACTCCTTTTCCAACGCTGTTTCCGCAGCGGCATTGATACAGGACTATGATTTTGGTGTCGTTATGGGGGAGCAGACGGTTGATATGGCTACCACGTACGGTGCTATGGAGCGTTTTACTCTGCCGAATACCCAGATTGTCGTTACCTATCCCAAGGCGTTGATCGTTCGACCCAATGGAAATGAATCTGCTCATCCGGTCGATCCCGACATTCGGCTCCCGGCCCCCCGGATTCGCGGCGCAATAGATATCATGTTGCAAGCAGCACTCGAGCATATTCAATCCCGTCAAACTGACTGATGGTCAATCTCTGAGCATACCCGAACCAGGGAAGCACTGATTCAATGGCGGTGGATTTCCCGTATGTGCCGGGTGTCCGCGTTCTCAGTGCCCAGCAATTTCTCGGGATGCCCACCCGTGCGGTACATCAACAACGACAGTAAAATCAGGAACACAATCAGGCCCATAACGGCGTAGTTCTGGCTCCAGTTGGTTATCCCGGAAACGCTGCCATACAGCAGTGACCCCACTGTCGCCCCCATGTTGCAGACAGACATGTAGATGGCAAACTGGGTGGCCGACTCACCACTGGTGCAGATGCTCATCGCCAGGGCCAGCACGCATACCATGATGATGGGCAGCAACAGGATCCATAGTGAGATCATCACCAGAACATAGGTGTCGTTGCTCCACATCTCCTGCGTGAAGGCGAGCGTAAAGGCGTGGATGCCGGTCAGCAGTATCGTCAGTCCCATCACGGATTTGGCGCCGCGCCGGTCGATGATGGGCCCGAGAAACAGTGCGACCCCTGCGCCGGCAAATCCCATGACCGCGTTCAGTTCAGACCATTGAGGCGTTGTGAACTCGAATAGCTGGACCGCTGCGATGGGCATTAATGCACGACCGTATCCGCTGAACATACCGGCCATGAACATGATCAACATCATCACCAGGCTGGGCCGGCTCCACAACACGTGATTAAGGTCCGAGAACACCTGCCGGAACGAGGGCGGCGGCTCATTTTTAGGCGATGCCTCCCCCGAGGTCCAGGGCAGCAACCGTTCGTTGCGCCGTTCGCGGACCAGCAGCAGGTAGACGAAGATCGCGGCGGCACTGAGGGTGCAAACAAGCGCGGTCACCTGGGTGCCGTACGCCACCAGCAGCGTACCGGTGACCGCCGAGGTTGCGGCCCAGCCCACGGCCTTGCCAAAACTCATGAAGGAATTCAGTCGACCCTCTTCTTCGAGAGGCACAAGGTCAATGGCCATACCATCGACGGCCACGTCCTGGGCGGCCGTGAAGGCATTGATCACAAATCCGACCACCATCAGCAGGCTCATCTGGCTCGCAGGGTCTTTAACCAGGCCCAGGCCCAACAGGCTGATTACCATGCCCAGCTGCATGCTCAGCACCCATGGCCTGCGCTTGCCCATCGGCAGAAATTCGTAGTGGTCCATCAGCGGCCCGACCAGCAGCTTGAAAGCCCAGGGCAGCATGATGACCCCCAGGTAGCCTGCAATTTCGGCGGGCGCCACGCCTTCGGCCGCCAGCCAGGCCGGTAGCGCAATGTGCAGCAGCCCCTTGGGAATGCCTTGGGCGAAATAGGCTATCGCGCCGGTGAAATAGCGTGTGTGTGCACTGGTGGACATGCACCAGGTAGGATTGTGCATTATTTTTCTGTTCTCCGAGGCTAGCGTTGGCCCCTTTCCGTGACCAGGTAAGTCGCAAAGCTCGCCAGCCAGTGACTGCCTTCATAGTGTTCTGCCGATACATTGGCCAGGCCGGCCTCTCGATGAACCTTGGCAGCTGCCAGCAGGGCAGAGCGCCTTGGGTCTTCAGCCGGCAATGCTCCGGCGATGTTCTCCAGGTTCCATGCCCTGGAGAGGTTCACTCCGTCCAGATGCACCAGTTTGCCGTCGGTCGGATCATTCACAATCCCGATAGCCAGCCAGTCGCCACTACCATCGAGCGGGATCTCCGGCATGAAATTGGAAAGCCACCCGGTAAATTCGATCTGCGGAAGCAGGCGTCGCATCAGGTCCGCTTCCATCAGACAGGGCGACAGGAAATCCTCACCGGACGGTTCGTAGGCCATCGGGCAATTACGGTCACCCAGGTGGAAAGCGAGTGACCGCTCTTTTACCATCTGTTCCATCCCTGTATCGCCCGAAGCCCGGGCCCAGTCGAGCATCAAACCAAAGGCGAACATACTCTGGTTATGGGTACCCAGCCTGATCGCGTAAGCCAGCTTGGGGAGCCAGGACTTGATCTGTGTAACGATGACTGCTTCCAGGGGTTGCAGGGTTTCCAGCCAGGCCGAGGCCATCGGGTCATCCCATTCCCTGAGTTCCGCAGTCAGTTGCAGGAACCAGGCGACACCGTAAGGCCGCTCATAGGACTTCCGGTTCTCTGCTTCGAAATAGGCTACCTCGACCGCAACGCCGTCTCGCGTGAAGCTCTGATCCAGTGCATTCACGATCTCTTCACGCAGTTCTGCCGGCATCACGCCCGCCGGTACGGTCCGTAACAGTCTGACCAGCAGCCAGTGGCCATGCACCGAGGAATGCCAGTCGAAGCAGCCATAGAACACCGGGTGCAGCATGGAAGGCGTTTGTGCATCTTCGGCCGAGTTCAGGACATGTCCTATCTTGTTCGGGTATTCGCGATGGACGCAGTCCAGCGCAAGCCGGGCAAACTTGGCAGCCAATTGGGGGTTAATAGTGTTCACTTCCTGTTCCGTTGCCGCCAGGGATGAGTTCGCCATGACCATGCACAGGGTCAAGGCGCCAATGATGTGTCTGATTTTCACAATATTTCCTCGATGAGCCAGGCCGAAAAAGCATGCCGGCCAGTCACTCCTGCCTTCTTGTAGATGGCTGCCGCCTGCGCGGTAATTATAAACACCGTCGACCAGGTTTCCGCCCGCCACCAAAGCCAGCAAAAACATAATGACAAACTCTTTGATATAAAGCATTTAACTCTGGGCCCAGGGACGGTACTAATGAACTTTGGGTATGGGACAAATGTACCATGCGAGCGTGGTTAGACATATGCCCGATTCCAGCAGGGCATGGCGCACATAAAGTTGCGCGCTGGCACGCGCTCCTTCACTCAAACCCCGGTTTTCACGTCAACTCAGGAGGACAGACAAGGTGCGCTGTATTTCCCGATCCGTTATGGCGGGCTGCCTGTTAATCATCGCCACAAGCGTCATCCCCAACGCGCTGTGGGGCGCAGATGAGCATGCAGAGGCTGACTTGGAGTTTGACCGTGATTTGACCCTCCCGGCCTTGCTGGATACTACCCTGCAGCGCCACCCCGAGGCGGGCGTACTGGCGGCCGGGCGGGCCACGGCGGAGGCTGAATCAGCCTACGGCAGGTACTGGGTTCCCGAAATGGCGGAGCTTTCCGGTTTCCACCTGAGCGACCGGCAGTTGGACGACATCGGCGCGTACGAAAACGAAGTTACGCTGTCGGTTCCATTCTGGCTTCCCGGAGAGAAGAGGGCGCAAACCCGGCTGGGTGAGGCCAGCCTGACGGCGCATGCGTCGCGCTCGGTGGAATTTCGCTGGCAAGTCAGTGCCGTATTGCGGAACCGTCTTTGGAAATTGCGGCTGGCCCTGCGGCAATGGGAACTGGCGCGGGAGCAGGAGCAGCGCCTGGCGGACGTGCTGGAACAAGTCACCCTGTTTACCGAGGTGGGTGACCTTTCGCGGGCGGATCAACTGGCAACGTTGCAGGAACTGGCCATCTGGAAAGCCGAAACCATGACGCTGGAGGCCGAATACCGCGATGCGGTTCGGGAATATGCATCGGTGACCGGAATGAATCGTTTTCCAGCTGATATATCAGAAGTCCTGAGTGAAAAACAGGGTATCGAGGATGATCATCCTGCATTGCAAAGCGCCATGGACCGGCTGGCCGAAGCGACGGCCTCGACCGATCTTAGCCGGCAGGAAAATTCAGCACGGCCAGCGCTGCAGGTGTTTTGGAGGGGCTTCAGTGGTGACCGGCTCAGCCCGGACGTCAACGCGCTGGGTATCGGCCTCGCCGTACCGTTGGGAAAATCTCCGAAGCGGGGCCCGGAAATCGCCCGGGCGAACGAGCTGCTGGCATTGGCCGAGGCAGAGTTGATCAAGACGAAACGCAAGCTGGACATGCAATTGCACGAGGCGCGTCACATGCTCGAGACCACCCGCCGGCAACTTGAAAACTCCATGCAAATGATCGAGGCGGCCAATGAGCGGCACCGGCTCGACCGCCTGTCCTTCGAACTGGGTGAATTTTCGATCACCGAATGGCTCCGCAGGCTGTCGGTTCTGAAAGACATCGAGCGCTCGCATGAACTGCTTCTTATCCGCGAGGGAGCAGCCATTGCTTCCTACAACCAGGCTGTCGGAGACACCTTATGATGCAACGGATCTTACTCTTTCTGTTGATTTTATCCAGCTGGCCACTACAAGCAGCCGCTGAAATTCTGGCCGTGAGCGATGATCAACAGCGTTTGCTGGGTATCGAAGTTCAGCCGGTGCGTTCCGCCACCGACGCCGATGCAGCCGAGTTGACCCTGAGAGTGGTGTTCTCCCCCGATGGGGAATGGGCCATCAAGACACCCCTGCCCGGCATCCTTCAGCGCACCTGGGTTCAGGTGGGCGACCGGGTCGCCAGGGGTGACGCTTTGGTGACGGTTCGTAGTCCGGAGCTGGTCTCCCTGCAACGCGATTTTCTCAAAGCCATGGCGGAATTCGCCTTGCAGCAATCGGCCCTGGAAAGGAACAGGAAACTCAAGGATGCCGGTTCAGTCTCCAGCCGGCGCTGGCAAGAGACCCTGTATGCCTTCAACATCGCCAGGGCGGAATACTCGGGATTGCGGGCGCAGTTGATGCTGGCTGGTTTTAGCGAAGAAGACGTCGATCGGCTTAATGCGAGTGCGGAAGTAACCCCTGATATGACCCTGCGGGCCCCTGCCGACGCCATCGTACTGGAGCGACCGGCGATGCTGGGTGATCACCTCGAAGGCAGTGAGTTGCTCGCCCGGCTGGGCGAACCGGACAAGTTGATGCTGGAAGGCGTGTTATCGAAGTCCGCTGCCGCCTACCTGGCTGCCGGGATGGAGATCAGCATGCAAGACGGCGGCAACCAGGGAGTAATCGTGCTGGTTTCAAACGTGATCGATCCGGCAACGCAAACGGTCAGGGTAAGGGCTGAGCCGACCGGGATCGCCGGCCTTACGCCCGGCCAGTTGACCCGCTGGACCGTTCGGGCTGGCGGCGAGTTGTTGACGGTCCCATCCGCGGCGATCGTAAAGCTGGACGGTGTGGATATTGCCTATGTGCGCGTCCCTGGCGGCTTCAGTGCCAGGCCGGTCACTGTTCGCGGAACAGTCGGCGGCTGGATCGTTGCAAACGGACTGGTCGCCGGTGATGAGGTGGCTGTGACCGGCACCGCCGCACTGAAGGGTATGAGCGTGGGAATGGGCGGAGGAGACGGCTGATGTCGTTATCTGGTCTCGTTCGTTTTTCACTGACCCAGCGCTTGCTGATGCTGTTGTTCGTTGCACTGCTGATCCCGCTGGGCTGGTGGGCGTTCAGAACCATTCCAATCGATGCCTTTCCGGATATCTCACCGACCCAGGTGAAAATCATCATCAAGGCGCCGGGCATGACGCCCGAGGAAGTAGAGTCCCGGATCACCCGCCTGATCGAGGTTGAGCTGCTGGGCGTGCAACGCCAGACCATGCTGCGGTCTGTCGCCAAGTACGCCTTGACCGACATCACGGTCGATTTCGAGGAAGGCACGGACATTTACTGGGCGCGCCAGCAGGTTGCCGAGCGACTGGCGGCCGTTCAGGACTCGCTGCCCGCCGGAACCAGTGGCGGCCTGGCGCCGATGAGCACGCCGCTAGGCGAGATGTACATGTTCACGGTGGACAGCCCGGAACTTTCTCTGGTCGACCGCCGCTACCTGCTTGACTGGGTTATCCGTCCCGCCTTGCGCACCGTGCCGGGCGTGGCGGATGTCAACGCGCTGGGCGGCCTGGTCAAAACCTACAGCGTGGCGCCGCGTGCAGATGCCATGCTGGCGCTGGGGGTCACCACCGGCGATATCATCGACGCACTTGAGCTGAACAACAAGAATGACGGCGCGGGCAGGCTGGGGCGGGGTGAAGAGAGCTTGCTGGTGAGGTCGGAAGGCGCGTTTGAGCAGATTGCGTCCATCGAATCGACACCGGTTGACTTTCATGACGGCAAAGTGATCACCATCGGCATGGTGGCTGACGTAACGCTGGGCAGCCTCGAACGCTATGGCGCGGTGACTGAAAACGGCACCGGTGAGGTCGTGGAGGGCCTGGTGGTCAGTCTGCGCGGAGCCAACGCACGCGAAGTGATTGAGGGTATCGAGGCGAAGCTGCAGGAAGTCCGCCAAAGTCTGCCCGACCACGTATCGGTCAGCGTATTCTACAACCGCAGTCACCTGGTCAACCGGGCGGTTGCAACGGTGACCCGGGCACTGATTGAGGCAGTAGTGCTGGTGCTGATCCTGCTGGGCCTGTTCCTGGGGAATGTGCGTTCGGCGCTCACGGTCGCACTGATCCTGCCGTTGTCCGCACTGGCAACGTTCATTGCCATGAAACTCACGGGCCTGTCGGCCAACCTGATGAGCCTCGGCGGCCTGGCGATTGCCATCGGCCTGCTGGTGGATGCTGCCGTGGTGGTCGTCGAAAACATCGTCACGCGCATGGCAACCGACAATCACCGGGCGCTACCGCGCCTGCACATTATTTACCGGGCCGTCAAAGACGTTGCTGTTCCGGTTACCTCCGGCATTCTGATCATCATCCTGGTGTTTTTGCCGCTGTTGTCTTTGCAGGGCCTGGAAGGAAAGCTTTTCCGGCCAGTTGCACTGACTATAGTCTATGCCCTGGCGGGTTCCCTGCTGCTGTCCCTGACGGTGATACCGGTGCTCGCCTCCCTGCTGATCAGGACCGGTGTCCATCAGGAGCCCTGGCTGCCCCGGCAGCTACTGACCTGGTATCGGCCGATGCTGGACCAGGCCCTGCGCCGTGAATGGCTGGTGCTGGCGCCTGCTGCCTTCCTGCTTATTGCTTCGCTGCTGGCATTTCCCTTCATCGGCAAGACCTTCATGCCTACGATGGATGAGGGCGACATCATCATCCAACTGGAAAAACTGCCTTCGATCAACCTGGAGACATCGGTCCGGCTGGATCTGGCGGTTGAAAAGGCGTTGCTGGAACAGGTGCCGGAGATTCGCCGCATCGTGGCCCGGGTGGGTTCCGATGAATTGGGTATGGATCCGATGGGGCTCAACGAAACCGACATGTTCCTGGAGTTGCAGCCCGAGGACAGCTGGCGCATGGACAGCAAGGATGAACTGGAAGAGACCATTCGCCTGGTGCTGGACCAGTTCAGGGGCATCAACTACGGCTTTACCATGCCGATCGACATGCGCGTGTCGGAAATGCTGACCGGGTCGCGTGGTGATCTGGCGGTGAAGATATTCGGCCACGACCTGGATGCACTGAACGGCCTGGCCGCTGAAGTGGCCCAGCTGCTCGAACAGATCGAAGGTAGCACCGATGTCCTCACCTCCGTCAACGAGGGCATGCAGTACATCGTACTGCGCCCGCAACGGGAGATGATCGGGCGTTATGGCATCGACCTGGAGCAGCTGCTGGATCACGTTAAAGTGATGGTGGAAGGCCTGCCGGCAGGCACCGTGATTGAAGGCTCGGCGCGCGTACCGGTCGTGTTGAGATATGCGCAACGGGATGGCGATCCGCTGCAAAGGTTTGGCGCCGAACTGGTCAATCTGCCGGGCGGTGGCCATGTACCCCTGGCGACGTTGATGAAAATCGAAAGGGTAGAAGGACCGGTAGCTGTCAAGCGCGAGAAAGGGCGTCGCTTCGTGGTTGTGATGTCGAATGTCAGGGCGCGCGGCCTGGTTGGATTCGTGGAAGAGGCCCAGCAGGTCATCGGGGAATCGGTTAGCCTTCCGCCCGGCTTCCACATGGAATGGGGCGGGGAGTTCGAAAACCAGCAACGCGCCGCCCGCCGCCTGGTGATGGTCGTGCCGGTCGCCCTGGTGCTGATTTTTCTGCTACTGTTTTCCACCTTCCGATCGGTGTTGCAGGCTGGCCTGGTGCTGGCCAACATACCGCTGGCATTGATTGGCGGTGTGCTCGCACTTTGGGTTTCCGGGCACTACATGTCGGTGCCGGCTTCCGTCGGTTTTATCGCCTTGATGGGCATCGCAGTGCTTAACGGCGTGGTCATGGTGAGCTATTTCAACCAGCTGGGTAATCGCGGACTGAGCATCGATGAAGTCGTGCGAATGGGCTCGGAGCGGCGGTTGCGGCCGGTGCTGATGACCGCCAGTATCGCTGCGTTTGGGTTGGTTCCGTTGTTGTTCGTAACGGGGCCGGGTTCTGAAATCCAGAAACCTCTGGCGGTCGTTGTGATCGGGGGCCTGGTGACCAGCACCGCGTTGACCCTGTTTATTCTGCCGGTGCTGTACCGGCGCTACGTGAGGTAATTGCACCTATGGATGCGGAGTACCTGCTGCGAATCAATATTCCCCCGGGGCTGGAGGAAGACATGGTCGACCTGTTGCTGGCTTCCGGTGAAATTCGTGGTTACCAGTCCTACCCAACCCGTGGTCACGGCAGCGTCGGTGCGATGACCATTGCCGAGCAGGTCGCAGGCCGCCGCGACCGCGTACAGTTCGAAATTGTGCTGGATGCGGCACTGCTGCAGTCCACGCTGGCCGTGCTGAAGGAAGCCTTTCCGGTCAGGGACGTCATTTACTGGGTGCTGCCGGTGGTGCAATCCGGCAGGCTTTCAGATTAGTGGTCGCCAGGTTCAAGGTCGAAGCCGATTGTGTTTTTTCGCACCCGGAAGCACTGAACAAGTTAGGTGATATTGGTGATTCTGCGGGCCATGTCCTTATTTTCCATCGCGCCTAACGGCAAAAGCAATTCAAGGTTGAATACTACCTTCACTAGTGGCATTTTTGCAGTATGGAACCTACCTCCCGTCCCGCCTATCCGGAACCGCTCGATGCGATCGTGCTGGCTGGCACGGACAGTAACCCCCGGCGCATGATAGAAGGCCAGAACAAGGCGTTTCTTCAGCTTGGAGGAGAGATCCTGGTCCGCCGGGTCGTCAGGGCCCTGGACGATGCGTCGTCTATCGGCAGGATTTTTATTGTCGGTCCGGGGGATCGTTTGCGCGAAGCGCTTGCGGGTCTGACCGGCGACATCAACATTGTTGAACAGACCGGCGGTTTACTCGCCAATGCATGGGGCGCGATCAGGGCCTCGGAGGAGCGCTATTCAGCGGAGCGGGGTGTCGAAGACCCGCTGCGGCCGTTGCTGTTCGTCTCCTGTGATTTACCCCTGATTTCCAGCGAAGCAGTGGATGATTTCATCTTGCGCTGCGCATTGGAAGAAGGCAGGACGGAAACGAAATACGCGATGCTTTCAGGGGTGGCCGAGGAAGCCTCCCTGAGGCAATTTTATGGCTCCGGCGCGAGTGACGGTATTCATCGCCCCTATGTGAATTTCAGTAATTGCCGGGTCCGCTTGGCCAATATCTACGTGGGGCGGCCACGAACGCTAATGAACCAGCAGTTCCTGGAGACAGGTTTTGCCCACAGGAAAGCCGAAAAGCTCAAGAACGTCATTACCCTGGTCTGGAAATTCCTGGGTCAGCACGGCGGTTGGCGGGCGGCCTGGATCACGCTCAGACTGCAGTTGACGCTGGTGGCTTCAAAAAAGCAGGGTTGGCTGTACCGCTGGCTGAGAAGTTACAACAAGACAGAAGATGCGGAAAAATCCTGTGGTGACGTGCTGGGCGGTAGTGTGAAAATGGTCATAACGCCCTACGGCGGCCTGAGCCTGGATATTGATAACGAAGAAGACTACCGGATTCTGGGCGAACGTTACCAGGAATGGTCCCGGATTGGTCCGGTGGAGACGATGCTCTGACTCAGGGTGGTGCGGAGTGGTTTGACACCAGCCGGTTGTCTTCACTGCCAACGCCGACCGGTTCCAGCATGTCAAAGGCCATTTGCCAGAACGTGGTCGTAATCTCGCTAATACTGTTGCCCTCGACATTCATCAATACGACGATGCCAATGCCGAATTTTTCGGACCAGGCGATATCGGCCCGATAGCCCGAAACCCAGCCACTGTGGTAGGCGATTTCGTGGCTACCCAGTTGGTAAACCCGCCAGCCCAGACCGTAATGAGCGTCTGACAGCATGTCGCGCCAGTATTTTCGACGCTTGTCGCGCGTGGTTTTTACCCGCGGACGGGTCAGGGTTTCAATGACCTCCGGGCGGATAACTTCGGGGTGTCCGCCCAGTTGGGCTGTAAGCCATTTACTCATGTCCAGCGCACTGGCATTAACACCGGCTGCCGGCGCCACCCGGTAGTAATTGGGTTTGACCTTGACGGTTTTCCAGTGGCCGCGGCTTTTTACGTGGGGCTTGGCATGGTTCGGGTTATTGATGAATGGCTCGTAGCCGACCGACGCAGTGCGCATGTCCAGCGGTTTGAAGATCTTATCGTTCATCAGTTCGGAGTAGGTGCGTCGCGTGGTTTTTTCCAGCACGGGCTCGATCAGGCTGAAAATGCTGTTTTGGTAGGAGTAGCATTCACCTGGAGAGCAGATGTACGACAGCTTGCGGTACTGGTCCTGGATCCGATCCATCGACAATCCGTCTTCAATTAGATTGTCGTAGGCGTGGGGAATCAGTCCAGTGCTCTGACCCAACACGTGCCGAATGCGCACTTTCCCTGCATCGCCGTTGATTCGGAAATCCGGTACGTAGGAAACCACCCTGTCATTCCATCCGAATTCACCCTCGCTGATCAGCACGCCGGTAAGGCCTGCTGCAAAAGTCTTGGAAACCGAGGCAATCCTGAACGTTGTATTCTCATTGATCGAGTGCTTTTGGCTGGTATCGGTAAATCCTGCAGCGCCAATCTCCACCAGCCCGTCCGAGGTGGCAACGGCGAAAGCGGCGCCGGTCACATTCGCTTCGGCAACGCGCTGATTGAAAAACGCAGTGAATTCCCGCGCGAGTGCCTGTTCAGCAGCCTGTTGAGCGGTTATGG
This sequence comes from Lysobacterales bacterium, assembly GCA_029859645.1. GTDB lineage: Bacteria > Pseudomonadota > Gammaproteobacteria > Xanthomonadales > SZUA-36 > JAHEFT01. Next base: position 3,051 of record JAOUCS010000011.1, on the reverse strand, counting down.
CGGAGAATACCGGTGCGGCCTGTAAGCACAGGCAGGCGATTCCTAATACCTTCAGGGTTCTTTTTTTCATCCCTGTTCCGGGCCCTGTTATCCTTGGTTGTGCTTTATTCTAGCCTTAAAAGCCTCTGAATTGCACGTAGATCAATGGCCTGCGTACATGTCGAAGAAATTCTGATATCGGATTCTGAGGCATTTCAGAGGCTCAAATTTCACCCGCGCAGGTTCAAAATGTGGATAAACGACGCCAGGAAACGAAGTAAAGATGAATCCTGAAAACAGAGAACAAGCCATTCTCGAATGCCTGAAGAGTAATTATGGACTGGTTGGCACGCTTACTCGCCTGTCGGGAGAAAATCTGAACTACCTGATCAGCGGGGAAAGGGGGCCGTCACATGTCGTCAAGATAGTGGATGACGACATGCCGCCCGAAGTGGTCGAGATGGAAAATGAGGCTTTGAACTATGCAGTTTCCGCCGGATTTTCATATCGCTTGCCGAAAATCATGAAAAATAGCCGCGGGAATATTGAAACCGGAATTATAGAGCGTATAAACTCTCCACATAGGTTGAGAGTAATAGATTTAATAGAAGGTGAAGAACTTCATAAATCTTCTGATATATCAAGAAAAATGTTAAAAAATGTCGGAAAAATGATCGCGGAGCTCTGTTTGGTCATGCAGGGGTTCGATCACCCGGCCGCACATCGCAGCCATCGCTGGAACCTGGTCGATGCCGGCAGGCACCGGGACAAGATTTCACTGGAAACTGATGCTGCAAAAAGAGCTCTTCTCGAATGGGGCTTCGACGCATGGGCACAAGTGCGAGTCCAGTTCGACCACTTGCCGTGGACGTTCATTCACGGTGATCTGAACCCTGAGAATATCCTGGTCAAGAGCGATCGCATAATAGGTGTCGTGGACTTTGGTGACAGCTGTATGAATCCGGCGGTTTGTGACCTGGCCATCAGTATCACCTATTTCATGATGAACACCGAAAAACCCCTCGAAGCGGCCGGGGTGGTGGTGGCCGGTTATGAACAAATCCGTCCTTTGCAGGAAGTGGAACGGGCCGTTTTGCTGCCGCTGGTTTGCGGTAGGCTGGCGACATCCGTGGCCATTTCGCTGTCCCGCCGCCTGATCGACCCGAACAATCCGAACTGGTTTGGCAGCGAGGCATCGGCCCGGCGGTTGTTGAGTCAACTGCGGGATATGGGCCTGGAAAAAACCATTCCAGAATAAAAAAACGGGCGCTCCAGGCGCCCGTTTCTTGGGGTTGTGTATTGATTCAGTCGGATTCCTTCGGTTGGTGGTCCTTTTCAAGCTGTCGTTGGACCGACTGCGGGACGGGATCGTAATGGCTGAATTCCATGGTAAACGTGCCCTGGCCCTGGCTCATGCTCTTCAGTTCAGTGTGGTAGTCGCTGAGTGAGCTCAGAGGCATGTCAGCCGTCACTGTCACCTGTCCTCCGCTCAGGCTTTCCGTGCCGCTGATGCGTGCACGACGCCCGGCGAGGTTACCGGTAACGTCACCCATGACGGCATCGGGAACCGTTACATCGACGCTGACGATAGGCTCCAGGATTTGCGGCCCCGCGTTGTGAATGGCGTCCAGAAAAGCATTTTTGGCCGCGATCACAAAGGCGATTTCCTTCGAATCCACGGGGTGGAATTTGCCGTCATAGACAGTCACTTCCACGTCCTGAAGCTGGTAACCGGCGATGGCGCCTTCTGCCATGATCTGCCGAATCCCTTTTTCAACGGCGGGGATCAGGCTGGTGGGAATCGAGCCGCCGACAACCTTGTTGACGAACTCGAATCCTTCACCGCGCGCCAGCGGCCTGATTCGCAGGAACACTTCGCCGAATTGTCCTGCGCCACCGGTCTGTTTCTTGTGGCGGTAATGGCCTTCGGCAGGGCGGGTGATGGTTTCACGATAAGCGATCCGCGGCGGCCGCGTGTCGACTTCTACATTATATCGGCTGTTCATACGCTGCAGCATCACGCGCATGTGAAGTTCACCCAGTCCCCGGATTACGGTCTCGTTCAGTTCCTGGTTATGTTCCACCCTGAAGCAGGGATCCTCCTCGGTGAGCTTGTGAATGGCCTGTGCCAGTTTCTGCTCCTGCCCGCGGCTGCTGGGTTCCACGGCAAGCCCATACATGGGTTGTGGGAAATCCAGGGGTTTCAGATGGAAATTATCCTCTTCATGGGAATCGTGCAGGATGGCGTCGTAGTGAATTTCTTCCACCTTGGCCACGGCGCAGATGTCGCCGGGAATACCTGTATCGACTTCAATGTGCTTCGCGCCCTGCAGTTTGAACAGGTGCCCCACCTTGAATGGCTTGCGGCCATCACCGATATAGAGCTGGGTATCTGGCCTGACGGTGCCCTGGTAAATGCGGAAAATGCTCAGTTTTCCGACGAACGGATCGTTGGTGATTTTGAACACATGTGCGACCACATGGCCACTGGGGTCGGGTTTCACTTCGACCTCCTGGGCCTCTGCCCCCTCACCTTTGAATATCAGTGGCGGATTCCCTTCAAGAGGGTTGGGCAGCAGGCGTTTGCAGAACTTGAGAAACTCGTTCAGGCCCGCTCCCGTCAGTGCAGAAGTAAAACAGATCGGCACCAGGTGGCCTTCACGCAGGGCCTGTTCGAAGGCATCGTGCAACTCGTCCCGTGTCAGCTCTTCGCCTTCCAGGTACTTTTCCATGAGGTCTTCGTTAACTTCGACCACCTGGTCGAGAATCGCCTCGTGGGCTTCTGCCAGGGAAAAAATATCGGTTTCGCCCTCGGTGCCGAAGAAGCAATCCTTTACCGTGCTGAGATTGTCCGCTGGCAAGTTTATCGGCAGACATTCGGGGCCGAATTCTTCACGGATATCCCTGACCACCTTGTCCAGGTTGACGCCTTCCTGGTCTATTTTGTTGATGATAATGATCCGGCACAAACGACGGCGTTTGGCGCGTCGCAGCAGTCGGCGGGTCGACAACTCGATGCCATTATGTGCATTGATTACCAGCGCAGTCGTCTCGGTGGCGCTCATGCCCGTC
>JAOUCS010000165.1 GCA_029859645.1 Lysobacterales bacterium | reverse complement strand
ATTCCTTGCGCCAGCGGTAGAAGGTCTGTTCGGTGATGCCCAGCTGTTTGACCGCTTGGGCGATGGTCTGGCCCTGGCCTTGCAGGACTTCAGCTTCTCTCAATTTGCGGATGATCGTTTCGGGGGTGTATCGTTTCTTCGCCATGATCCAGTTCTCCTGTCAGTTGAAAATACTAACTTAGAAGCTGGACCAGTTTTTTCAGGCTAGGTCAGTTTTTTTCGATCGGCGGCATTCGGTCGGTGTTACACCAAACCAAGACTTGAATGCTCTGGAAAATGAGCTGGAATCGGCGTACCCCATCAAAAACGAGATTTCTGTAATGCTGTAGGACTCATCCTCCAAATAGCGTCTGACAAGGTCTTTGCGCACTTCCCTGAGCAAGTTGCGGAACGATGTGCCTTCCATCAGCAACCTGTTGCGCAGCGTCCGGCGGCTCAAGTGCAACCGGTTGGCAATACCCTGTTCCTGAACGCCTCCCGATGGCAACTGTTCCATGATGGCCAATCGTACCTGATTCGTCACGTTTCTCCGGTCCCGCTTTGCAAGATAGCGAGCCATGATGTCTTCGAGCAGGGACTCTAACTCAGGGCTCGACACCGTGAGCGGCGTGTCGACATCCTGCAGACGCAGGGCCAAGCAATCCTGCGCTGCATTGAACTTCACCGGTATACCGAAATAACGGGTCCATGCTTCGGGGTCATCGGGCTCGGAACGCCTCATGCACACATAGGCCGGCACCAGATCTGGACCGAAATTCGCGCGGCATAGATGAAGCAAGGAGCCCAACCGGCTGTCAACCTGCTCCGCCCGTATCCGCTTGTCCCCCAGTTGCCGGAACTCGACCTGCAAAACACCTGGCGGCTCGGTAACGCGGACTGAGACCTGCTCGTTTAACATCCGATGAAAGCGTTGGGAACGCATAATGGCCGTGCGTAGCGAAGAACTGGCCAACCACGCATGTCCCAAGGCACCTAGATGGGATGGGTGAAGTTGTTCCGCCGCGCGCAAACCGATGGCAGGATCGCCCACCAATTCCACAGCGCGGGTCAACAACTCCTCGAACGCATCCAGCGACATGCGGTCATCGAAACCAGGCTCTGCGCCCGGTCGATAGACATGTTCAGGAATAATGTCGGTGGGATCGAGACCGTAGGAGTCTAGCGTTCGCCACAACATTCCGATGAGCGGTATGTAAATGGTCATGGTTAACGGTCTGGCGGAGCCTGTCCCTAATTGTCATGGGCGCTGTCCATTCCGTCAAACGAATTTCCGCTATTGCACAGACGCTCCCTGCTCGGAAGCCTATAATTTTACTCAAACCATTCGCGGATCGATGAGAATCGACCTAAAAAGAACTTGTGCGGGGGAGTTTAGAAGAGGTCTACAACATGCATTGCCTCGACCGTTACTCAGAATCTCAGGAAAGTTCGCCGGCCCTATCGACCCGGACAGAACTCAGGAGCTTACGGCCGCATTGCGCTTCGTCGATGGTTCTGATGTGAGCGCGGCCAAGTGACTTTTGCTCACTTCACGATAGTCCACGATGTTGTCGCTGCTCGCCAATTCGGCCGCCGCCACGGCGGCCTTTTTTTGAAACGGACCAAGGAACAACGACAAACTGCGCAGGGACTGGAGTTGAGGTGTGAACAATCTTTGCGGATGCAAGTAGAGAACGTGCACACAATCATCTCGATTACTGATTGCAATAAAGATGTAGTTTGGAACCCGCTAACAATACGCAAGGAGCGCAATACTATGAATAACTTCATTTCAGGTCTAATCGCTGCATCACTGTCAGCTGGAGTCGTAACGAGCACATTTGCCGATAGCTTTGTCAACGATTTTGACGCGGTTGGAGAGTATGACTGCGAAGATGAAGAGGCCTCGCCGACGACCGTCAGGTGGGCGGAGGTCTATTGCTTATCTGGTTGGTGCAGCGTGCTTGTCGAACTATGTGAAGGGCCTCTCGATCCGGACGCAAAATATCGGATCCATTTCGATACCGAAGAACCCTATTTTTGGCAAGACGACAACAATCAATACTGCATGACTACATCGGATCAAACGACTATGTACAGGCCGGGTCACGAAAATAAACCATACACAGGGCCCGAGGCCTTCTACGAGAACATTGGAGAAGATTTTATATCTTTGGCCTTTTACTGGGACGAGCTCGGTGTCGAGGCCGGGGACTATGTGGCCATTTGGGTAGACGTACACAACAAAGGGATCCAGGATCGAGCGCCCAAGACCGATGAATATGATGGTTGCGCCAAACCTCAGTACCCCAGTGGCGGCTTGGGTTTTGGTCTGGGTGGTGAGGCAATGATTTTGTGCGCAGGCGGCGATTGCTCGGATTCGCCGCCGGAATAAAGAATGTAGCCTGATCCCGGGAGAGATGTATATAGGAAATCGGCTTAAATAATGTCCCGATTCCGTAAGGTGCAACGAATTGGCACAACTTATAGACTGATAATCGACAATAATTCAGGCACCTCCGCAGATTTTTCTCAGGTTGAATAATCTCGTTTTGGGCTACCCTCATGGGGACAACAATGGCGGAAGAATCTACTGGTGTTGTTGGCAGAGCTCTTATTTGGGCCGCCGCCATATCGTTTTTTGTATTCTTTTTGTTTTCGGCTGTGTTTGTCGGAAACCTAGGACCCATCCCGGCTCTCATATATGGCCCCACTGCCTTTGTGGTGTCTTTTATTGTGTTTTGGATTGTCGAATCGTTACTCGAACGTCATACACGATCGACCAGAAAAAAATTCTACGTTGCTTTATCTGTAATTCTCCTTGCTCCTATCGTGATTTACACAGGGTCTAACTACCAGGGGTCTACTCGTGCTGAAAGGATGGAACATGCTCCCCCGCTCAGTAATAAGGAAGAACTACTGCTCAAGTCCACACGTTTGAATTTACGAATCGGCGTAGATAGCCCACGATATGCTTGGGATGTCAAAAGGAGTCTTTTAGAAGACCTTCGAGAAACCTGTCTGTTTTTAGAAGTAGGTGTAATAAACGGATTTTTCAGAGCTGATGTAATTGCAACAATTACAGAGCGTTATGAAGACAAAGCCGGGTTCAAATTCATTTTCCATTTACCTGAACAGATGAGGGAAGGTATTGAAATAGAGGTCCGCTACAAATTGAAATCTGTATGGACTGGGGGGGTAAGTCGCAAGACAGATCGCAAACAGTACATCGATCGCCTAGCAGTGGAACTCATTAAAGCCTCTCAAGCTCTTTCTGTCAGGAGTGAATTGATGGCCACAGAGCCGTCAGTTGTGAAGGCTGGTGACGAAACAGGCTGTCGACGTGACCAGTAAATTAATCGAAATATGTGAACGCTGTTCAGAGCCGATAAAAGGTGTCGACACAGCCGTTGATATTACTGTTGCTTAACGGCAGAAAAACAGAGTTCCACGCTTCGATTCCGACTTGGGAGTGAATAATGAAAAGACCTGTCCTAATGAACTCACTTTGCACGGTATTACTCTTGGTAGGCACAACATTCTGGTCCGCAACTGCGGAATCAAGCCAGCTTTCGCTTTTGTCGGAGTTTGGCGGTCCCGGTACCGGATTGGGTCAGTTTGATAATCCATGGGGGGTCGCGGTTGACAGCCAAGGGAATATCATTATTGCCGACTCCTTTAACAATCGAATTCAGATATGTAGTCGGCAGGGCGAATGCACCGCTTTTGGCACCAGAGGCTCGGCACCTGGCCAGTTCATTACTCCGACAGATGTCGCGGTTGATAGCCAGGACAGAATATTCGTCGCTGATACTGACAACGACCGAGTCCAAATTTGTGACCATCAAGGCAACTGTTCGGCGTTTGGTCAATTGGGGCGACAGATCGGGTCTTTTGATGCACCAATGGCAATTGCTGCGGATAGTTTTAATCGAATGGTTATCGCCGATCAGTTCAACGGCAGAATACAGGTGTGTGACGACGACGGATCTTGCAATGTGATCGGTTCGCTGGTCAATCTTCAAGATGGATGGCAGGAATTCGAATTCGGTTATGTAACGGGTGTGGCAGTTGATAATACAGATCAAATCATAGTCACTGAAAGTATTGGCGCAGGAGAGAGGGCTACCTTGAGAACATGCTCCGAAGAAGAATGCACGATCATTATGGAATTACAAAACCCTAACAGCGTCGCTGTTGACCGAAGAAATCGAATTTTTGTCCGAAATTATCCTGATCTTTTGCACTGTCACAGGGGCGGCCGCTGCAGTTCGTTAAGCCTCGCGGGCAGTGAAGTGGACCTCGGAGGGATCGCGTTTACCCGTGAGAACGAGCTTGTTGCAAGTAATCGTGGGGACCATAAAATTCGCGTTTATGAAAACATTGGCACGGTGATTAACTCTGGCTTCAACGATGCTTGGTACAACCAAGATACAGCTGGCCAGGGATTCCTGATTTCTGTATTTCCCAACATTCAACAGATGTTTGTCGCTTGGTTCACTTACGATGTAGAGCGGCCATCTGCGGAAGTCGAAGCCACACTGGGCGAGCCGGGCCATCGCTGGTTAACGGCACAAGGGCCGTATACCGGCGACACGGCATCGCTCACCATTTACGTAACCGAGGGGGGCGTCTTTGATGCCGGTGACCCTCCAGCCAACAATGATGGCGTTGGAGATGGCACCATGACCATCGATTTTGCGGATTGCACTGAAGGACTGGTGACCTATGAAATTAGTTCGCCGAACCTTTCGGGTGAGATTCCGATTCAGCGAATCGTTCCTGACAATGTTGAGTTATGTGAGGCCCTTGCCAATCAGTAGGATTTTCATTGGAGAATTTCCGTTCCTGGCCGAACTGAGAACTCAACTCCCCTGAGATTCACGTCCAGGGGAGTTCTGCTTTGTGCCAGGAAGCAGAAATTGCGCTAACCCGACTGCTAGGGGCCGCTAACGACCCACAGCAGCCATTGGCATCAATTCATTCTGATTGGCTGCAAGCGGCCAGAATGCGGACATTGAAAAGTTGGATCCGACCCCTTTATTGGTTGGCTTACTCTCGCCTCCAACAAGTGCCAGCTTAACGACTCTAGAGTCGTGGCTGTCCTTGCTCTTTCCTGCCACAGATCAACATCCGGCAGGCTCCTGGGCGCATCGAGCGTAAGGGGAAGATATTTACTTCCTCAGTCTCACAACATACGGTTGGACTTCGGCTGGCAGCTCGCCGAAAACAAACCAATCAAGAAAGTTCGTATTGATGGCATAGAGGCTGTTGCCGAAACCGATGATGGTCGTGGCAATCTTCAACGGATTGAATTCACCCTCGCCCGGAATATTCTTGATGAACTCGCCTCCGCTGAGGTCTTCCGAGAGTTGGACCACAGCGATCTTGTCGGAGAAGTTCTGCATAATGTATAGAGTTCGCTCTTTCAAGTAGAGCCCGTCGCCGTCCGGAAACAGTTGCTCAGCGCCTTCGATCTCGATGGGAGATGCCTCACCGCTTGCCGTGTCCACCAGGAAAAGCACTCCGGTGGTAATATTCACGATCACGAGCTGTCTGCCGTCAAAATCTCCGACGAGACCGTTGGCGTTGAAACCCGTGGGATCCATCAGGAAGCCAGGCATGGGGATCACTTCGACCACAGGGGTCGAAGGAAGGCGTCCGCCCTTCTCAAGGACTACCTTGTACAAGTCAGGATTGAACGAGTCCGTGCAATACACACCCGTCCTGGTGACCAGACAATCGTTTATGGCAATGTAATCGCCGAACTTAATCTCCGTGATGACGTCGCCGCTGCTGGCGTCATAGACGGTGACGCCTTGATCAGTAAAGTCGCCGAAGCCTGTCGCGGCGTAGAGATAATCGGTGCGGGGGTCGTAGGACAAGCCGCTGGCCGATTTGCCTGTCGGCGAGACCAGAAAATCGCCTACTCCAGTGCGCAGGTTCCCCTTGTAGATGGCGCCGGCTAACTCGGACACCGGGTAAGCACCGAAAAGGCTGGAAAAGGAATTGGCGCCCACAAAGAATTCGTGCCCCTTTCCCAGTTCGATGCCCTCTCCTTCGAATCCGGTGGGCATCGCGATGGCTTCGGGCCAGTTCTGCTGCGCCGCAGCCCCCATTGAGAGAGTCAAAAATACAACCGCGAGTGTGCTTGTGAGTAATGCTTTCATGATGTTCTCCTTGACTATAGTGTGGGCGTTTCAGATGCACTATCAGGCGCAGCCTTAGTCTCCTCTCCATAGATTAAATTTACGATTAACCCCAACCCCTCTGGAAGCCATGTTTCTCGACAGTTCCCCGTTCCTGGTCGGCCCCATGGAATTCCTGTAAAAAAATCCGCGCTAGCATATATGCTAGGCATGTCGGTACGAATACTGCGTGATCAGAAGGCAATAAATTGCTGAGAATTTGCTGATAAAACCTCTGAAAACCTA
>JAOUCS010000164.1 GCA_029859645.1 Lysobacterales bacterium | reverse complement strand
GTATTTCAGACTGCGGGATGAAGTACTGACACGCCTGGGCCAGCAGGCAACTGAGCAGGCAGAAGAAATCGAAATGCTGGATGATGAAATTCGCTCGGTCCTGGAGGATCTGTTCAAACAACGCTTCCCGCAGACACCGCTGGATTCCATCAGGGACGAACACCGCTCAGAGGCGTCCGGGCTGGATGATCTGGCCTATGCAGCTGACTTGCGCGACCGGCTCCTCGCATCCGAAAACATAACGACCGCAGACCTGGAATCCCTGGCATCGGAGCGGGCTGATGCCATTCGCACGGCATTCCTTGCGAATGGGGAATTCAGCGAGAGCCGAATCACACTGGGCACGCCCGCCCAGGTGGAGTCTGCTGGCGACGAGTGGGTAGTCACCGAACTGGGAGTCGCCACGGAATAACGGAGGTGTTCAGCTATTCGCCGTAAGGTATCCAGATATTTTTAATTTCAATGGCCTTGCGCAAGAATGACTCGCCCTGGCCTTGCTCGGCGTCGAGCCAGTCGTGGTAGAGACCGTAGTTGACCCAGGTTCGTTTCATGGTCGCTGCCGCCTCTTCCTCTACCATCCGGCTGCCACGGCGTGATCCCCAGTACCACATGCCCTCTATGTCATAGTGCTTGGCCAGCACTTCGGCCAGAACCTCCTGGTCGCCAGTGACGATATTGATCACCCCGCGCGGCAAGTCGGAAGTATCCAGGACCTGGTAAAAATCGGTCGCCAGCAACGCATAGTGTTGCGAGGGAACGACAACTACGCGGTTACCCATTGCGATGGCCGGCATGATCGTCGAAACGAAGCCGGCCAGGCCTGCTTCCTCTGGCGCGACGATTCCGATCACACCCAGTGGTTCGTGCATAGCCAGGGTCACGTTTCTGAAAGGCGTGCCATGCACCAGTCCATCATACTTGTCACACAGCGCCGCATAGTGCCAGATACGCTGGATGCACAGGTCGAACTCGGCCGTGGCAGCCTGTTCCTCTTTGCCGCTTAGCTGCTGGATCCGGTGGATGAATTCCGCCGAACGGGCACTGAGATTTTCTGCGATGTAATACATGACCTGCGCACGGTTGTGTGCGGTCGTCCTGCTCCAGCCACCGGCGGCGCGGGCCGCCTCAACTGCATTGCGGATATCTTTGCGGTTACCCGCTGGAATTTCGGCCACCACCCTGCCGCTCGCGTTATAGGCGGCATTGCTGTAACCACCGTCCGGCCTTACCTGTTTGCCTCCGATGTACAGCTTGGCCGTTCGGTCAATCTCCGGCGTTTCGTGTTCGGGAACCACGTCCACCGGCGTGAATCTGGGTAACTGTTGCACTGGCTCTTTACTGAGACGGGATTCCCAGAAGGGTTTGACGTATTCGTAAAGCCCCTCCTTGCCTCCTTCACGACCAAATCCGGACTCGCGGTATCCGCCGAATCCGGCGGCTGCGTCGAACACATTGCTGCAATTTACCCAGACCGAACCGGCTTTCAGGCTGGGTGCGACATCGAGCGCCAGGTTGATGTTCTCGGTCCAGACACTGGCTGCCAGCCCGTAGCGGCTGTTGTTGGCAAGGGCGACCGCTTCTGTCGGCGTCCGAAACGTCATCGATACCAGCACCGGACCAAAAATTTCTTCCTGCGCCAGGCGGGCAGCCGGCTGTACATCGGTGATCAGAGTCGGTGGATAGTAACAACCCTTTTCAGGTAAAGGTGCTGACGGCTGCCATAACTGTCCGCCCTCCTCGACTCCGGCCTCGACCAGCCGCGTGATGGTCTCACGTTGCACCGGGTCGACCAGCGCACCGATATCGATGCTCTTGTCCAGTGGGTCTCCTATCACCAGCCGCGACATCCTGGCCCTGATCTTCTCATGCAGCGTCTCGGCAATGGATTCCTGCACCAGCAGGCGTGACCCGGCGCAACAAACCTGCCCCTGGTTGAACCAGATCGCATCAACCAGCCCCTCCACTACGCTGTCCAGGTCGGAATCCTCGAACACGATAAACGGCGACTTACCCCCAAGCTCGAGGGTCAGTTTCTTACCGGTCCCGGCGGTCGCCTTGCGCAGAATCCTGCCCACTTCAGTGGATCCCGTGAATGCCAGCTTGCCGACTTCCAGGTGATTGGCGAGCGCTTCCCCCGCCTTGTGATCACCGAGCACCAGATTGAATACGCCGCGCGGCAAACCTATGTCCCGGCACATTTCGGCGAACAGCACTGCCGTTGCCGAGGTGTATTCCGCAGGCTTGAGGACCACGGTGTTTCCCATCGCCAGGGCCGGCGCCACTTTCCAGGCCAGCATTAACAGCGGAAAATTCCATGGAATGATTTGCCCCACCACGCCGATGGGCCGATAGCCGGCCAATTCCGTGCTCATCAGCTGCGCCCAACCCGCATGGTGATAAAAATGCCGGGCGACCAGGGGAATATCGATATCTCTCGATTCACGGACCGGCTTGCCATTGTCCATGCTCTCCAGAACAGTGAACAACCGGCTGTTTTTCTGGATATGGCGGGCCATGGCATAGAGGAAACGTGCTCGCCCATGCCCACCTATCGCCACCCAGCCCTCGAGTGCGTCGGCAGCAGCAGCAACAGCCCGGCTGACGTCTGCTTCGTTACCATCAGCCACCATTGCAAGCATGTCGCCTTTGGCGGGGTTGTTCGAAGGAAAATATTCACCGGATTCCGGTGTCCTCCATTCTCCGCCAATAAAGTGATCCAGCGTGCCGTTTTGCGCAGCCAACCACTGCTTCGCCGGCTCGTCATCTTCCGGCGCCGGTCCGTACTCGAGTGTTTCAAAAATTTCTTTGACTTCCATGCTCTTTGCTTCCCTGGCTCAACCGTTGGGGTGACGATAGCTCGCTGAATAGCTGCCGGTAACATAGTGCTCCAGCTGGCGTTCAATATCGCCCAGCAGGCTACTTGCACCAAAACGGAATAAATGTGGTTTAACCCATTGTATTCCAAGTTCTTCTTTCATCAGAATCAGGTACTGCAAAGCGACCTTTGCGGTGCTGATGCCACCTGCCGGTTTGTACCCGATACGAAAACCGGTCAGTGCGTAATAATCCCGGATTGCCCGCACCATGACCAGGCTGTACGGCAGGGTAGCGTTGACCGATTCCTTGCCGGTACTGGTTTTGATGAAATCGGCCCCGGCCAGCATGCAGACCCAACTGGCCTTCGCCACGTTGGTCAGGGTGGCCAGTTCACCGGTAGCTAGAATGGTTTTGAGATGCGCTTCACCGCAGGCTTCGCGAAATTCACGGACTTCGTCATACAGCCCTTGCCAGTCCCCGCAAAGCACCTTATCGCGACTGATCACGATATCGATTTCAGCCGCTCCGGCACCCACGGACTCCCGGATCTGGGCCAGCTTCAGCGCCATCGGAATCTGTCCCGCCGGGAACCCGGTCGATACGGCCGCTACCGGTATCCCGCTGCCCTTGAGTTCCTTCACAGCCGTTGCAATAAAGTTGTGATAAACGCAAACGGCAGCAGTCGTGATGCCCAGATCCTCAACCTGCAGCGCCCGCAACAGGTCGTGCCGCACAGGATGACGGGCCTTCTGGCACAGACGCTTCACCCGGCCTGGCGTGTCGTCACCCGCGAGCGTTGTCAGGTCGATACAGGTCAGAGCCCGCAACAGCCAGGCTGCCTGGTATTTTTTCTTGACCGTCCGGCGGGTGCCAATAGTGGCTGCCCGCCTTTCGATGGCACTTCGATTGATCCGGATACTGCCAAACAGTTCGGGCCTGAATTCCATTCCCGTATTGCGGGAAATGTGCCTGCCGGAAGACTCGATCGGGTGAACATTGGTACCGGGTTTGTCATTCATGAGTTCCAGTATAATGTGTGTCATAATTCGCGGCTAATTTTCTGCCAGCAATCAACCCTGCCCTCCCGGAGTACACGGAATGCGAAAGACTTTGAGCACTGCAGCAGCGGTAATCGTTTATCTACTCGGCCTTACGTTCGAGGCCCATGCCATCGAAGACAGCCCGCCCGGCTTCAACGAGAAAACGTTCAAAGGGCTTGAATGGAGAGGAATTGGCCCTGCACTGATGTCAGGCAGGATCGCTGATATCGCATTCGATCCGTCTGATCGCAGCACCTGGTACATTGCCGTGGGCAGTGGTGGTGTCTGGAAAACGACCAACCAGGGCACCACCTGGAAATCGGTTTTTGACGGCCAGGGCGCTTATTCGATCGGAGCTGTGACCGTGGACCCTGTCAATCACAACACCGTGTGGGTGGGTACCGGCGAGAATGTCAGCGGTCGGCATGTCGGCTTTGGTGATGGTGTGTACAAAAGCCTCGACGGTGGCAACACCTGGGAAAACATGGGCCTGAAGCAGTCCGAGCACATCGGTATGATCCGCGTGGACCCGCGAGACCCCAATGTCGTTTTCGTTGCTGCGCAAGGCCCGCTGTGGTCAGGGGGTGGTGACCGTGGCCTGTACAGAACCTCAAATGGCGGATTGAGCTGGGAGCGGATTCTGTCCGGCGGCGAATTCACCGGTGTCAGTGAGGTTCACTTGGACCCACGCAACCCCGATGTGCTGTTCGCCGTCAAGCATCAACGCCTGCGCAACGTGGCGGCGCTGATGAATGGCGGACCGGAGTCGGGCATTTTCAAGTCGACTGATGGCGGCAAAAGCTGGCGTGAGCTGACCACCGGCTTGCCGGAAGAAGACATGGGCAAAATTGGCCTGGCGATTTCTCCGGTGGACCCGGAGGTGGTTTACGCCACCATTGAACTGGGTGGCAGAACCGGTGGCTTCTGGCGCTCGCTGGATGGGGGTGAAAGCTGGGAGAAACGCAGTGACTACCTGTCGGGTGGCACCGGCCCGCATTACTACCAGGAGATATTTGCCAGCCCGCATCAGCTGGATCGCGTCTACCAGATGGATGCTACGCTTCATATTACCGAGGACGGCGGCAAGACGTTCGTGCCGCAGCCCCATGGCTACAAGCATGGTGACCACCATGCCATGGCTTTCGACCCGGATGATCCCGACTACCTGATGTATGGCACCGACGGCGGCTTGTATGAATCTTTCGACCTGGGAAAAACATTCCGCTACGTATCGAATCTTCCGATCACCCAGTTCTACAAGGTAGCCGTTGATTATGACACGCCCTTTTACAACGTTTACGGCGGTACCCAGGACAATAATACCCAGGGCGGACCTTCGCGGACCGACAACGTGAACGGCATCCGCAACAGTGACTGGTTCATTACGCTGTTTGGAGACGGGCACCAGCCTGCTGTCGACCCGACCGACCCGAATATCGTTTATTCGGAGTGGCAGCAGGGCAACCTGGTTCGTTATGACCGTAAAAGTGGTGAGATGATTTACATCCAGCCGCAGCCGGCCGACGGTGAAGACTCCGAGCGGTTCAACTGGGACGCCCCCATCCTGATCAGCCCGCATGACCCGGCCCGTTTGTATTTCGCCAGCCAGCGGGTCTGGCGCTCCGATGACCGGGGGGATAGCTGGACAGTGATCAGCGGCGACCTGTCCCATGGCCGCGATCGCCTGCGGGAACCCATGATGGGACGAGTCTGGAGTATCGATGCTTCCTGGGACCTGTGGGCCATGTCGATGTATGGCACGATCACGTCCCTGTCGGAATCACCCCTGGCGGAAGGCCTGTTGTATGCGGGCACGGACGACGGACGCATTCATATCACCGAAGATGGCGGCAGCAACTGGCGGGTGATCGAGCGCCTGCCTGAAGTACCCGATGATTTCTTTGTCAACGACATCAAGGCAGACCTCCACGACGCTGATACCGTCTACGTGGTAGTCGACGACCACAAGTCTGGAGACTTTGCTCCGTATGTGCTTAAAAGCACCAACCGGGGCGGCACCTGGACCCACATTTCAAAAGGGCTCCCCGAGCGGCACATTGTCTGGCGAATCGTGCAGGATCACGTCAATCCGAGACTGCTGTTCGCAGGCACCGAATTCGGCGTGTTTTTCACTGTGGACGGTGGTGAAAAGTGGGTGAAGCTGGCCGGCAACGCACCGACCATATCATTCCGGGACCTGGTCATTCAGACACGCGAGGACGACCTCGTCGCCGCATCCTTCGGCAGGGGTTTCTGGATCCTGGACGACTACAGTCCGCTCAGAACCATCACGCAAAGTCAGTTGGAGAACCAGGCCTTGCTTTTCCCGGTCCGGGAAGCCGACTGGTACATCCCCAGGCTGCCGCTGGGAGACTTCGAGGAGAACGGCAAATCCAGCCAGGGCGACAGCTTCTTTGTCGCGCCCAACCCACCGTTCGGAGCGGTCTTCACCTACTACATGAACGAGGGATTGAAGACGGCAAAAGAACAACGCAGGGAAGCGGAAAAGAAGCTTGAAAAAAGCGGTGGCGATACACCCTACCCCGGTTGGGACGCCTTGCGCAGTGAAGAGGTGGAAGAAGAGC
>JAOUCS010000057.1 GCA_029859645.1 Lysobacterales bacterium | reverse complement strand
TGTCTGCCAGCATCGGCAGAGGCATCTCATCCATCTCGGCGGAGATAGGTGTACCCGGATCGATTGAGGGATCTTCAGTGAATTGCGGCGCGCCGGAGATCGGTGCAGGTTCAGGTTCGGGTTCGGACTCTGGCTCGGGTTCTACTGCTGGCTCAGGAACGGCGATGCTGCTCGTTCCGGCCACAGGCTGCTCCTGCAGGGCACGCCCATCGAAATAGATATAACCCGCGACCGCAAGCGCGATCAGAATTGCGGCAATCACCCAAATTTTCATTGATTATCCATCCAGCAGCCCATGATCCATCGCTGACAGTGTTCAGCGCCTTCCATTCTGTGACCTTCACAGGCCTCAATGGGTTCAAATATACTAAAATCCTCTTGTCATGATTCAACTACCTTACGTCGAACCCGTATTTCGCCCGCCATCGGAGGCGCGCAGCCTGATCCTGCAGGTGACCAACGGCTGTTCCTGGAATCGCTGCACCTTTTGCGAAATGTATACTCAGCCACAAAAGCAATTCCGGCTGAAACCCCAGGCAGAGATTGAGAAGGAACTCGAAGCCATCGCCGACGCCGGTGTTACGGTTCGCCGGGTCTTTCTTGCCGACGGAGATGCGATGACACTGTCCATCAGGCGGCTACAGCTAATCCTGCAGGCCATCAATCGTTTTCTGCCCGGCGTTCAGCGTGTTTCATCCTACTGCCTGCCACGTAACCTGAGGAACAAGACGGCGGAGGAACTGGCCGAACTGGAGGCCTTGGGCCTGAAACTGTACTACGTGGGTTGCGAGTCGGGAGATGACCTGGTGCTGGAGCGGGTCAACAAGGGTGAAACCTTCGAAACTTCGTTGTCGGCACTTGGCAAAATCAAGGCGGCAGGTGCAAAAAGCTCAGTGATGATTCTCAATGGCATGGGTGGCGTGAAATACAGCGAGCAGCACGCCGTCAACTCAGCCCGGCTGATGAACGAAGCGCAGCCTGACTACCTGTCAACACTGGTGGTGAGTTTCCCGGCAGGCACCCATCGCTACCAGCAAGGCTTCCGCGGGGAATTCGAAGCGCTGGACCAGGGGGGGCTGTTCCAGGAGATGTACTGGCTGCTGGACACGCTGGAACTGGAGAACACCATATTCCGGAGCGACCACGCGTCAAACTACCTGGTGCTCAAGGGGACACTGAACCGCGACAAACCGCGGCTGATCCAGACGGTGCGCAACGCGTTGGAAAACCCGGGCGCAGCCAACCTGCGTCCCGAGTGGTTACGGGGATTATGAGGTAAACGAAACCCCTTTCAGAGTTTTAGCTGGGTGGATTTCTTGTTGGCCATGAACTTGCTCAGCTTGCTACCTGCATTTTCAAAATTGCTGACCATTTTTGAAAATTCAGAGGTCTTGGTAATCTTACTGCGCTGGTAGACCATTTCCTGGTCATCCATGTCAAAGACCGTCGAAACAACCAGGGACGAGTGCTCGTCGAGCAGTTTCCCAGCATCTTTCCTGTCCATCCCCTTCATGTTAATGACTTCACCTTCAGGGGTACGGCCTTCTACCCGGGTTCCAATCTTCTGCACATTGGAAACGTTGTACAGGTCCCCCCGGTAAGTCACTGTCTTTTGCGTGTTGTACACCTTGGTGCTGCTCATGCACCCGGCCAGAGAAGCCACGCAGGCAACCAGCAGGACTACGACAAAGTATTTTGCGATGGTCAAAGCGGGCTGAGATTTGAAGATACGGGTGTCTGACATGGTGAAATGCTCCAAGGGTTACAAAGCGTCTCAAGGTACCGTTTTGTTCTTCTGAATTCAATCAAAAACAGGCCCAGACCTGCAGTTCAGGACTGCCGATAGAAGTCAGGCAGTTCGCCGAACATGCCACCGTAAAACGTGACACCCAGGTTGTGGTTTGCGACATACCCGCCACCTTCACTCCGCAGGTCCAGCCACAGATCTTCGGCATCACTGCTGTCACCGGGCGAGTCTTTGGAAGAATCCGTTCGGTCAGGGTTGGGGCCCCGTTGGGCATAGTGTCTACCCTGGTAGGCCTGGTCGCAAAGCTCTGCGGGGTAATAGAGTTGGGTCGTAGCCACCTCTCCAAAATCCGGCGGAGAAACTACCACGTGTGTATGGGTGGGTCGTGGGTAGTACCAGCCCGGGAATATCGTTTTGAAGCTGACCCGACCGTTGGCGTCCGTCTCTTGCATACCTCGCAGAAAAGTCTGGCCACGCGTATCGATCTTACCGCCAACCGGCTTCAGACTGGCGTCCAGTATGATATTTTCGACGCCCGAATACAGTCCCTCCGCATTGGCATGCCAGATAGATACCAGCGCCCCTGGTAGCGGTTTGCAGGTAAAGGTGTCCATCACCTGAAAGTTCAGGGTCAGGGGCGTACCTGCCTGCCCTTCCACGACATCGGAACGCATCGGCGTTTCATCGACCACGTAAGGGCCGGCGATGTCCTGCGTGATCAGCCGGCAGGTTTTTGCCGGCAGGCTGCCTTTGGTGTCCTCTGCCAGCAAGCTTCGCGCGCCCATCACAGGCGCGAGCGCCGCCAGCCCTTTCAACAGGGTTCTTCTATCCATCTTGACTCTCCCGTTCGTCTCTTTTCGAATATTTTTGACGTATGTCGCAGTTATTAATAGCATGTCGGGAAATGAAATTCAGTCTCAAGCAATACCTCACACACGCAGAACTCACCCCTGAGGAGCGCCGCGAAGTACTGGAAGACCTGTTGGTATTCGGCAAGCACAACCGCCGGCAGTTCCTGATCCGCATGGCCGTGCTGATGACCTTGTCCACCGTTATCGCGACCGCAGGGCTGCTCTCCGACTCGGCGGCCGTTGTCATCGGCGCCATGCTGGTTGCCCCGATGATGAATCCCGTGATGGGCGCGGCGGGATCCGTGGTCATGGGCTGGTCGAGCCGTTTTTACCGATCGATCCTGCTGGTGCTGACGATGGGCCTCGGCGCTGTACTGCTCTCCATGGCCATAACGGCCTTGTCGCCCGAGATCGTTTTCCTGCCAGAACAGGTGCTGGCCCGCACCCGGCCAACCTTTTATGACTTGCTGATCGCACTGGCGGCGGGCAGTGCGGGTGCATATACCATCACGCACAAGGAATCGGGCGCCATACCGGGTGTTGCCGTTGCCGTTGCCCTGTTGCCTCCTTTGGCGTCGGCGGGCGTCTTGATCGTGGCACTGGAAATGGAATTAGCCGTGCGCGCTCTGGTACTGTTTTTAACCAACCTGATCGCAATGGTGCTGGCCGCCGCTCTGACTTTCATGGCTGCCGGCGTCTCACCCGCCTCGGCCCGCAGGCGTTCGGCCTCATTCATCAAGAGCCAGTTATGGTTGTTTGCGCTGCTGATGATTGCGGTCAGTATTCCGCTTTATTTCTATAGCCAGAAAGTCATTTTTGACGCCGAATACAAGGCAGCCAAGTCCGAGTTACTGCAAAGCTGGTTGCGAGAAAACAACCTGACTCTGACCGGTATTGATTTTCGTGTTGAGGAGCGCATCATATTCCTTGAACTGGAAGGCCCCAACCCGCCTGTTGGTATCCGTGACCTGTACGAACGGGCCAAAGAACGGGCTTACGTGAAAAATCTGGATGGTGACTTCGCACTAAAATACAGCTGGACACAAAAAGTCGACGGTTCCTGGCCAATCAAGTCAGATGAGATTACCGAAGTGGCGCTGAGCGACTCGAAACAGGAGAATATCCTGCTTTCCAATTTCTGGGAATGGGAATTTACCCAGTATGACAGTGAGAGGGGTGCGAAGCCGCCGGCCGATGATTCCTACATCGTGAGCTTTGAGGACCGCGGAAAAGTCCGGGTAACAGCCGCGTGCGGCAGCAAGACCGGAAAATACACGTTGCGGGGCAGGTCCATCCAGGTTGAAATGAAACGGCTCGACTGGTTCGGTTGCCGGAAGGACAAAAAACTGCAGGTGTTCTTCGGCGATCTACAACGCGGTTCGGAGTTCTTTATCAGCGACGGCCGGTTGCAGATCACTCTGACCACCGACTCCGGCATCATCTACTTTAAGAAACGCTAGGGATTGGAAGCGCTCTGTTGAGGTGGCATTGAGGCCTCGATGAAGCCACCCGCTTCATCAATTTCCTCCGCGGTCGCCCAGCCTCCACCCAGCGCCTTGTAAAGGCTGACGATGGCCACAATTTGCTCGCGGCGCGCCTGGGAAGCCTGTAGCTCGGTGCGAAAAAGTGATCGCTCAGATTCGAGTACCTCAAGGTAACTGGTGACCCCGCCATCGTAGCGCGCCCGCGAGAGCATGGCAGCGCTCTGGGCCGATGTAACCTGTGCTTCCCGGGCTTCCGCCTCGTCCCTGAAGGTCTGGATTTCGATCAGTGCGTCCTCCACTTCCTGGAAGGCCGTCAGCACCGTCAATTGATAATTGCTGATCAGCTGCTCGGTACGGGCGATTTCAGCCTCGACCCTGGCCTTGTTGCGGCCAGCATCCAGAATGGGGCCGAACAGGTTAGCGCTGATGCCCCAGACCTTGTTGTCACTCGATAAAAAGCCGCTGAGGTCATCGCTGGCCAGCCCCAGCGAACCGGTCAGGGAAAGGGAAGGAAAGCGCAGGGCTTCGGCCACACCTATTCGGGCGGTCTGCGCGGCGAGTTCCTGCGATGCCTGACGTATATCCGGCCGTCTTTCCAGCAACTCTGATGGCAGGCCGGCGGGTATCTCCGGCAAATCGAGCGTGGATTCCACACCCTCACTGGTGCGGGTAATCGGGCCAGGGTTACGGCCGAGCAACACCCTGAGTGAATTCTCAGCCAGGCCGCGCTGCCTCACCAGTTGAGCCGACTCAGCCCTGGCGTCTCCCAGCTCGATCTCCGCCTGGTTGACATCGATCAGTGGCACGATTCCCTTGTCGAATCGCGCCTGGATGATCCCCAGTGAATCCTCACGGGTGGCTTCCGTGCGACGGGAAATTTCGATTCGCGCATCCAGGTCGAGTAACAACAGGTAGAGGCTGGCCACGTCGGAGATCAACGTGATTGTCACCACGTTGCGCGCCTGAACCGTGGCCATCAGCTCAGCCCGGGCCGCTTCCGTTGATCGCCGCAGCTTGCCCCAGAGGTCAACCTCGTAACTCAGGTTGGCCGCCAGGATGAACTGCTCGTTGATGGACCCCGGTACGTTCTGCCCCGGAATGGTATTGCCGCGGCTGGCCCCGGCCTGGCCATCGAGGAGCGGAAATTGTTCAGCGCGAGTGAAGCCCAGCGTTGCCCTGGCTTCTTCGATCCGTGCCATGGCAATGGCCAGTTGCTTGTTGTTGACCAGGGCGGTTTCGATCAGGTCGATCAATTCCTGGTCGTCGAATATTTCCCACCAGGCCATGTTGGCGAAAGACTCACCAGGAATTGCCGAGACCTGGTAGCCCTCCGGCACCGGGACCTCGGGCCGCTCGTAATCAGGGCCCATCGCGCAGGCAGCCAGCAAGGCTACAGTCGTTACGGTCGCGAAGTGGCGGAAAAGACGCTTCATTCAGTCTGCTCCGCGGTTGGTTCAGGAGCGGGTTTCGTTCCCGGCTTATCACGCCCGGTAAGCCTTTCGACCATGACGTACAACGCTGGGATGATCAAAACACCCATCACGGTGGCGGCCAGCATGCCGGAAAACACCGTCATGCCCATGACCTTGCGCGCCTCGGCTCCTGCGCCACTTGCAACCAACAATGGCAGCACACCCAGGATAAACGAGAAGGCCGTCATCAGAATCGGGCGGAAACGGTCCCGGGCCGCGGATAGTGCAGCATCCAGCGCCGAAAAGCCTTCTTCAGATTTCAGCTTGGCGAACTCCACGATCAGGATGGCGTTCTTGGCCGCCATGCCGATCAGCATCACCAACCCGATCTGGGCGAAGACGTTGTTCTGGTAACCGGGCAGGAACAGGCCGGCCAGCCACAGGCCGGCCATTGCGCCGAAAATAGCGATGGGCGTACCGAGCAGCACACCGGCTGGCAATGACCAGCTCTCATACTGTGCAGCGAGGATCAGGAATACGAATAAAAGGGCCAGCACGAAAACCTTTCCGCCGGATCCGGCGGCGGCCCGCTCCTGGAAACTCATCGCGTTCCAGGAATAGGTCATATCCGTTGGCAGCACTTGAGCAGCCACTTCCTCGAGCGCATCAAGCGCCTGGTCCGAGCTGTAGCCCGGAGCCGGTGCGCCGGTCAGTTCCGCCGCCCGGAACAGGTTAAACCTATTGGTGTACTCTGGCCCCTGCGTGCTCCTGGTCGATACCAGCGCAGACAAGGGCACCGTTTCGCCCGATTTACCGCGGACGAAGAAATACCGGATGTCGCCCGGGTCAGACCTGTACTCGGGTTCAGCCTGGACATAGACTTTGTACAGACGGCCGAAGCGATTGAAATCATTAACATAAGCTCCGCCCAGGAAGGACCCGAGCGTAGTGTTCAGATCGGCCAGCGAGACACCTGCCTTGAGAACCATGTCATTATCCACATCGGCAAAAATCTGCGGTACATTGGCCCGATAAGTTGAAATTACGTTACCGATTTCGGGCCGTTGCCGCGCGGCCTCGATAAATGCCTGGGTTTGCTCAGCCAGGTAGGTCGGCGTATTGCCTCCGCGATCCTGCAACATCATGCTGAAGCCCGACCCGGTTCCCAGGCCAGGGATTGCAGGCGGACCGAACGCGAATACGATTGCCTGGGGTATTCCCATGGCGAACTGGCCGTTAACACGCTGGATGATCTTGTTAACGTGCAGTTCCGCGGCGCTTCTGTCACTCCAGTGATTGAGCGAAACGAACAGGAATGCGTTGTTCGGCGAGAGTGAAGAGGTCAGCAGGCTGTAACCGGCAACCGCGGTCACCGATTCGATGCCCGGGGAACCGACCAGCATGTCCTCCACCTGCCTGGTCACGGCATCGGTCCGCTCCAGGGACGCCGCGTCAGGCAGCTGGACATTGACCAGGAAATAACCCTGGTCCTCTTCAGGCACGAACCCCCCCGGCACCATGCCGAACAATCCCCCCATCAGCACGACCATGATCAGCAGGCTACCGACACTGATCAGCAGCTTGCGCGTGAACATCGTGGCAATGCCCATGTATCCATTGGTGGCCCGATGGAAAGCCTTGTTGAAGCCGTTATAGAACGGCGTCAGGAAATTGTCTTTGCGCTCCGATGGCGGTCGCAGCAACATCGCGCTCAGAGCCGGACTGAGTGTCAGCGCGTTCAGTGATGAAATGGCCACGGAAATGGCGATGGTGATCGCGAATTGCTGGTACAGCCGGCCGGTAATTCCACCCATCGCGGCGACCGGCACAAAAACGGCAATCAGCGAGAGCGAGGTGGCCACGATCGGCCCGGAAACCTCTTTCATAGCGGCGATCGTCGCTGCCTTGGGTTTGAGTCCTTCCTCCATCTTGGTGGTGACGGCTTCCACCACCACGATCGCATCATCCACCACGATACCAATGGCCAGAACCAGTCCCAGTAACGACAGCGTGTTGATTGAAAACCCCAGCAATGGAAAGACCGCAAACGTACCAATCAGGGAAACCGGAACCGCCAGCGACGGGATCAGCGTGGCTCGGGCGTTCTGCAGAAAGATAAAAACCACCAGGATCACCAGCGCGACGGCCTGGAAGAGGGTGGTAATGATTTCACTGATGCCTTCTTTGATCGCAAGCGTCGTATCCAGGGACACCAGGTATTCAACGTCCTCAGGGAAATCCTGGGCCAGTTCCTGCATCACGGCCTCGACCTGTTCACGCACCTCAAGGCCGTTCGCGCCCGGCAACTGGTATATCGCCAGGATGGCTGCAGGACCGCCATTCAGGCGACTTGCCGCATTGTAGGTTTGCGTACCCAGTTCGACGCGCGCAATGTCTTTGACACGCACCTGGGATCCATCCGGATTGGACCTGACGATGACGTCTTCGAATTCTTCGGCGGTTGACAGCCTGCCCTTGGTGCGCATCTGGTAGGTGAACTGGGTGCCGGGCACAGCCGGCGGGCCACCGATCTGGCCAGCCGGTGCGATCACGTTCTGTTCCTGGATCGCAGCGGTGATGTCCGGAACCGTCAGGCCCAGCTTGGCCAGCTGATCAGGCTTCACCCAAATCCGCATGGCGTAGTCACTGCCTCCCAGCACACTGGCCTGACCAACACCCTTGATGCGGGACACCGCATCCAGAATATTGATGGTCAGGTAATTGCTCTGGAAGTTCTGGTCATACGTTCCGTTGGGTGAGTAAAGCGTGACCAGCAATAGAGGGAAGGAGAGTTTTTTCTTGACCGTGATTCCGAGGCGCTTCACTTCCTCGGGAATACTGGCCTGGGCCTCAGACACCCGGTTCTGAACCAGTACGTTGGACATATCCAGGTCAGAGCCTACCTCGAAAGACACGGTCAGGTTCATGGTGCCGTCATTGGAATTGACGGATTTCATGTACAGCGAGTTTTCGACACCATTGACTTTTTGTTCGAGCGGCGTGGCCACCGACTGCTCTACGATTTCAGCGTTGGCGCCGGTGTAAGTCGCTGTCACACCTACTTCAGGCGGGGTTATCTCCGGATATTGAGCGACCGGCAGGTTGCCCATCGAGACCATGCCGACGATAACGATGATAATCGCGATGACCATCGCGACAATCGGGCGTCCGACAAAAAATTCAGCCATGTCCTGCTGCTATCCCTGGACCGCTTCGCCGGCACCGGCGGGTTGCGGAATAACCGTCATGCCGGGCCGCACCTTCTGGATCCCTTCCACGATAACCGTCTCGCCCACTTCCAATCCGGACTCCACAACGACATCATCACCGGATTTCGGCCCCAGTTTGATTTCCTTGACAGACACCAGCCCGGCCGGATCCACCACATAGACCCGAAACAGCCCCTGTAATTCGGATACGGCTTTGCGTGGAATGACCACGACATTTTGCAACGTTTCATAGGGGGCTCGAACGCGTGCAAATTGGCCCGGAAGGATTAATTTGCGAGGATTATCGAATGAAGCTTCCATGATATAAGTCCCGGTTTCCTGGTCGACAGACTGGGAAGAAGCCACAACCTGACCCTTGTATTCATGCTCGGAACCATCCGCCAGGATCAGCGTCATGTTCTTGGGCCGGTCTGATCGTTTTCTGGCTTCAGAACGGGCACTGGCTTTATGCTCGCTCATGTAATTCCTCGCCAGGATGAGGTACTCACGTTCGGAGATTGAAAAACGGGCGCGGATCGGATCAATGTCTGAAACCTGGTTCAGCACAACGGGATTGGGATCACGTCCGACGAACTCGCCGGGCTTGCCTTGGTGAGACCGATCAGACCGGTGATGGGCGCCTGAATCCGGGTGTAGCTGAGCTCGATTTCCGCCAGTTCGACCGATGCCTCGCTGGCCCGCACACTGGCGCGGGTCGCCGCCTCTGTCGCGACAGCCGCATCCAGGTCCTGCTCGCTGACCGCCTTGATCTCGGCCAGCGGCTTGATCCGGGCGAGGTCGGCCTCGGCCTTCGCCAGTTGGGTTTGTGCCGCGGCCAACTGGCTTTGAGCTTCAACCAGCTTGGCCTGGAAGGGCTGTGGATCGATGGTATAGAGCAGTTCCCCTTCTGTTACAAACGTTCCTTCAACGAAATCCATGGATTCAAGGAATCCCTCTACTCTTGCACGAATCGGTACATCCTTCGTGCCAAGCGTTGAACCGACCATGTCGATGGACAACGGCACATCGCGCTGTTCCGACTGAGTCACCAGGACACGCAATGACGGTGCGGCAGCTTGCCCGGAACCGGAACGGTCACAAGCCGCCAGCAGAACGACTGCAACAGCCAGCAGGCAGTTCATCAGCCGGCTCGACGCCTCTCCTTCAATAAAGCTCATCTTCCATCACCTTTGTAATTATCGCTTTCCGGCATTTTATAGGTGCCGGAGCCGACGTAGTTGGCCGGACCGTAGCTGTAGATCTGGCGCTTGGTTCCGTCCAGGTTCCACTCCCAGTCCTTTTCCCTCGTGTTTACCCGGTAGGTCTCCGAGTGGCTGTAACCATGAGGGTAATAATAGGGCGACCGGTATCCACCATAACCATAAGTGTGTGGGTAGCGCCAATAGGAATAGCGGTTGTAATATCCGGGATAGTACCAGCCAGTGCCGTAAACCACGGTCCTTGTGTAGGGCGTGTAGTACCTGCTGTAGTATCCACTGGTGCTTTTGTAGGCCACTTCACCACTGCTGTCGTCGAAAGACTCGAGTTTCACGAACGTGACGTTGTACGCTGGGTCGGTGGGCGGAATGGTGTAGATGGCCTCGGGGAGCTCGGTGGCGACCTGCCAGGGTCCTTCCGGTTTAGCGGACGAGTACCAGGCGCCTTCGTAACACAGGTAATAAAAATTATTGTGCTGAATGACCTGGAACGGTGAGTTTTCGGCACGCAACAGCCCGGTCGCCTCAATTGGGACGAAGCTGGGCTCGCCGACATAGGGCACCTTGACGTTGCCACCGGCGTCCCGGCTTAGCCTCGCATACTGGGGTTTTTTCGCCTCGGCAATCGCCTGTTCGGCCTGTGGCGTACCCGGCACCGATGCCAATACCCGGGCCTTGCTGTGATCGGCCGGAATCATCGCGAAATCAGCAGGCAGTTTCTTGACATTGGCCCACTGCCCCTTGAAGTCCTGGTTCGCGAACCAGCGTCCTGATAGCAGGATGTAGTAACGGCCATCGAACAGAAACAGGTCATTTCGCGTGTTGGCAACGAACTGCAGACCGGTACCGGCGATCGCCTCCAGCCGGGTTTCACCATCGATCAACACCAGTTCGGTCGGCTCGTAGCTGATCGTGATGGGTAGAGGACGGGTCGGGTGTTTCCTCGGCGGCATGGATGCGGCCACGCTTGGCCAGTCGGAACTGACCTGCAAGGTCATGAAGTCCCGCGGTAGCTCAGTGGTATTGCGCCAGTCACCACTGTTGAGCATGTTGCTGGTCAGCCAGTACCCCTCCTTCAAAATAAACCAGGCGCCGGATTGCTGGCTCTTGAAAACATCCCAGTCGGTGTTGACGACAAATTCGATTTGCGTGCCCTGGATGGGCACATTGGAAGGCGGTCCATCGATCAGCATCAGTTCCATCGGCTCATTGGAAACAACGATCCGGGGAGGATGAAAATTCAGTTGTGAATGGACGTCCGTGAAGGCCAGCAGAAGGAGCAGTAATGCAGTAATCCTGAATCGATGTAACCCGGTCTTCACCATTTACAAACCCAGACTATCAGCGCGGCCTTCCATCATAAAGGAGCGGCCGCGTGATATGAACTGCAATCCGGGTTTTCGGCGATATTAGTTTGCTGGTTTTCTGAACTTCAGGGTCCAGCGATCGGTATTGCCGGTAACGGTTTTTCGACCGACTTCATAGCGCAGTTCGTCATCCGGCTTGAAGTGCAAATCAGAAAAATCCACGAATTCGAAACCGGCCGCTTCGATTTCCTTGATCGCCAGCACCGGATCCATTCTTCTGCGGTTTTCACTGTTGTCACCTTCCATGTGACGCCGGGTGTGGTCCACAACGGCGTAAATTCCACCTGGTTTCAGCGCATCGAAAACCAATTCGTTCATCGCCGCGCGCCCTTCGGCGCCAAAGTTGTGGTAATTGCGGAAAGTGAAAACAATGTCCACATCCTGTACGCCCAGTGAGCTGGCCTCAAGGGCATAGGTCCTGGAACCTTCCGGACGGAAGACCTTTGCATCTTCAGCAACGACTTGCACCTTATCGAAGCCGTCCTGGCTCAATACGTTCTCTTTGACGCGACTGGTGCCGATGGCTACATAGAGATGTCCGTTGTCTTTCAGAACCGGCGCCAGCAATTTTGTATACCAGCCGCCACCAGGCAGCAGTTCCACAGCGGTCATATCATCACGCAGACCAAAAAACTCCAGTGTTTTGACTGGATTGCGGTTGCGGTCACGGTCCATTTCAGCTTCCGTGCGAACGTCCGCTTTCATCGCGGTTTTCAGCTTTTCCTCCACCGCAGAAAAATCGTCTGCCTGCGCCAGGCAGGTAATCATCAACAACAAAACCATCAAAACTCTTAGCATTAAAAATCTCCCGGGAAAATTAAGCACAGAAAAGCCGGAACCGGGAATCGATTCCAGCTGGCCAGATTGTAAACGAAGAAGGAGTCAGCCGTCAGGCGGCAGCGCGTAAATCCACTGACGAATTAAGCGCCCGCACCGCTTGCTTGAGACAGCGACGCATCTCCGACTGTTTTGATTTGTTGATGCGGCTCTGGTTTAGACGCAGCATCTCATGCCAATACTCGATTTCTGCCTGTAGCAGGTAGCGTTTGGAAGATTCCATATCTTTGCCCATTTTGGTACCGCATTTTTACGCGCGGTGATATTTTGGAAATCATCCTTGACATTCCTCCGTGGAAATCCGTTTCCCACGGTTATCGCACTGGTATGCAACAACACACGACTGGTAGATCGTGCATCTATGTTGATAATTTATCTGTGCTGAAAAGTCAAGAAAAAACGATGAGTTAAGGCATCAAAGGCAGAATTTACCCGATAAACGGGCAGAAAGGCAGTGTTGTTACTGGCAAAAAGTTCCGGGTCAGAGTTCTCGTAATGCCGTCGCGACCGGCTGGCGGGCCGCGCGAATCGCGGGAAACACTCCGCCGATAAATCCAATGATTAGCGCAAACACGACTCCCTGCATCAAAAGACTGGCCGACACGTCGAAAGCAAAAGCCACCTGGCTGAAACTGGCCATGTTGACGGTTGCCGCCCTGAAACCGTCAAACACCGCCCATGCAGCGACTGCAACGATAATCCCCCCTGCCAGCGCCAGCAACATGGATTCAGTGAGTACCGAGATGACTACGGGCCCTGAATGAAAACCCAGGGCCCTGAGCGTTGCTATCTCCCGGGTTCGGGACGAAACTGCCGTATACATCGTGTTCAAGGCGCCAAAAACTGCGCCAAAACCCATGATCACCGCGATGAATGTTCCGAGACCGGTGATCAGGTTGTAGAGCATCTCAGACTGCGAGGAATAAAACTCCGACTCCCGCATCGGTTTGACGTTAAGCCGGGGGTCGCTGGTCAGGGCATCTTTGAAAGCCTGGTAAGATTCGGGTGATTCCAACTTGGCATAGACTGACTGGTAGGAGTTTCCACGGCGGTATGCGGGCTGCAATACAGCGGAATCCACCCAGATTTCAGTTTCCGCCAATCCTCCACCAGCCTCGAAAACTCCGACCACCGGCCATTCTTCCTGGCCTACTGGAATGGTGGACCCCAATTCCAACCCTTCGAATTCCATTCTCGCGCCGATGCCCACGATCACCTCGTTCAGGCCCCATTCGAACATCCTGCCTTCAACAATCCGAAAAGTATCGCGAATGTCGAAGGCAGCCTTGCCGACGCCGCGCAGCGGCACATTAGCGTCCGTTAGCGTGGTCTTTTTCAGCAGGTTAATGATCACGAACAGCTCGGGAGAAGCGATCGATCCGGTCTCGTTCCTGGCCAGCCCGGGCCCCTCGGCGATGAACCTGGTTTCATCACCGCTCAGCCCACTCATCATTTCTGAAGTGGAACCGCTGCGCAGCACCACGACATTATCGACGGACGCCGAGTTATTCATCGTCTGCATGATGCCTTGCGCAATTGACAGCACAGCAACCATAACCGCCACAACCCCTGCAATACCCAACATCGACGTCAGCGAAGAACCCAGGCGTTGTGGCAGTGACTGGATACCAAAAGCCGTTACCGAAGTTACCTGTGATAACCAGTTGAAAGGGCCCGCCATCGCTTATCTCCTCAACGCATCGGCAATACGCAGCCGTTGAGCCTGCATTGCGGGCAAAATTCCCGCCACCAGCGCCACCGCGGCAATCAGGACGGTTCCGATAATGAAATCCCTGGCCGGGATGTAGAACACCGGCAAAGACCCGTTACTGGGATCGCCCAGTGAAACCAGCAGCCAGGCGAGCAACAAACCCACGGCGCCACCCAAACCGGCCAGCACCAGCGATTCACCCAGGACCAGGCCCATCACACCGCGATCGGTAAATCCGATGGCCTTCAGAACGGCCAGTTCATTGGTACGTTCACGAACCGCGTAAGCCATGGTATTGCCGGCCACCAGCAGGATGGTGAAAAAAACAGCAGCAATGATAGACATCATGATGAAACCAATGTCGCCAACCTGGTTGGCAAACCCCTGCAGGAAAGCACCCTCGGGTTCAGCCTTGGTTTCGGATGAGGAATTGGCGAAACGGGAGTCAATTGCTGCGGCAACTTCGGCAGCTCGTTCCGGGTCCTTGATACGCACGGTATACCAACCGACCAGGCCCTGACCATTTTGCCGCGCCTCGTCAAAATAATCGAAACGAAACAGGAACTGGGTCGTGTCAGTGCCTTTTTCCGCGCCGTCATAAATACCCACCAGGTCGAACTCCCAGGTGCGTTCGCCACCTTTCCTCGGCCAGATGGTTGCATTGATAGGAATCCGGTCACCGACTTTCCAACCAAACCGGTCGGCAGTTTTACGGCCGGCTATGGCTCCTGTCCGTGTATTGAACCAGGCTTCCTTCTCCTCGTCAGTGAGCAATAACTCGGGAAACATTTCGAGGTATTCCTCGGGCTCTACCGGCAGTTGCGCAAAAAAATTGCTCGGCTTCTGGTAGACACCGCCAAACCAGGTTTGGTGCACCGCGTCATCCACCCCTTCGATCTGCTCCATCTGCGATTCGTAGGATGCCGGCAGCAACTGGATCAGCGAAACTTTGTGGCGCACGATCAACCGGTCCAGACCAGCCACATCGATACCCTGGTTAAAGGCCTGCTTGATCGCACCCAGGTAGCCGAACAGCATAAATGCGACAATAATCGAGAGCAGCGTCAGGCTAGTGCGCATCTTTGCGCGCTTCAGGTTACTCCAGACCAGGTAGAGGTATTTCATTCGCCCTCTCTCCTATTCTTCCAGTTCGGTGGACAGCCTTCCCTTGTTCAGATACAGCGTGCGGGAAGCACGCGCAGCCGCGTGAATATCGTGCGTCACCATGACAATGGTTTTGCCCTGTTCGCGGTTCAGTGCCTGCAGCAAATCCAGGATTTCATCCCCGGACTTCCGGTCGAGATCGCCGGTGGGCTCATCGCAAAGCAACAGGGTCGGGTCGGTTACGATGGCACGGGCTATACCCACCCGCTGCTGCTCACCGCCCGACAGTGTGCGCGGAAAATGATGGTTACGGTGTGACAGGCCAACAATGTCCAGCGCGATGGCGGCACGTTTTTTTCGCTCGGCCCGCGACAAATGCGTCAGCAACAGCGGCAGCTCCACGTTTTTCTGCGCCGTTAACACCGGCATCAGGTTATAAAACTGGAAAACCAGCCCCACGTGCCGTGCCCGCCAGGCGGCCAGGCGCCGGTCGGAGAGCTGATCGATGTTTTCGCCACCCACTTCGACCGACCCCTGGCTGGGACGATCGAGTCCGCCGATCAGGTTCAGCAGCGTGGACTTACCCGATCCGGAAGGCCCCATCAGGGCCAGGAATTCACCGTCAGGAATCGTGAGGTCCAGCCCACCCAGCACATGGATCTCTTCAGAACCCCTTTTGAACACCTTGTCGACGTTTTTGATCTGGACCAGATCGCCGCTGCCCTGTGTCATTGTTTTTTCTCCCGAACCGAAACGCCATCAGCCAATTCAGGCGGCGCGTCCAGTACTACGCGCTCGTCGGCGACCAGTCCACTGATCACAAGAATATCACTACCCCGGGCCCCGGCAGTGCTGACAGCCCGTCGCTCCACGATACCCTGGTCCACGACAAAGACGTAGTCCCGGTCTTCAATCTCACGAATTGCTGCCTGTGGTACCAGCACGCCACTGACACTTCTGCGGCTGTCGCCGGTATCTTCAACTTCCTGGAATGCGACTTTCACGCCCATGTCAGGGAGTATCCTTGCATCCAGTTCATCAAAGCCGACCCGAACCTCGACGGTCGCACGCTGGCGGTCAGCCGTTGGAATGATAGCAATGACATGACAGGGAATTTCCCAATCAGGATAGGCATCCAGGGTAGCCATCACGCCCTGGCCACTGGTGACACGATTGATATACGCCTCGTTGACATCGATTTCGATTTCCAGCGAAGTCATGTCAACGATGGTGCCGATGCCGGTACGGGTGAATCCGCCGCCGGCAGAGACCGGTGAAATCATCTCTCCTGGTTGGGCGTTCTTGGCCACGATCACGCCGGCAAACGGCGCCCTGATGATAGTGTCCTCCAACTGCAGGGCATAGATATCCCGTTGCCGCGCGGCCACTTCGACGTCCGCCTTTTTGCGCTCAAGCTGGGCCGCGAGCGAACCGTACACGGCCCGGCTGCGGTCCAGTTCCTGCTCACTGGCCAGTTCCCTCTCCACCAGGCGTCTGGTCCGCTGGAAGTTCAGCCTCGCTTCATCCAGCAAGGTCTGGGTTTCAGTCAGGCCTCTCTGGGCCGAGACCCATTGCGCATTCGCCAGGTTGTAACTGGCCCGAATGTTCGAATCATCCAGCCGAGCCAGCACCTGGCCCTGCTCCACCTCCATGCCTTCTTCGATCAGCACTTCGGTGACCCGGCCGGTAAACTTCGAAGAAACGGTGGCCTGTCGCCTGGCGGTGACATAACCGGACGCATTGAGCACGGTCGTTGCAGACTGCCCAACCCCGCCCGACGACCGGGCTTCCGCCATCCGCACTTCAATCGACGCAGCGGGCCCTAAACCTGCAAAATACGCAACGGCAACCGCCGCCAGAGTGACCAGCGCAACGGCGATATAGATCCACTTTTTCGAACCCTGGACCGGTTTCTCGGGAGAACGCTCGATGCGCAACTGGTCAAGTGTCGATTTCTCCATGGGGCCCCGGATTAGTTGCGTGGTTTGAGAAGCATTTCAAGCTTGCCTTCGGGCAGTAGCAAACCGCGCTCGAAATCAAAGCAGTTCAGCATCTCGTGCATCTCGATCTGCGAGTGTGGATAGTAGGGCAGTTGTTCGGAGCGGCGCGGCCTGATACTCAGCGTTTCCTTGTCAAGGACGCCGTACTGGATATTTTCCAAACGGATAGCCAGGTGATGCACTCCAAAGCCATGGGCGCGGGTGCCGGGATGTAACCAGGGTCGCAATGCGGCATTGAACGCTTTTAGTGCCGGGTCGTCGAGATAACACAGGAAATCCCAAAACAGGCAGATGTCGATTTTGGTATCCGGCGGGAAACGAAACTGCTCTTCAAAAGCATGGCGCAGTTCTTTTTCTGAGAGTTTTGCCTGCTGTTCCCGAACAAAAGCTTCATGGAACAAGTCTGCGAAATGGAGTCTGCATTTGAACTGTGAGAAGAACTCCACTGTTTCGTGCAGGGCAGGACCGATCTCCAATACCGTCAGGCGGTGGTTTATATCCACCATCCTGAACATACCCGGGAACAGTTTACTGGGTTGGGAGGACGACACGGGGCCCACCCGGGGCAGGGTTGCCCGGTTATCCATGCTTCTGGCAACAGAACTCATTTGAAGGGCCTCACTTCACCCCACCACGTTTGCAGTACCAATCCGGATCCTGCAAATCTAACCGCTTTTCAGGTTCAGGCTAGGTTCCGTCCTTGCTGCACTGGAAGGCGAAGATGCCGTTGCTTTCCCGGCTTGCGGCGCCTTGGGCGCTGCCTGCTTGGCCTCAGCAGGTTTTTTTTCAGCGACCGTTTTTTCCGTGGGATTCATATCTATGCTGCCTCTGAACAGGGCGCCATCTTCGAGTTGCACGCGTGGCGCGATGATGTTGCCCTGGACCCGGCCGCTGGCCGTAATGAGGACTTTTTCACTGCCGCCGATATCGCCTTTGACCGATCCGGAAATCTTGACCACTTTCGCCATGATGCTGGCGTTTACCTGGCCTGAACCTCCGACCTCCACGTCGTGGGTGCACTGGATGCTGCGGCCTTCAATGCGACCTTCAATCTTGAGGTTCGAGTCGGCCTTTACATCACCGCTGATCTGAATGCCATGCCCGATCATGGCCACGCTGGAAGGCGAAACCCCCGGTTTGTTGCTGCTCGCTGGAGCGGGCTGGCTGACTCTGGGCTCCCGGGTTTCGGGAGTGCTCTGCTTAGCGCTTTTGTGCTTGTCAAACATGGCCATATCCGAATTCTGTCTCGTTCAATTGGGGGCAGTCATCCTATCAAGTTGTTTCTTGACTGTCACTTCATGAATGCGGCCTCGAAGTCTGCCAGCGCCTCCTGGTAGTGATCGAAACTATGGCAACCACCTTCAAACAGCACCAATCGCGCCAGCGAAGCATGTTTCTTCGCGCTCTGCTGCCAGTCGATCACTTCATCCCCTTTGTCAATGTAAACGAAAAAGGGCAGTGGCAAACGATCATCGACACCGTTTTCCATGCGGCGTAAGCCGTCGCTGTCTTGCCGGGTCCAAGTGTACTCCTCGCCGGTCACGAAATTAACCTGTGGACCCAGCAGCAGGTTGCCGTGCAGGCTCAGGTCGAACGCCGGGTTAAAAGCCACGGCGGCACTCCTGACGCCCGGCCTGGCCTGGCCTAGCTGCAATTGCAGGATCCGTGCGAACCAGCCACCCATGGACGAACCGCAGAAAACCACTTCCTGCGCGTTGCTGGAGATGTCGGCGAGCACCTCTGAACTATGCACTCTGGCCCGCCGGTAGCATGTAGAAACCGGCACGAAGCGATAACCCAGTCTGACCGCAAAATCGGCAACCGAGGAGATTTTTGCATTACCGGAAAAGTCTTCCAGGATGGCCGAATTGAACCCGTTGAAATAGTAAAAGGGCTTATCGGGCTGCATCGAGCGGCGCATCCGGGTTGACGCCGTCCATGTATTGCCTGCGGCGATCGAGGTTGGTTAGCTGATAAACCAGCCCGAGCCAGTTCGCAACGATCGCCTTGGCGGTGTCGCCCCAGGTGTTGTCCAGCAGAGGCTCGATTTCCTGCTCGAGAAAATCCGGCAATCGTCCATCCTCGCGCAAGGCCTTTTCGGATGCCTGGACAAAGCGGTCCGCAACCCTGGCCGCCCCGGGGGAAAAATAATGTTCAGGAAACGCTGGTGGGCACCGCAATTCACCGTTGAGATAGCGAAAAACCTCGCGCCGGTATTCCTTGAGCAGGCTGTTGGTGTCGTATTCGGGATGGCCCTGGAAATAAATCAGCCTGAACTGGTCCGGACTGACTGCCATGTGGACTCCGCCCTCATCGCTTTCGACCAGGACCCCAAGGCCGGCTTTTTCCAGTTGCTGCCTGGAGATGTCATTGTGCCGCGAATGAGGTACATCGAAGCGGGTATTGATTTCCCTTAACAGGGGATGCCCTGGCGAAGATACCTTGTGGCTGAACACCCCCCAGCGTTTTTCCGCAAGGGGTTTGCGCTCGATTCCATGAAATTTTTTCAGGACAGCGTGCGTGGCCAGGCAGGAACACAGCGTGGACGCGACATTTTCCTGCGCCCAGTCGATGACATCCATCAGCGGATCCCAGAAAGGTTCCTGGGCCAGGTCAGGGTTTTCGACATTGGCGCCGGTAATGATCAGTGCATCCAGCCCGCTTTTCTTCAGGCTTTCAAACCGGCTGTAGTAGCGGTCAATGTACTCCAGGGTTGCGGCGCCGCGGGGCAGGCCCGGCAGGGAAAACGGATAGACAAAAAACTGGGCAATCCGGTTGCAGCCACCTACCAGGCGGATGAACTGTCGCTCAGTCGCCTCAAACGCCGCATCCGGCATCATGTTCAGGAATCCGACATGCAATTCCCGGATATCCTGGTGTAATGCACGGTCCAGCGGCAATACTTCGTGCCCGCCTTCGCGCAGACGGTTAAAGGTGGGCAGCTCCGAATGTTGAACCAGGGGCATGGGCGATCCTAACCCTGAACGGGAAACGGGCCCGGAACAATCCGGGCCCCGTAAACCTCGAAGCGATTAAGCGCTGGCGATTGAATTGCCTTTTGATCCCAGGTCTTCGCAAGCCTCCTGCAAACGGGCAACGACGCCCTGTTCTCCGGCACGGAGATACTTGCGTGGATCGTAGAACTTCTTGTAGGGCGTGCCGTCTTCCGGATCGACCTGGTACAGGAATGCCTTGGGATTTTCATTCACGAAACGGCCAACCGGCTCTGAAAAAGCGAACTGTGTATCAGTATCAATGTTCATTTTGAAAACACCGTAACCGACGGCTTCGGTGATCTTGGACTTCTCTGAACCCGAACCACCATGGAACACCAGGTGCAGCGGATTGGGACCGGTCTGGTGGGTAGCCTGGACCAGGCTCTGGGAGTTCTTCAGGATTTCCGGGCGCAGCTTGACATTGCCGGGCTTGTACACGCCATGCACATTGCCGAATGACGCAGCTACCGAAAAATGGCCGATGGGATTCAACAGC
>JAOUCS010000163.1 GCA_029859645.1 Lysobacterales bacterium | reverse complement strand
GCTCTCTTCGATCCGGTTCGCCAGGTCTTCCATGTCGTTGGGCGCGTCGTCCATCTCGCCCAGTTCCTTCTGGATCGCCTTCATCTGTTCGTTCAGGTAATACTCGCGCTGGCTTTTCTCCATCTGTGTCTTGACCCGCCCGCGGATGCGCTTTTCCAGCTGCAATACATCGATCTCGCCCTCGACCAGCGCCATCAGGTGCTCCATGCGCCGCCTGGGGCTGCCCATTTCCAGAAGAACCTGCTTTTCTTCCAGTCGAATTGCCAGGTGCGCGGCCACTGTATCGGCAAGACGGCTTGAGTCTTCGATGCCGGCCAGTGTGGTCAGCAGTTCCGGCGGAATCTTGCGGTTGAGCTTAACGTATTGCTCAAACAGCGAGACCAGCGAACGCATGGTCACTTCGAGCTCTTTCTCGGTGCCTTCGTCCGCTACCGGTATCAATTCCCAGTTGGCCTCGAAAAAGCCACTTTGTTCGGTGAACTGGCTGATCCGAACGCGCTCACCGCCCTCGACCAGCACCTTGGTTGTACCGTCAGGCAGTTTCAGCAACTGCAGGACCGTAGCCAGCGTCCCGACGTCAAACAGGTCCGCTTCTCCTGGCTCATCGATATCGGCGCCACGCTGCGTTACCAGCACAATACGCTTGTCAAGGTCCATCGCCTTGTCCAGGGCGAGGATAGAGCGCTCGCGCCCTACAAACAGCGGGATCACCATGTGCGGGTACACCACCACGTCGCGCAGCGATAACACGGGCGTAGGCTGTAAAGTCATTGATGGAATGGTTCTGGTGGTGCTATCAGACATGAGACTTCCTCTCCGGTGGCCTTTGTCCGGACCGGGCGCGGTCTATGGGCCAGCTTGTACTTAATCATAGCAGTCTGGCGGGACAGTTTTACCCGCTCAGATCAGTTAACCGAGATATTGGCGCAACGCCTGAGAATTCAAGAGTCAATTGGGGCTGATACCGGTTGAAAGCAGCAAGAAAGTGCAATTTAACTGGACTGAAAAGACAGATTTCCCTATTTATCAGGCAGGATGGCAAAAACAAATTTCCAACCAGGCCTGACCAGGGGGACCGCCTGTCAAGGCGCAATTCCCGTTCGTCAGCAACTCAAAAAATCATTTGAAATTTGCGACAACCTTATGAATAATATAAGGACATTCCGGTGCAAGGGGTTGCAAACCGGAGTATCCCGACTAAAGCAAATGGATTTGTGAGTCTTTATATCCAGGTGGCGCCGGAGACAGGATTGACTCCCGGGTCATCGCATTAAGGGGATTTCACAAATGGGGATTACCTATTTTGTCGTGTTTATTGCCTCCATCCTGGCAGGCATCCTGATTTTTCTGTTCAAGAACCTTGCCGAAAGCGTTTTGCTTGGCGAGAAAGATAATCTGCCCGAGCCGGGTGATCTTCGGCAGATGCAACTTGAAAACGAGATCGAACGCCGCAGGGCCAGTGAGTATATCCACAATTATATGGTCAGTCTTGACCAGGCCCGCTGCGAGAGAGAGCGGCGCAGGAAACTGAAAACCCTGTAATGCCGTTGAGCGCAGTTAGTCGGAGGCGCCGACGGCTTGCTGCTGGTTCTCGTAGAGAATATAAGGCTCTGCATCGCCGTCGATAACCGTTTCATCGACCACCACCTTGGAGACGTTATCCAGCGACGGCAGCTCATACATGCTGTTGAGCAGAACCCCCTCCAGGATCGTGCGCAGACCACGGGCGCCGGTCTTGCGCGCCATCGCCTTGCGGGCAATGGCGGCCAGGGCGTCTTCGCGGATCTCCAGTTCAGCCCCTTCCATCTCGAACAGGGCTTTGTACTGCTTGGCGAGCGCGTTCTTGGGTTCAACCAGGATCTTGACCAGGGCCTCTTCGTCCAGCTCTTCCAGCGTGGCGACCACCGGCAGGCGGCCGACGAACTCGGGAATCAGGCCGTACTTGACCAGGTCTTCGGGCTCCACGTCGATCAACAGTTCGCCGATGTTCCGGTCACTTTCCTTGCTCTGCACGTCGGCCGAGAAACCGATGCCTGCGGAAGTGGAACGGTCCTGGATAACTTTCTCCAGCCCCGAAAATGCGCCACCGCATATGAACAGGATCTGGCTGGTGTCGACCTGCAGGAATTCCTGCTGGGGATGCTTGCGGCCACCCTGTGGCGGAACCGAGGCAACCGTACCCTCGATCAGCTTGAGCAGCGCCTGCTGAACGCCCTCGCCCGACACGTCACGGGTGATGGACGGGTTCTCGGCCTTGCGTGAAACCTTGTCGATCTCGTCGATGTAAACAATACCGGTCTGGGCCTTGTCCACGTCGTAATCGCACTTCTGCAACAGTTTCTGGATGATGTTCTCGACATCTTCACCCACGTAACCGGCCTCGGTCAGCGTGGTCGCGTCAGCGATGGTGAAGGGTACATTCAGCATCCGCGCCAGCGTTTCGGCCAGCAGGGTTTTGCCGGATCCGGTCGGGCCGATCAGCAGAATATTACTCTTGGCCAGTTCGACCTCGTCTTCACGGCCACTGTTTTCCAGCCGCTTGTAATGGTTGTAAACGGCCACTGAAAGCACTTTCTTGGCATGCTCCTGGCCGATCACGAATTCGTTCAGGAAACTGTGTATTTCCTGGGGCTTGGGCAGGTTTTCGCGATCGCGGCCACCGTGTTCCTCCAGCTCTTCCCGGATGATGTCATTACACAGCTCGACGCATTCGTCGCAGATGTAAACACTCGGTCCGGCAATCAGCTTGCGCACTTCATGCTGGCTTTTACCGCAAAAAGAGCAGTAAAGAATTTTGCCGTCCGCGCCTTTCAGATCTCGATCACTCATCGCATCAACTTAATTTATATTTGCCAGTTTATACACTATCGTAGTGAAAATATTACCTTTTCTCTTCCGCCACGTCGACTTTTCTGTTTTCAAAGACTTTATCGATCAGGCCGTATTTCTTTGCCTGCTGCGGATCCATGAAATTATCCCGGTCGGTATCCTCTGCTATTTTGTCCACAGACTGGCCCGTATGTTCCGCAAGAATTTCATTCAGCTCTGCTCGTAACTTCAGGATTTCGCGGGCATGGATATCGATATCCGTTGCCTGCCCCTGGAACCCACCGAGCGGCTGGTGGATCATCACGCGTGAATGCGGCAAGGCGTAGCGCTTGTCTTTAGCGCCAGCCGCCAGCAGGACCGCACCCATGCTCGCCGCCTGCCCCACGCACATGGTGCTGACGTCGCAACGAATGAATTGCATGGTGTCGTAGATGGCCAGGCCGGAGCTGACCACGCCACCCGGGCTGTTGATGTACAGGTTGATGTCCTTGTCCGGATTCTCCGATTCCAGGAACAGCAACTGCGCCACCACCAGGTTGGCCATGTGGTCTTCGATCGGGCCGACGATAAAGATCACGCGATCTTTCAGCAGGCGGGAATAGATGTCGTAAGCACGTTCACCGCGGGAGCTTTGCTCCACTACCATCGGTACGAGGTTCAGCGCCTGAGGTTCAAAATCCCTGTGGTTTCTATCCATGTTTCCTCTCGTGCTTGCCGGCCTTAATGATTACGTGCGATTCGACGCGGCCGTTATGACTTCCTGGAATTTCATTTCCTTGGGTGCCACTTTAGCGTTTTCCATCACCCAGTCAACCACTTGTTCTTCCAGCACCGAGCTTTCCACCTGCTGCATCAGTTGCTGGTTACTGTAGTAAAGCTGAACGACTTCCGCCGGGTCTTCGTAGGTGCTGGCCGCCAACTCAATGGCTTCCCGTACCTTGTTGGAGTCGATCCGAATGCTGTTTTGATGCGCCAGCTCCCCCATCAACAGGCCCGCGCGAACACGCTGTCCGGCCTGCTCCATGAACGGCTCGACCAGTTTCTGGACCAGTTCAGGATCCACCTGCTGGCCCTGAGACTGGATCATCTGGGCCGCCATGCTGGCAGCCTCCTGGCGAACCACGCCTTCAGGCACTTCCAGGTCGGGAGTCGCCTTGACCAGCTGATCGATCAGCTGGGTCTTGAGAAACGTGTTGGTAGCCTGTTTCAGCTCACGTTCAAGATTGCCACGAATTTCGGTTTCGAACGCTTCCTGAGTGCCCTCTTCAACACCAAAGCTCTTGATGAATTCTTCATCCACTTCCGGTGTATTACCTTCTGAAACGGAAACCACCTGCACGTCGACCTTGGCTTTCTTGCCGGCCAGCTCAGCTTCACGGAAATCTTCCGGAAAAGTCAGCTTGACGTTTTTCTCCTCATCCGGAGCGATTCCAGCAATCGCTTTTTCCAGTTCATCGAAACCGGATTCACCCATGATGATAGCGAGCCGCTGAGTGCCCTCGGCAGGCACGCGACCTTCCTTGGTTTCAGCGGCATACTCGATCAGCACCTGGTCGCCCTCTTTGGCGTTGCGCTCGACTTTCTCCCAGCTGATGCGCTGCGTGCGCAGGGTCGCGAGCATCTCGTCGACGTCGTCCTGGGTGACTTCGGTATCGGGACGCTCGATTTCCATGGCACTGACGTCCAGGGTGTCGATGTCGGGATATACATCGATCAGCGCAGAAAATTCCAGGTTACCGACGTCGTTGTTCTTTGGCTCATCTTCGAGCCGGGGCCGCGAGGCCGGTCGGATGTTCTCGTCCTGGATCGCCTGTTGCAGGTTCTGCTGCACCACCTCGTTCACGACTTCCTGGCGGGCCTGCTGGCCAAAGCGTTGTTTCACAACCGTGGCTGGAACCCGGCCGGGGCGAAAGCCCTTGATGCGAACCGTCTTGCCGATTTCGCGCAGCTTGGCGTTAATTTTTTCCTCGATCTCGTTGCCGGGAACCTGCACCGTTACGCGACGCTCAGCGCCGCTGGTGTTTTCTACGAAGACTTGCATAGTGATGATCAGACCTGTGATGATTGTTAGGGGAACGGGCCAGCGTTCACTCAGAACCAGTGGTGCGAAAGGGGAGACTCGAACTCCCACGGGTTGCCCCACTGGATCCTAAATCCAGCGCGTCTACCAATTCCGCCACTTTCGCACGTGTCGGAAAAAATGGTGGGCTATCTAGGACTCGAACCTAGAACCAATAGATTAAGAGTCTACTGCTCTGCCAATTGAGCTAATGGCCCATGAAACTCAAATTGTCAAAATATGGGGTGGACGATGGGGCTCGAACCCACGACCGCCGGAATCACAATCCGGAGCTCTACCAACTGAGCTACGCCCACCATTGTTAATTGCGCGGCTATTTTACCTGTTTTAAACCGTTTCGTCCTGCCCCTTAAGTGGCGCGCCCGGCAGGACTCGAACCTGCAACCCTCGGCTTAGAAGGCCGATGCTCTATCCGGTTGAGCTACGGGCGCAATCGGACTGGTCGGGGTGGAGGGATTCGAACCCCCGACCCACTGCTCCCAAAGCAGTTGCGCTACCAGGCTGCGCTACACCCCGACACGGTTTACAGCCGGGCAATGTTACGGAGTTCAGAGCACCAGGTCAATGCCTGTTTCTCACCTTTTACGGTTGACTTTCGCTTGGGCCAAAAGGATAATGCGCTGCTTCTCAAGCGCCCGTAGCTCAGCTGGATAGAGTACTCGGCTACGAACCGAGCGGTCGGGAGTTCGAATCTCTCCGGGCGCGCCAGAATTTTTGGAAAGCCACTCCCTTTTGGGGGTGGCTTTTTTTTTGCCAGCGAACACGGGCTGAGGGTCCCCGGGGTTTATTTCCGGGGCTTTCTTGGCCGGCCCTTCGGGCTTCCCTCAATCAGGAACCCGCCTTATCAAGACCAGCCCGAAAGGGCTTCCTGCCCTGTCGGGCCTCGATTTTCATCCCTGGAAATCGTCTTGGGCGGAACCCCTCAATCGGCTACCAAATGCCCCGGAAATAAACCCCGGGGACCCTCAGTCGTTGCCTGGGTGCCAGTTGCGGTGGTTTATACTGCCTGACTCATGGACATGTTCGAATACATCGCGGTACTGACTTCCATCATTATTGGTGTGGGGATGGCGCAGCTGTTGCGGGGTGTTGCAGGCCTTATTCAGCGGCGGCGCACATTTCCAGTTTACTGGGTGCACTTGCTCTGGGTTGCTTACATGTTTTTTACCCTGGTGTTCTGGTGGTGGTGGGAATTCAGGCTGGGCTCGATCGAGATATGGACTTTCAATATCTATTTCTTCGTGGTGTTTTACGCCTTTGTTCTATTCATGGTTTGCGCCCTGCTGTTTCCGGTCAACATTGAGGACCACGAGGGTTTTAAGGATTACTTCTACTCCATGCGGGTCTGGCTATTTGGTCTGCTTGCCTTTACCTATGCATTGGACCTGGTCGATTCCCTGCTGAAGGGCCGGGAGTATTTTCTGAACCTGGGCCCGGAGTACCTGATCACAACCGCCATACAGATCTCACTTTGCGCGGTGGCCATCTGGACCCGGAACGAGCGCTATCACACGGTGTTCGCCCTCGGTATGATTGCCTATCAAATTTCCTGGGCATTGAGAATGTTCAATACGGTGGGGTAAGGCCACAGAAAAATTCCCGCGGATAGCACATCGCGGTAATCTCCACCCGCTCGATCGGCTGGAGATTA
>JAOUCS010000056.1 GCA_029859645.1 Lysobacterales bacterium | reverse complement strand
CGAAAAGGCTCGGCGGTTCCTCGGCCGCGAAGATGGGGAGGAAGAGCACTACGTCAGGTCCACCGTTGGCGGTAAGGTGGTATTGACTCCGCTGCACCGTGTCATCTGTCTCGTTTCCGAAGACAAGTACACGACAGTAACGCACGAAAAAGGCGCGACCGTGATTGATGAATCACTGACCGACCTGGAGCAGAAATTTCCGGGCCATTTTTTCCGGGTACACCGAAATGCCCTGGTCTCACGCAGGCATCTACGTGGTCTGGAACGCACCCAGGACGGTCATACTCTTGCCATACTCAGTGGCACCGAGCGCAAGCCCGAGGTCAGCAGAAGAAACATTTCCGCCCTGCGAAAATTATTGAGTGAGCTTTCATGACAGAGAAAATAACCATTGCCACGAGAAAAAGTGAACTCGCCTTGTGGCAGGCTAACCACGTGGCGGATTTGCTGCGTGACCGTTATCCGGAAAAAACGGTTGAGCTGCTGCCGATGGTGACCAGGGGCGACATTATCCTGGATCGCCCGCTGGCCCAGATCGGTGGCAAGGGCCTGTTCCTGAAGGAGTTGGAGAAGGCGCTGCTCAACGGAGAGGCGGACATCGCGGTGCATTCGATGAAAGATGTGCCGGTGGAACAGGTTCCGGGGCTCACGGTGGATGTCATGTTGAAGCGCGCGAACCCGTTCGATGCACTGCTGGGCCGCGCAGGCCTGTTGTTTGCCGAGTTGCCTGCAGGAGCCAGCGTGGGCACCAGCAGCCTGCGCAGGCAGTGCCAGTTGAAGGCGGCGCGACCGGATCTCGAGGTCCGGGATCTCAGGGGTAATGTGAACACGCGAATCCGGAAGTTAC
Organism: Lysobacterales bacterium; assembly: GCA_029859645.1. Taxonomy (GTDB): domain Bacteria; phylum Pseudomonadota; class Gammaproteobacteria; order Xanthomonadales; family SZUA-36; genus JAHEFT01. The sequence continues at coordinate 19,776 of JAOUCS010000056.1, read as the reverse complement.
AGGAAGGTGATTATGACGCCATTATCCTGGCTTGCGCCGGGCTGGAGCGGTTGGGCCTGGATCACCTGATCACCGAGACGCTGGCGGCGCCGGACTGGCTGCCGGCGGCCACGCAGGGGACCATTGGGATTCAGTGCCGTGCCGAGGACACCGAAGTGATGCAACTGATCGAACCGCTGAAGGACACAGACGCGGTGGTGAGAACACTTGCAGAAAGAGCGGTGGCGTCGGCCTTGCAGGGCAGTTGCCAGGTTCCGTTGGCGGTATTTGCCAGCATCAATGACGACCAGATGCACATCAGTGCGCTGGTCGGTATGCCCGATGGCAGCCAGTTGCTGCGCTGCGAGCAGGTGGGCGCCGCTGCCGAATGGGCACAACTCTCGGCCTTGATTGCCGAAGAGTTGCTCGAACTGGGCGCGGGCCGAATTATCGCGTCGCTGGCCTCATGACCTTCACTCACGTTTTTATTTCCAGACCCAGGAAGGAATCAGAAGCGCTTGCGGCATTGCTGGCGCCGCTGGGGTTGACACCCGTGGTACAGCCCGCTTTCAACTTTTTCCCATTGGATGCCCGACTTTCGCAGCCGCAGATCATAAAAGGGATGGAACATGCCGGGTCCGACTCACTGGTCATTTTTACCAGCCCAAGATCCGTCGCCCACGGGCTTGGGCAAATACCACAGAAGCTGCTGTTCCAGGCCAGGGTGGCGGCAATTGGTCCGGCGACATCCAAGGTGCTTGCCGATGCGGGTATTCGCGTCACCATCACGCCCCGCACGGGTTACACCAGTGAAGCCTTGCTTGAAACCCTGGCCGAAGAGCATTGCAACCGCCTGGCGCAGGGCAGCAAGGCCTATATCATTGCTGCTCCCGGTGGCCGGAAAAAGCTGCTCGAGAGCCTCTCCAGGCAGGGATGGCAGGCTAGTTTGCTGGAGGTATATAAGCCGGAACCTGCCGGCCTGGACAAGGCAGAACTCGGAACTCTGAAGGAGGCTTCCGGAGTGTTGTCAGTGTGGACCAGCGCGAATGCCATGAAAGGGCTCTCACAGCGGCTGCCGCCGGCAATCTGGTTTCAGTTATGCCAGGGCGACTGGTTGGTGATTTCAGAGCGCCTCAAGCGGTTGTCACGGGCCTATGGACCGGCCCACGTTCATCTGAGCGCGGGTCCCGGTAACGACGATTTGCTCAATGCGATAAGGGGCATAAAATGATACAGGGACGCATGGCGGGCAATAAAACGTGAACTGAATCGTGCTTTTGGTTAGCATCAGGGCTTGTTCGGACAATCCACAGGTTTTGCAGGTGAATACCGAAAATACCGAAAATACCGATATTGAATCAGACGAGCCCGAAAGCCCGGCGGAAAAAGATCCGAATTTGTCGCCCGAGCCTTCTGCGGAACCCCCTCCCGAGAGCTCTCCCGAGAACTCTCCCGAACTCTCTCCGGAACCCGCTCGAGAAGAGGCGGAACCGCCCAGGCGCAGTGGCGGAGCAATACAGGTTTTGGCATTCCTGTTTTCACTGCTGGCGTTGGTTGGCACCGGCTGGATGTGGTGGCTAAGCCAGGGCTCCGCCGAGCAAGAGCAAGACTTGGTTTTTACTGAAATTTCCCGGTTAGAGAGCAGTGACCAGGAGCTTGGCCTCGAATTGCAGCAGATTCGGGATGAGCTTTCGAAGATTGCCAGCGGCGACATCGGAGCCGAATTCAGGGCCATGCAAGACCGGCTGGAAGCGGACCGCCGAAAGTTGGCCGCAGCCGAGGCCTCAATCAATGAGCAATTAGAGCTTTCCAGGTCACTGCAGGCTGCCGCGGGTTCAATGCAGGGCCGCCTGGCCGCAGCCGAGGCGGCGGTGAGCGGGCTATCCACCCGTGAGCTGGACGTCGCTGATGAACTGGATATCGCCGAAGTGGACTACTTGCTGCGGCTGGCCAATGAGCGGCTCAAGCTTTTTCTGGATCCTGTCGCGGCGGACCAGACCCTGGAAGTCGCCGATATGCACCTGGCGGCATTAGACAATCCAATCTACCTGGGCGTTAGACAGGACATCGCGGCCGCACGACGCAGCCTGGCTGCGATCGATATGCCTGATTACCTGCAAATCGCAAACGACCTGGATGCGGTCCAGGAAAAGATAGCGGTCCTGCCTTTCCGCGGGGATGATCCGCCGGCAAGCGCCGGGCAACAGGCGCAACCTGATGGCTGGTGGGAAAAACTGAAAGGAGTTTTCTCCGGGCTGGTCACGGTGCGGCGCAGTACCGATGACGAAAACCAGAGAATCAGCCTGCAGGACAAGGACTATGTTCGCCAGCGGGTATGGTTGCAATTGGAAATTGCGCACCTTTCGCTGATGCGCAGGGACCAGGAAGGTTTCCGGAAAGCACTGACACGGGTAGATCAATCGCTGTCTGACTGGTTCGATCACCAGGACAGCCAGTACCAGGCGATCATGCAAAGTGTGAAAAATTTACAGGGCATGGACATCCAGGTCGAAATCCCGGATATCACGGCGCCCTGGTCCAATCTGCGCACGTTGCGCTCCAACCTGTCGCAGCCTGCCGCCGCTATTGAGCCGATTCAGGAATGAAAAGCTCTTTTCTCATTCTGATCGCCATGGCGCTGGCTTTGCTGGCGGCAGCCATCGCGCCGGTGTTCAAGACCGACCCCGGCCTGGTGCAGATGCATTTCCGCGGCTGGACCATAGAGACCAGCTTGTTGACCCTGGTGCTGGGTGTGCTGCTGCTCTGGTTGCTGGTATGGGTGTTGGTGCGCTTATGGAAGGTTCCGGCAGAAACAGCCCGCCGCATTCGCGATCAGCGTTCACTGGCGCAACTTGAGAAAGGCCTGCTGGCCCTGACCGAAGGTGACTGGAGTACCGCGGAACGAGCGCTCGAGAAATCAGCCAGTTCACACGGCCGCACCACCGCCCGTTACCTGGCCGCAGCCGAAGCCGCGGATGGTCAGGATGCATCCGACCGGGCAGAGTGGTATCTCGAGCAGGCAGATACGCGCAACCGTAAGCAAAAGTTCCTGGTTGATCTGACCAGAGCCCGCATCCTGATCCAGAACAACCACTTCGCAGAAGCGAAAGAAGTCCTCGAGTCCTTACATAAGCGCCGTCGCCGCCACTCACAGGTGCTGGAAATGCTGGCGCGCTGTCACCGCGAACTGGGAGAGTGGGATGCACTGTTGAAATTGGTCCCGGTGATGCTGAAAGCGAAGGTCATCGACGACCAGGAAGCGGTTGAATTAAGGCTTCAGGCGGCGATCGGAGAACTGCAACGCTGCCAGGACAGGGAGAAGCTCCAGGCCAGCTGGAAATCCCAGCCGAAAGCGAGTCAAAGAGCGCCCGAAGTCATCCGGTCCTACGCCGACCAGGCGGTACTGCTCGGTGCACCTGAGTTGACCGAGGAGGTCATTCGCCGGAGCCTGAAACGTGAATGGTCGCCGTCATTGCTGGTACCTTACGGCGAGCCCGGCCCCGATGACACGGCCAGGCGGCTCAAGCAGTGTGAAAAGTGGCTGGAAGTGCATCCCGAGGATGCCTTGTTGCACCTGACACTGGGAAGACTGTGTGCCAGGGACGAGTTGTGGGGGAAAGCACGCCATCACATGATCCGCAGCCTCGAGATCGAACCGACCGTGGCGGGCTTCGACTCGCTCGGCCAATTACTCGAAAGAAAGGGCGAACTGGAAGTGGCCATGGCCTGCTTCAGAAACGCGCTTCGCATGAACCAGGGTAAGGAACCGCAACCCCTTCCCGGCGATCAGGCAAAGTTGGAAGCACCGGTTTCCGGCTGAACCGCAATTGCCGTCGGCTGCATGCTGTTACTGGGCCACCACGCTCAACTTGCTCAGAACTCGCCGCTGAACAGGCCGTAATGATACGCGCCTTCGATAACACCGCTGGTGTAATTGCCGTTGAGCCCGCGGAAGTTTCCTTGAGCGAAATAAACCCTGAGATCGGGGTTTTTTGCCATCGCTTCCTGCACATTTTCGACCAGTTGTTCGTCAGCATTTCGGACCAATACACCTGAAAAGCCGGCGGTCAGTGGAAAGATATCGTTTCCGCTGTCGCCGCAGAACACGACATCGCCGGGTTCGCAACCAAACTCTTTGGCCACGTATTCCAGCGCCGTCTGCTTGGTGGCGCTATCCGGCAGAAAATCAACCAGGCCCTTGTCATCCATGGAATCGTAGCTGTATACGATGACTTCATCATATCGCCCCTGGACACGTTCGTTTATCGCTGCAAGGAGTTCCTCCTGACGCGAGTGATCCGCGTAGTAGCTTTGCTTGAACGGATTCTGGTGTTCTGCCTCCTGTTCGAGCAAGCCGCTGATATCTGCGACAGCAGTTTTGATCGCTTCTGCGTCCCAGCGCGGACTCACTTTCCTGACGTGAGCGATCCATCCTTCATCAAAATGCCACTCGCCGGCTTCATGTTTACGGATGGACGTGCCGACATCACCGATCAGGATGTCCGGCGGGCGGACGTTGAATTCGGCCACGGCAGCTTCGGTCAGCGCAAGATTTCTGCCGGTAACGTAGACCACCAGCACGTCATTCGCCCTGGTCAGCTCGTTGAATAGTTCGATCGCGTTATCGTCGGCTTCCCAGTGGCCGTTGGGAAGCAAGGTGCGGTCCATGTCGGTGGCGAGTATTTTCATCGTCTTTTCCCTTCTTGCCATTTTTGCCGCGCAAAACGCATCACGCTGAAATTGCCGGCGTAGTCTGTGTGGGATACGTTGAATGCGTGACTCCGGAGGCCTGCTTCCAGGATGGCCACGTGCTGGCCATTTCGCCACGTCAGGTGCAGGCGGTGCGAATCGGTCGTCTCGATTTCCAGTGTGCCCTTGAACGCCGGGTGCGTGTTACGCAAGCGCAACAGTTTCAGCTGGTCGCGGACGACATCTGTTTCCAGCCCGTTTTCGATATCGGCGAGCGAGAGGGTCGTGCGGTTGATTTCCTTGTGTCCGCCGGTGCCGCCGCGGTCGGCTGCCGCGTAGTCGTTTTTGCCGGCGAACAGGTCCAGGTACCAGACTTGCGGGATGCCGGGTGTGAACAACTGTATGGCGCGTGCCAGCAACAGTTTCTGTTCGTCCTCTCCCAGGGCGCTGAAGTAGGTCGCGTTGACCTGGTAATAGGCGATCTTCCGGCCGTCGGCGCCGTACAGGTTCTTGATGCGGCCGCCACGTTCCAGGATGTTATCTATGACGGCCTGGATTTCATCGTCGCTCAGCAGGCCTTCGCGGTAAACGCCTTCGACTTCCTTGCCGCGCAGGTCGAGCACCGGGATACCGTCGTGGCAGCCAAGCATGTTGACAGTCTCAATGCCGGATTCGTCCAGTTCGCGAATCCAGCGGAGCAAGTTTGCTTTTGTTCCGCGGTCGAGCGCCTCGATCACAAGGCCGGGCAGAAAAAAGTCGTAAACCGGGAAGCCGTTCGAAGCAACCTCTTCGTGCAGCCTGCTGCCGTACTCGCTGTGAATTTCAGGCAGCAGGGTCAGGTCGTGGTCCGAGGCCAGCTTTTTCAGGCGGTCCAGGTATTCCCAGGTGCCTGGCTTGTTGAAGAAATTAGCCTGGCCGACTTCCTTGTGCAGGTAGGCAAAGGCATCGAGCCGGACCAATTGCGCGCCATAGCCTGCGAGCTTGCCCAGCGTTTCGTCATAAAACGTCCAGACCGTTTCTGACTTGGCGTTCAGGTCCATCTGGCCGAGGTACTGGCGTTTCTGCTCGACCGCAGCGACGACTGCATCCCCGTAGCCGTTGTAATCCAGCGTGCGGAAGTCCTCCTGTGCGGCGATCGCGGTGTTTACCCGGTACATGATGCTTGCGGCCTCGTCGGCGGGCAAACCCTCGATTCCGGCCAGGTCGTCCGCTGTCAGGGGCTGGTAGTTCACTTCCTGGTAGAAGGTGTTCCAGTAGGGCCGCTCGGAGCCGTCGGGGAAGCGGACCTTCAGGATCGGCAGCTCCGGCTTGCGCATGAACAGCCGGTCAAGAGCTTTCTGCTCGGGCACGATGTAGCCTTCGGGGCCCATTTTGCCGTGTCCCGCCCAGAACTCGTTCCAGTCGATGAAAAAATCTTTGTATGCCGACTCGTCGCCCTTTTGCAGCATGTCCTGGAACTGGCGGGAACCCACGGACATGTGGTTCAGCACCAGGTCGAACTTGAAGCCAAGCTGCAGGCCGGAAGCCGCCTCGAGGTCGCCGGGCGAAACCAGTTCCTTGTTGGTATCGTAATCGATCACCGAGAAGCCGCGATCGAGGTCGCTGTTGAAAAAAGTGGGCAGCACGTAGAACAGGGAAAAAGCGTCTTCCAGAAGCGGGTGGGCGAGCAGGTTCATCGTGTCGGTCAGCGTTTTGCCGATACTGTCCGGGTAGGCGTTGAACATCACGCCATTGAACAATGACTGAGAGGGATTCATGTTTTCCGGTGTTAAGGCAACAAAAAATGCATTCTAGCCAATATCATGCAACAAAGCGCATTTATTGTCGGGTTCGCTCAGGAGCTGGCTTCATCCAGGTAGGTGTCGATCCGATCCGAGGCGTCCGGTTCCGGCACGGCAATATAGTCGGCCGGGTCACGCCGAACGCCCTCACGAATGACGGCGAGGTAACGGGCTGCGGTCTTTTTCCACGTATACATTTCCAGCACACGCTCGCGGCCGCGCTGTGAAAGCTCCGGCTGGCGATCCAGGGCCTCTTGCATGCCGCGGGCGATATCAGCGATGTCGAACGGGTCAACCAGGATGCCTGATCCGTCTTCGAAGATTTCCGATGGGCCACCGTTTTTCGTCGCAACACAGGCCAGGCCGCAAGCGGCTGCCTCGATGGGCGCCAGTCCAAACGGTTCGTAGACTGAAGGCAGCAGGAACAGAGACTTGCGATGGGCGAAATAGCGGTAGGCGGCGGCCAGTTCAGCCTGGGATTGCAGATTCAAAAACGCAACGCGCTCTTTCAGTCCCGCCTCGCTGATCATATCGAGCATGGGCTGCAGCAATTCTTGCTCCTCGAGCGTCAGCCCGCCGATATCCGCCCACGGATCGTCGAGTCCGCGTATGCAAAGGGCAAAACAGGTGTGTTCGTGCAATGCCGGGTTCTCCACCCAGGCCTGCAAGGCATTTCCGATATTTTTCTTCTCGTCAACACGGCTGGCGACCAGCATGTGAGGGTGGTCCGGGTAGTGCAGGGATGCTTGCAGTCTTTTTTCGAGCTCTGCGTCTTCAACGCCTTCATCGGTGGAAAACACCTTGGTGTTGACGCCTGGCGGGATCACGGCAAACTTCGAATCGTCGCTGACATCTACGGCGCCCTTGTACAGATCGTGCCCGTATTGCTCCATGCGTTCCTGCCGGGTCGAGGTGATGATGCGGTAAGCCCGTTCCATAGTCTCGCGTTCGGCTGCGATTCGCCTGGAGAACTGGAACCTCTCTTCCATGTCCTCGGCATTGGCAACTTCCATGCCGAGCTTGTCCAATTTCTGGGCTGCAAGCGAGTGGCCGGTGAAAGTGAACCGCAGGCCGGTTGCCGCCTCCATCAAAACCGCGCTGTATCCGCCGTCGGCGTAGTGGGCGGTAACGAAGTCGGGAAAAACGCCTTTATAGAATTCCAGAGTGCGATCGACGAATTCAGGCAAGTGGTCCCACAGTTGTTCTTTTGGCAGAAAGAGATCACCTCCACACGGAATCCTGATAATTCTCAGCTTTGATTCATAGCCGTCGTAACTGTCCAGGGACTCAGAAAACTCCGGCCACTCGGCATCGATGATGCGGCGGGTTACGATATCCACGGAGTGGCCGGCATCCGCCATGGCCATGGCGACTTCCTTGACGTAAACCAACTGACCGCCAAAGTCCTGGTGTTCGGTCAGGTGCGAATCGTCCTGGTCAAAGTTACCCTGGGGATTGAAAAACAGGATGTGCATAAATTCTTTTTTAACGGCCTGGCCCATGGTAACAAACACCTGCGTGCGAATCTCTGCAGGGTTGGTATCAAATGATGTCGATCAGGCTTCGGCGACAGGTATGCCCGTCCGGACCTGACTCCCGGGTCTGGTCAACCGGGGTATACGCCCTAAGTCCCTTAACTACCGATCACTTACCGATCATGCCACCGGCACCCACACCAACCTGGCCTCGGCCACATGAATATCGGTTTTCTCCAGCCCGATTTCCAGTACCTCGCGGTCATCGGCCATGGCGTCATGTTCGTCAGCAATGGCGACCAGGGCATCTTCCAGTTCTTCTTCCAATTCCACCAGGTCCTGCTGCTTCACATCCAGCTTTTCCTGCGCGGTTGCAAGCCGGGCCTTCGCCTTCCTGGAAGCGGCTCTCCTGGAAGCGGCCTTGTTGATGGTGCTGGAACCGAACTTGCCACCCAGTACCGCGCCCAGCAGGTCGCCTATTCCCGACAGAACCTCGCTCTGGGTTCGACTGGAAGAGTCCACCTCCATCTCTCTCACCCTGGCATCAGCAGTTGAGATCTGGTTTTGCAGGCGGTCGATGCGCTTCGCGTACTGCGTTCTGAGCCTGGCGATCTTGATATCTGCTGCATTATCCGCGGCCTCACGGCATCGAGCGGCAAATGCTTCTTCGGCCTCTCCCACCCTGGAGTACAGCTTAAGAGGTGGGCACTTAGTGACTTCGATGCTGCGGTTGGATACCAGGAAGTTCTTCAGGTCAGCCTGCAAGGACGTCCAGAATGTTTTGTTCTGAAGCTTGGTATTGCCAAGCTCATAACTGGCGCCTGCTGGTGCTTCGGCGACGAAGTCACGCACATCGTGATCCACGGCATGTACCTCCTCCACGTCGATCATGCCGTCCAACGGAAAAATTATCGCCTCGTAGGACTCGGTGTGATTCACGCTCGCACGGACATCGTCGTATAGCAATTGCACCGTCACCGCCGCGGCTGGGGCCAGGCATGTACCGGTGGGGTCCATGTCCAACGACTTCGCCCAGGGTGCTGCAGGGTCCAGGTAGGACACCCCGATTCCAGCCGCCACGGTGGGGGCAATGGCAACGGCTGTCTCCGTCACTTCAGCCGGGCCTGCAGGTATCACCGCCGGTGCAGCCCCGGTATCCCTTGCCGCTTCGACCCTCGGCGCCCGGGCGGTGCTATTTTTGTATTCCGCCATCAAATCCGCAACCTGGGCGCGGGTGAACGGCCCGAATCGATAGCACATGGAATGGCGTCGAAACAGAAATACCTGGGTCGATTTCTTGGCCTGGTACATCAGGAACTGGCGTTTTTGCAGATTGGAGATTCGCGCGCTCAGGTCAGGCAGCCCGCCCCGGATTCCTTCCAGTACCCGCCGCTTGTCGTTCTCGGTCTGCAGGCGCCCGACAATCCAGGTGCCGGCATTGGACATCGCCTTGTAGTCGATGTCCACCGGGTTCTGGGTCACCAGCAGCAACCCCACTCCAAAGGCGCGAGCCTGCTTGAGGATGGTCAGGATCGGCTTTTTGGAGGGTGGCTCTGCTGAAGGAGGAACATAGCCAAAGCACTCATCCATATAGACCAATGCGCCCAACTCGCCGGTTCCCGGTCTTGAGCGCATCCAGGTCACCACCTTGGACAACAGCAGCGTCACCACGAATTGCCGCTCATTCTCGTTCAGATGCGCCATGTAGATAATGGCACATGGCGTTTTACCGTTGCCACCGATCATGCTTTCAATGTCCAGTGGCTCACCTTCCAGCCACGAGGCCATGGAGGGTGATGCAAGAAGGGTGTTGAGCTGCAGAGCCAGCTTCATACGATCTTTCTCGGAGAAAAACATTTCAAGGTCGAATACACCGAGCTTGCGGAATGGCGGCTTGGGTATCTGGCCCACAAGCGTTGCCAAGTCGAGGTCCTTGCCCTGGCGCCACCAGGTCTCAACGATCCTGGATATCAGGATATGTTCAGGCCCGGAGACAGGGTCGGACTTGATGTCTGCCAGAACCAGGATTGCAGAAACCAGGCCTTCGATTTCATCGTGGATGGTCTCGGCATTGACCGACCAGTCCAGGTCGGGCGCCTTCATCGAACCAAGGACGTTGATGCCGATGCCGATGGAGGAGCCTGGTGTATAAATCTTGAAATCGGTAGTGTCACGCAGTCGGGCAATACGTTCCGGCGTTATGCCATGGGATGCCAGCTCTTGTTTGCGCTCGGTGGATTCCCTGGTGGCCAGCTCCGCCACGGTTTTCCCCTTACGCTTGGCCTTGACCACGTCCATCCAGGGCTCGAGGTCCTGCGGCGTGGTGTCTGGGAAATTGAGCATGATGTTTCCCATGTCGCCCTTGGGATCAAGGATCAAAGTGGGGATCGCGCTCAGTGCCGCCTCTTCCAGGATATTGACACCCAGGCCCGTTTTGCCCGAGCCCGTCATTCCGAAAACAACGCCGTGGGTGGTCAGTGAACTCGCTTTCAGCAGCACCGGTTCATCGGTTTCACTTTCACGGCCGATGTACATCTGTCCTTTCTTGGTATCCATCAGAACAAGTTACCACTGCGCAACGCGGGGGACAAAGTGTCAGGGCAGCAGCAGGGAAGTTTAGTTCTCAGTTCGGCCAGAAAAAGATTTAGAAAAGCTCCATTTTCGGAATCGATCATGGATCTTATTCAGCTAAGCGGACAGTTAATCAAGGAAAACTCGGAATTGACGTTGATGCAGCCACCGTAACATCAGCACTCTCCAGTCTCATGGGTGATGGGCAGGGTGATAGTAGCAACCTCCCTGTACAGCCAAGTGCGCTGGAGTGAGGGCCAGTTCGCCTTCGGGTCGTTAGCGGCCCAAGTGGCCTCTCAATCGACCGATTCTTCTGTCCGGCGCATAGCAGAACTCCCCTGGTTGTTGATCGTAGGGGAGTCTATCTCCGAGTTCGGCCAGGAACGGACCATTACAATTTCGTCAGTTTTTACTCCGACCCCAATTATTCATTTACCAATTCAATTAATGGGTCCTGCGCCGGTCAACGAAAAATGTATCCGGCCCCTTTTATTGGGAACGCTTGCTGGTTTTTCAGGTATGGCTGCCAAGCTCGGTGCCGCAGGTCTAACATCACTGGTGCCCTGGTTAACCGCTGAAGCCCGCCTATTTCTGCTTTTTCATACTCTGCTGTAACAGCTCGCCGAAGCTGCCCATGGCGCCTTCTTCTTTCGGCTTCTGCCTGTACTGCTCGATGTTTACCTCAGCCTCGGCGGCCTTATTTTCATCTAATGAAAGACTGATGCGCCGTTTTTCGATGTCGACGCCAAGCACAGTCGCCTCGACTTTATCGCCGATCTTGACGACCTCACTCGGATGATTCACACGTTTGTCGGCACCGAGTTCGCTAATGTGAGCCAGTCCGTCAATGCCCGAGGTCAGCTCGACAAAGGCGCCAAAAGGCTCCAATCGGCTGATGGTCCCACTGACCCTGGTGCCGACGGCATAAGCCGCTGACGCCTCCTGCCAGGGGTCCTTTGCCAGGGCACGCAGTGACAAGGCAATTTTCTCCGGCCGCTTTGGGTTGTCCGTCTTCTCGATCCGCAGTACAGCTACTTCAATCTCCTGTCCCTCGTGGAGCATCTCGTTCGGGTGGCCGAGCCGGGCGAAAGACAACTCGCTGATATGGATCATGCCCTCAATACCGCCGAGGTCGACGAAGGCACCATAATTCTGCAGCGACGTGACCTTGCCGGGTAGGGTCGCTCCGACCTCCAACCTGGCTCGAGTTTGTACGGCTCGGGCGCGCTGCTCCTCTTCGAGTATCGCGCGCCTGGATAGCACCAGATTCGGGCGCCGCCCACCCTCGATCTTCATGATACGGAAATCCAGCCGCTGGCCGGTTAGCTCAGACAGATCTTCGACAAAGTGAATGTCGATCTGCGAAGCCGGGCAGAAGGCACGCTGTCCGGCGATCTGTACTTCGACGCCACCCTTGGTGACGCCGGTTACAAGACCCGCAACCGGCAGTCCCTGACTGTAAGCGTCCTGCAGTCCTGATAGGTCGTGGGCCTTGAGTCCGTGTTGGGTGCCGAGGACCAGTGCACCGGTCTCTTTGTCCTTGCTCGTCACCGCGGCCTCGACCTTGTCACCGATCTTCGCGGTCAATTCTCCCGCTTCATTCTTTAACACATCGATATCCATCACCCCCTCGGATTTGAAACCAAGGTCGATATAGACGTGCTCTTCGCCAATGCTAACGATAGTGCCTTGCACCCTGTCGCCGACACCTGGCTCTGTCTGCTTCCGTGCCGGTTGTAATTCATCGAACTGGGCCAGTAGATCTTCGAAGTTTTCCGAGTTAGACATGGTCAATACCGTGCTAATACGCGCCGAAGGTGGCCTCATCTCTCCCTTATGTGGAGTCGGGATGAGGTTGATTGTGGCAGAAGTTGCTTAAGCGCATTGTAGGCGGATTCATTGCTCAGCGAAACTTCGCTACTCATATCCGGCCAGCTCCATGATTGCCTCGTCCCTTAGCTGTGCCAGTTTCTGCGTCGAAGACATCCTCCATCCCTTCCCAGTAGCTGACGCTTGTATCCATCGATTAAAAGTGGGTGTCCTAAGAAAATATAAAACGTTCAAGTACGTTCCGCCAGCAAGCTGGCTCCACCGGACGCCTAACGGCGCCGCTTAACTAAAACGTTAATGTCCGGATTTGGCCGAACTGAGAACTAAACACACTCAAAATCTGGGAGCAGATCAGTACTGCTTTCCGCTCATCAGCGGGACAAAAGGGTGTCCAGGGTGATTACTTCCGAGATCGACCCAATATAGTTCTTCCGTCCTGATTTACGTGATACTGGACACAGCTGGCAGGTAGCTGTCAGTGAGAGCGGGACATGCACCGAATTAGCGGCCCGCCACCAATTATGACTATTAGGGAATTCCATGGACGCGGACAATGCAAATCGCTGGCTCACATTGGGCGCAAATATCGGCGTACTGGTCGGTCCCTCTCGTCGTTGAAGCCAGGCCGTCAGCCCTTCTGAAGCTGGTCAAACCTCGACTCGCAGAGCCGCTTGAACCGGTTGAGGATGTTTGCGGTGGCCCGGTTGTGGACCCACTCCCAGAGGGGGTTGATGACGTGCGTGTGGGGCCAGTCCCTCTTGCCGTAGAAGTTGAAGCTCACCATGAAGAAGAGCTGCGAACGTTCGTTTTCCCCCCGCGCGGCGATCCGCGACCGGAGGTAGATGCCGAAGACACCGATGGGATACCCGCCGCTGGTCTCGTAGAGCACGTAGCGGGCATTGTCCAGGTCGGTGGGGCCGGGGCTGCGCTGGATGCGGATGGCGTTGTGGGTGAACAGGGGGATCCGGCTGCCCCGGGTCCCGAAGAGCAGCATCCGGACATGCTCGAGGTCGCCTTCCACGCGATGGACGGTGGCCAGGTGGTTCGGCCACCAGGCCGAGGCGTCGTTCCACGTGAGCAGCTCCTCGAAGATGAGCTCCAGCGGTGCCTCGATTCCGATGCGGTGGACGTTAAGGACGGCGTACTTGGTGACGCTGATGCCGACACGCTGCCGGATGCGGTGGACGTAGTCCTCGAACGTGTCCGGGTCCTTCGCCTCGATCAGGGTGGGGATCGCGGGCCTGCGAGCGAAAAAGAGGAAGAGGTCGTGGAGGATCCCCCTGCTCTTTCTCGGCGCCGGGTGGGCAGCGTTTGGCTTCTTCATACAAGAACGGCCTTTCCGCGCGAGCTCTTCGTGGCAACGCGTTCATGGGCTCGGGCCGCCTCTTTCAGAGGGAAGCGGTCTGAGACGGCGGGTGCAATGTCCCCAGCTGCGAGATATCGGAACAGCTCCGCCAGATTCTCCCGATAAAGGATAGGAAATTCTATCGTGAGTCCCTGATCGACTGCAACTTCAAGAGCGAGCGCTTCGGCATCGCGTGAACAAGGCACGTGGAACGTCCGCTTCTCTAATCGGGCTTTAATGTCAAGCTTATCTGTTTTGTGGCATTCTTTAGGTCGCGTCTTGGAGTGGGTCACGCTTCACTTCGCGCGGGACATTTGACGGCGAAACCATGTCGGAGATCTCGATCCATCGCATCGTTGATGGCAAGATAGTTGAGCAGTGGACATAGGACTAAACTGCTCGCGTGGTAGCTTGGCACACGCTTGAAGTTGGTATTCAACGTCGATATTTAAAGCTGCAATGAATGTGGGTCTACCATCCAGCCAATGACCGGTTCTGGCCGAACTGAGAACAACACGCTCCTGAGAATCTTATCCAGGGGAGTTCTCTTATCCGTCTACTAGCAGAACCAGGCCATTCAGAGTTTCTGATGGCCGCTAACGACCCGGAACGACTATTTGCATGTTAGTCTGCGCCCGCATGTTTATGCCATTAAGGAGGTGGTGAAATGAAAAACGTTGGTGTGGGAATAGCGATTGGCGCTGCGATCGGTGCTGGCATCGGAGTGGCTATGGGGAACCTCGGCGCTAGAGTTGCAGTTGTTATTGCTGTTGGTGCCGCGATTGCGGGAAAGTCAGGATGGAAAGTCAGGACACCCACATCTTTCATTGTTCTAAGATGTGGGTGTCCATGATCTTTTTCGCACGATCATGTTTCTGCCCCCGAACCCAAAAGACTGGCAAATAAAGTCGCCAGTCTCAATCTCACCAGCTATGCTTTCCCCAAGGGCGGGGTCGCCCCCCGCAGACTGTCTCAGCCCCGGAAGCAGGAGAAACCACCATGCCAAGTTCATTTGATTTCATCGTTGTCGGAGGGGGATCGGCCGGGGCAGTGATTGCAGCTCGCCTTTCCGAAGATCCCAACTGTCAGGTAGCGCTTATCGAAGCGGGCAAGCAACCGCCGGAAACTGAGCTGATCCCGGCGGCGTGCGCCTCCTTGCAACTTAGTTCGGAAACCGACTGGATGTATACCGCTGACCCGGGCAAGGCAGGTCTTGGACTGCAGGGAGGCCGTGTTCCCGTGCCTCGTGGAAAGATGCTTGGTGGTTCCTCGAGCATCAACTACATGGCCTACGTTCGGGGTCATCCGGGAGATTTTGATTCCTGGGCAGCCGGAGGCGCGTCGGGTTGGAGTTATGTCGAAGTCCTTCCCTACTTCAAGAAAATCGAGGAACTGAATCCAAGCGACGAGATCGTGATCGATAAGCTCGCTCATGGCGATAGCGGTCCGGTGGGGATTTCGGTGCGTTCTCCGGCGTTAGCGGGAGCAAAAGCATTTGTAGCAGCGGCTGAAGCCGCCGGCATCCCCCGGGGAGACTACAACGGGCGTGACCGGGGCGGGGCGACGGGTGTGGTCTCACTGTTGCAGACCAACACCCGTCAAGGACGGCGCGCCAGTACGTATCGAGCCTTCCTGGAGAACGCCGCCGATCGGCGACCCAACCTCTCGATCATCATCGGAGCTCAGGCGACCCGGATACTGCTCGAGGACGACGGCACAGAACCGAGGGCAAAAGGAGTGGAATACCGTACCGAACAGGGGCAGACGGAAGTCGCTCTGGCTGACCGCGAAGTCATCCTGAGTGCGGGCGCAGTCGGTTCGCCGCACCTGCTGATGCTTTCCGGTATCGGCCCCCGGGAAGATATCGAAAAAGTCGGTGTGCGCTGCGTCGTGGATTCACCGCACGTCGGCAAACATTTGAAAGATCACATTCAGGTTCCCCTCTTTTTCCCTGCGCCTGGTATCGGACTATCCATGATGGAAGTTGGTCTCTCGATGGGCCCGGATGCCTTGCGCCAACCCAATGGGCCGCTTCCCGCGGACCCCGCTGATGATGACCAGCTTTCTCCAGAACTCCTGGCGCTGAAGCAGGAAGCCGAACGTCGTCTGGCTGAATGGGAAAGCACCGGGGAAGGTTTGATTTCCTCCTCGCTTTACGACGCGGCTTCCTGGTTTTCGACCGGTCTGGGAGATCACCACAGTCACGACGGTCAGATCTCATTCATTCCCTGCGGTTACAACTACGACCTGTGGCACCATTGCCTGAGGATCGACACGGACCGTTTCTTCGATGACCCGGCCCAGCGCCTGGCACCAGATTCAGAAAATGTGTTGGTGTTGGCCAACCCGGTGCTTCCCCACAGCGAAGGAGAAATCGCTCTGCAAAGCTCCGACCCGGCGAACCATCCAGTTATCTTGATGAACTATTACGAAGACGATCACGATCTGAAGGTGATGGTGGCGGTCGTGCGTCGCGCGCTCGAAATCGTGGACCACTGGCCTCAGACCGAAGGCCGGCCTGGGCCTATGATGGTGCCTCCGAGGCTGGCCGAAATGCACGGCTACCAGCCGGGCGAGGCACCCAGCGACGAACTCCTCGAGGACATCGCACTCCACTTCTCGCTCACTGTGTATCACCTGAGCTGCACCTGCAGGATTGGCGACGTCGTTGACCCCGTCCTGCGGGTCAAGGGCGTCAGCAAGCTGCGGGTGGCGGATGCCAGCATCATGCCCAATATCGTCAGCGGAAACACCAACGCCACTTCCATCATGATCGGCGAGAAGGCTGCCGAACTCATCGCCGTCGATCACGGCGTGAAGTTGGCGGAGTTCGTCGGCTCGTCTTAATGCTTCCCGTTTGAAAGCAGTCATTGGCCCGGCCAGGGTGCTAAGGGCTGCTTCCGACCCTTTTGAGAACTCAGCACCTCGCCCCGCTTAGTCTTCGAAATCTGTGCAAGACTAAAGAGCGGAATTTCTGCAGCCAATAAAAAGTTACCGTCCAGATAGTAAAATGTTACTTTGCATTTTCTGCTCATGCCTAGATGTCATCTATGTTGGAATCTAAAGAAAAATCTTCAGGGGACTATTTAATCAACGCCATTTTCGTAATCGAAGGTATTCGGTGGGTGATGCGCCGAACCAGGACCTGAATGCACGGGAAAACGTGCCGGCACTCTCATAGCCCAGCATAAAGGAAATTTCCGTGATGCTGTAAGATTCGTCCCGGAGATAGGTCAGTACGAGATCTTTGCGCAACTCCATCAACAGTTTGCGAAATGACGTGCCCTCTCTCCTCAGCTTGTTGTAAAGCGTCCGGCGGGTCATGTGCAACTGCTCGGCGACATCGCCCTCCTTCAGCCCCCCCGATGGCAGCTGATCCGTCATTACAACACGTACGCGATTGCCTAAGCTGCCCTGCTCCAGCCTGGCAAGGTGGCGTGACATGATGTCTTCATGTACTGACAACAGCTGGGGGCTGAATACCGTAAGCGGCTTGTCTGCATCCTGCTCGTGAAGAGCCAGGCAATCCAGATCTTCACCGAACTGCACCTCCGTGCCGAAAAAGCGCTTCCAGGCACCAGAGTCGGATGGCGCTGTACGTTGCATGAACACGTAGGCCGGAGCTAAGTCTGAACCAAAACTAAGCCGGCACATATGAAGCAGAGATCCCAGCAAAGCGTCTGCCTGTTCATCACGCATCTTTGAACTGTCGGGTTGCAGGTATTCAACCTGCAGGAAACCTGGTCGTTCACTCACCTGAACAGTCAGTCGTTCGTTCAGCATATGGTGGAAGCGCTGCGTTCGCATAATTGCAGTGCGCAGTGAATAACTGGCGATCCAGGCATGGCCCAGAGCGCCCAGATGCGATGGTTGGAGTTGTTTTGCCGCTCGCAAACCGATAGCAGGATCCGCTACGAGTGCGGAGGCCCGAGTCAGAAATCGTTCGTAAACCTCCAGCGATATTCGGTCACCAATGCCCGGCTCGGCACCGGGCCGATAGGTATTGTCGGGAATGACCTGGGTTGGGTCGAAGCCATAGGACTCCAAGGTTCGCCACAACATTCCTATAAGGGGGGCGTAAACGGTCATGGCCTCTTCTGACTCGGTGATAATGGTTTTTTTTCGCGAAGGGTAAGGTACATTTTGTAAAACGAATTTCCTTTATTGCACAGCAGCCATTTGCTTTCCCGATATAACTTCTACACTCAGGACTCCGTTGCCTATAAGAATAACCGTTCCGTGAAAGGATGCATGAATGGATCAACACCACATTGTTTTGGCAACGATGATCCAACAACTGGCGACAGGTAACTAAAAAGCCGGCTTGGTGCTGCTATGAATCGCACACCGAAAGTTGAACCAGAAAGCCGCCTCGGTTCTGCGTGCGGCCAAGTACGAAAAACCTGCGCTCGAAGAGGAGATTGTTACCGAGTGTGATAAGCACTATCAACTGAAGATTTTGCACGAGGAGCTATTCAGGAATGATCTTCAATCCGGCCATCACGGAGCTCACGACGGCGGCTACGGACACTCTGATTACAGTTGTTGCGTTGGGTTGTATAGCTGTGCTGCGTCGAGGAAGTAACAGGCATCGGCAGCGTGTGGCAGTTTGGAGTTGGGTCTTTGGGCTCTTGGCGTTCGCATCACTTGTCGGCGCCCTCGCTCACGGGCTGGATCTCAGTTCAACGGCGCAATCGTGGCTCTGGCGCCCCCTGTATCTGTCTTTGGGCCTCGTTGTCGCGATGTTCGTTGTCGGTGCGGTGTTCGATCTGAAGGGGGAGAGCGCAGCTCGCGCTTGGTTGATCCCGATGCTCGTCCTGGCCCTGGTTTTTTTCACGGTAACGCAGGTCGGATCAGGCGGTTTCAGGGCCTTTGTCGTTTACGAAGCTTTGGCGATGCTTGGAGCCCTGGGCATCTATCTGTTGCTCGCACTAAAGCGTCGGCTCGCAGGTGCGGGGACTGTCGCCGCCGCGATCTTATTGAACATCGTGGCTGCGGCAATTCAATCAACCGGCAACATCACTCTAACGATCGTCGTTCCGTTCGACCATAACGGCGTGTTTCACCTCGTCCAGATAGTGGCACTTGTGGTGCTCACACGGGGTCTTGCTCGTGGCATGGCCTAGACAAATTTTTCCATTAGGATCAGTCGGTAATTCCTATCATCACCCTTCCGTGTGTGCCGCTCGGACAAATTAACCCGGGTAGCCTGTGATTGTCGGTGCTATTTCAACCATCTCGACTCGCAGGGCGATGCGACCGGGATTGACCGTGGACCCGATGTCTGTTCCGGGCCTGTCGAGGGTCGGTTTTTTACTGCAATTTAATAAAGCCTTCAGGACCAATTTAGGAAGTGGGTCACAAAATTTGAATAATCTCCGCCGCCCTCATCGCCAGCACTGACTGTCCTGGAAAAATATGAGGGGGCCAGTTAGCCGGTCTGGTAAAAACCGGCCCTGTTTTACGCCCGCCCCTCCCAAATTGCATGCGGGCCAGGATCGTCAATCACCGACGGTCCTTTTTTTTGCGGCAATTAAAAGCCCCGGCGCGGAACTGGGGCAGCGGCAAGAAATTTTCTCAATTTCTCCTATACTTTGGCTGTTCGCCACCCTTTTTGGGCAAAGGAAAGATTAGGGTCTTCACACTATAGGCGACCCTTTTCTTTGTCTGTAGTGAATAGCCTGACAGTTCAATCATCCCCTCTTGAGCCGGCGCTGGTAAGGATAAGGCCAAAACTGCCACGTCAGCCGCTGATATAAAAGCACAACTGGCCAATGGAGCGGTTAGTAGTAGTAATCCGAGGAAACAGCGGCAAACACGGCGCATATGAAAAAGGGTCGCCGTATCGATGCACAGTGTCAAGCTGCGGGCAGCCAAGGACACATTTCAGGAAGATTAATTGATGGCTTTGTTCTGTTGCTGGCCGAAAGCAGCCACAGCCGCATCCGAACTGAGGCCCCAATTTAGTTCCGCTTACCACTCAACAGCATCTTTAACTGCGCCAGATGGGCTAATAGCTGCTTCCGACGGTGGACTCAACCGGTCGACGCAACACATTGGTTAAATCGCTCAGCTGGTGTTTCATAGTTTAGAGTTTTTCTGGGTC
>JAOUCS010000162.1 GCA_029859645.1 Lysobacterales bacterium | reverse complement strand
AGTCAGCATATTATTCAGGGTCTGGGGAACCGAAACCGGCTGGTCCGTGATGCTGAACCCGGCCAGCACCATCCATTTTGGCGTGATGCTCCAGCTACCACCGATTTTGTAGACGTTGGTGCTGTCCCAGCCCAGGCCGCCGCCGTTCTTGCCGCCCAGGCATTTTGACGTGTCGGTGCCGCCGTATCCGGCGGTTGGGCATTCCAGCAGGTCTTCCAGCGAATTATCCAGGGCATCGACACCGCTGTTGAAAATCCGTTCCATGTCCAGGCTGAAGGCCAGAACATCCAGCGGTTGCCAGGTAAAACCGACTTTCAGGTTGGCGGGAATATCGAAGCTGCCATTGTCCGGCAGCAGGTCGGAATAGTCCTTGTGCTTGCCCATGAAAATCTTCGACTGGTACATCAGCCCGAAACTGATCGATTCCGTAAACTGGGCATGAAAGCCAAATTTAATGCCGGCTCCGTAGGTCCAGTCATTGCGGTTACCTGAAAGGTCTTCCGGCTCCACTTCGCCATTGCTGAGCGCCCAGGTCTGGGTCAGCGGCGCCCACGACTGTACACCGTCAACCCTGAACTTCTGCGCCGCCAGTACACCGGTAATGCCAAGGGAGATTTTTTCACTGACCTGGCGCGCATAGGTCATGTCCAGCAGCGTCTGATACATCTTGTAACGGGCATTGCCGTCGCCGAATGTGCCGGAAAAGGTCCCGACCGGCTCCGGTCCGTCAAGATCAGGATCGAAAGTCGCAGTACCGCCCCTGTAAAACGTGTTCATGCCGGCACGCGTATACAGGGAAACCGCCACAGCCGAAATGTCGTTAATCGGGACGCTCTGTGCGAAATATGGCTGGAGCAGGTACTTCCTGTCGCCGGCGATGTCGTTGGGTCCAATGGTAAACGTGCCGTTCTCGCCGTTGTTATCGCTTTGTGTTGAGAAATAGTTCTGGCGCGGGTGATAGACCGAAAGACCTGCCTGCATCTTGCCTGCGACCGCCATGGCTGTAGCAGGATTATTGATGACTGCTGCGGCATCCCGGGGAAAAGCGATTCCGGCGCCGCCCATGGCCTTGTTCTTGGTGCCGTACCCATGAGGATTCATTGCATTATTTGCCAGGGCATTGCTGGCACATGCCAGGCCAACCAGTAAAACCAGGCTGCTCGAGGCTCTCCCGATCACGCTTTTCTCTTTTTCATTTTGCTGCTTCACGCAATTTCCTCACCGGACTGAAAAATAACTGGGGTAGAGTATATTAATACTTTGCTTTGGGGTAATGAAAAAATCGTGAAAGCACCGCGCGCCTCGCTGTTCGCCGCAGTTCTTGCCGCCCTGGCGTTGCTAGCCTATTTCCTGCCGGTCGAGCAGATCATGACCGCCATCCAGGCATGGGTAATCTCACACCCATCGTCAGCAGTATTTGTCGTAACAGCCTGCATCGTGATGGGAATCCTGATACTGCTTCCACTGTCTCTGATGTTCATGCTTGCCGGCCTGCTTTTTGGGCTGCTCAAGGGATTTTTTGTGGCGTGGGTGGCGACCGTGGTGGCTGCTGCGGCAGCTTTCTGGCTCGGTCAGACCTTTGCACGCCCCTGGGTCGAGAGAAAAATACAGCACAATGCCCTGTTCACATCCATCGACCGGGCCGTGCACCGCAAGGGACTTTTAATTGTCCTGCTGACCCGGCTGGTCATGGTTATTCCCTACCAATTGCTCAATTACTCATTGGGTCTTACCCAGGTTAAATTCAGGGAAGCCGTCCTTGGCACGGCGCTGGGGTCGATACCACCGGTATTCCTGTTTGTTTACCTGGGAACAACGGTGAGCAATATCGCAGCCATCATGAGAGGCGAGGTGACTTTGCAGGACAACGAACTGATCATTGGCGCCGTCGCACTGCTTGCAGTGGTCGGCATCATCTTGCTGATCGTCCGCATTGCCGGCAAAACTCTGAAAGAAGAACTGCTCGCGCAGAAAAACTAGGGCCAGGCGACCTGCTTTTCACGGCTGGCGATGCCACTACTTGGTCAGGTAATACCCCCGGTAATACTGCGGCTGCAGGCGGGTGTACTGCGCATGCAGAAATTCCACCAGGTCGATCAGCTCGGCCACCGTCATTTCTTCTCCGTAGTAAGGCATCGGAGAAATGATCACGTCACGTTTTGCCTGTTTCAGCAAGTTCACGTATTTGGGTGAAATGATGTGATCCGGATTGACCACGGCGGTCAGAAGTTCGCCGTAATTTTTCACCCGGTACACTTCGCCCCCGATCTCGAGAATGAAGGGCGCTTTGAAGTCCGCCTCCGGAAAGTCAACGTCCGGAATCGTATGACACGACTGGCAGTTGAAATCGATGAACACCTGTTCGCCCTGGGCAAGATCACCTTCCGGGAGCACAAAGCCCCTGACCGGCTTACCGTTTTCGGTACATGCCAACAGAGCGTAGAGTATGATCGCAATAAGAGCAGTAAAGCGGATGAGTTTGAATCGGTTCTCGATAGACATGACAAACCCTCCCAGGCAGAAGAGACTCTTTTATTTTGAGCGCCGCCAGGTCTCTTGCATATGTCCTGAGTCACGCATTGTTCAATCAATAGACAGGGAATGCACCGGCGCGGCGGGTCGCCGGCCCGAATCGGGCCGAAAAACATCCTGGTCGTTGTAAAACACTTCGTCCTGGGGACCATCCCGCCACCACCCCGGAATGCCCATCAGTGGCAGCGGTGACAGGCAGGCAGGCGACTCGAGCATCTCTCCGTTTCCAACGGCCTCGCCCAACCAGGCATCCAGAGTGCCGACATGCACCGGCGCCGGTGCATGCAGAAGTAATGCATGTGCCGTGACCGATTTATAGGGATTCAGGAATTTCTCCAGAATGGCGTGACCACAAACCATTACGCGGGTAGTGGATCGCCACTGTTCACGGTGTGCGACAAATGCATTGAACCAGTCTTTATCTGCCAGCGCCTGCAGCAGGACCGGGTCGGTACCCGTCACGATCACCCCGCTTTCATCGAGCAGCGTCAGCGCATCACGGACGGCCCCCCGCTGGCCGCAGGTTGCGGATTTCAATTGCTGATGGTGCCGGGCGTTGAGCGCTGCCTTCAGACTGGGAAAGCGGCACCACACCAATGCGTTGAAGAAATCGTGCCAATCGTTCTCGCGGGTACTCACTTCCCCGGTTTCGAATATCTGTTTTTCGTAATCGCTGACGGCCAGGCTGCTGGCAGGCACGAACCGGATGGGCAGCCCCCGGCGGTTGACAATGCCGTCTGGCAATAGCGCTGTCAGGGCGTGTGCGGTTGGGATTCGAGGAAGCTCCAGGCCTTGCAGAATTTCCCGGTAACCAGCCCAACAGGGCAGATCCGGATCGACCGTGGAATGGACATTGCCGCTACTCGTCAATGATGTAATGCGCTCCTTTACTGCGAGGGTTGAGTGAAGCTGCGTGAACCACCAGCAGGGCCGCCTGGACCGCATTCCGAAGCTCCACCCGCTGCGCGGTAACCCGGCAATCGCGATAAAACGACTGAATTTCTTCCCGGGCTTCCAACAGAATTCGACGCGCACGGGTCAATCGCCTGGGTGATCGTACAATCCCGGCATAATTCCACATGGTTTGTTGAACCAGGTTCAGGTCCTGGGCGACGAGGGTTGGGTCCGCCTCGGTTCGTGGGCTTTCCCAGGCCCTGGGTTCGGGAAGTTTGAACGCCATCCCGGCAACGTCCCTGGCATCTGCTTGCGCTGTAAATTTCGCACTGGTCAGGCATTCGAGCAATGAAGTGCTGGCCAACCGGTTGGCGCCATGCAGGCCGGTGCAGGCCGTTTCCCCGATCGCATTGAGATGCAGCACACTGCTGCGCCCTTGCAGGTCCGCATGCACGCCGCCACAGGAATAATGTGCCGCAGGCACGACCGGGATCGGGTCAGTCCGGATATCGACACCATGCTCCAGGCAGCGTCGGAACACCGATGGAAACCGGTCTTTCAGCCGGCCCCTGTCCAGTGCGCTCAGGTCCAGGTAAACGCAGGGCTCCCCGCTATTGGCCATTTCCCGGTGGATCGCTCGTGAAACGATGTCCCGGGGCGCCAGCGATGCGAGGCGGTGAACGCCCTCCATGAAAGGCTCGCCGTTAACATTTACCAATACAGCACCCTCTCCACGGATCGCCTCGGTGATCAGGAACCGTGGCGCATTTTTGCCATAAAACACGGTTGGGTGAAACTGCACATACTCGAGATCGATCAGGCGCGCACCGACACGATAGGCCATTGCCACGCCATGCCCGACAGTGCCGGGAAAGTTGGTGCTGTGCTGATAAATATGGCCAAGCCCGCCGCAGGCCAGCACGGTTTTGCGAGCGACGATCGCCACCGGCTCGGTTGAACCCGCCGGCAGCACGAAGGCGCCGAAGCAGGTCAGCGGAGCGTAACGGTCTTCCGCGCGATCAGTGTTATGTGAAAGGGTCAGCAGGTCGATGGCAACGGCCCCTTCCTGCCGGCATATCCGGGGGGTTTCCGCCACCCGCCCGGCCACGGCAGACAAAATAGCATGCCCGGTGAGATCCCTGGCATGGATGATACGGCGGGCACTGTGACCGCCTTCACGGGTAAACTCGAGGCTACCATCGGCCTCGCGATCGAAGTCAACACCCAGGTCGTCAATCAGCAATTCACGAACCGCTGTGGGGCCTTCATCCACCAACTGTCTCACCGCGGACGGGTTCGCGGTCCCGTCGCTGGCCTCCATGATGTCTTCCGTCAACAGGCCTGAACCGGTTTCGACATCGTAGATGATGCCACCCTGGGCCCAGTCGCTGTTGGCGTCGTTCGGTCCGCCAAGGGACAGAAGCTGCACGTCCAGCCCGGCCTTTGCAGCATGCAATGCATAGGCGGCGCCAGCCAGGCCGGCCCCGATGACCAGGCAGTCTGTGCGGATGATCTCCATGCAAGCGGACGTTACCCGCTTCGGGTTGCCGCGTCAAAGACACAAGGTGATTGCTTAAACAATATCACTCCAAGATAATCGGACTGATTACAGAGGAACCCCACATGGCAATGCACCCACTGGCCGGCAAGCCAGCACCCGAATCGATCCTTGAAAACATTCCGCGGCTGATCAGCAACTACTACTGCCTGCAGCCGGACCCATCCGATCCCGCCCATGCGGTCGCCTTCGGCACTTCCGGTCATCGCGGCAGTTCCAATGCCTGTACCTTTAACGAAGCCCATATCCTGGCGATCAGCCAGGCCGTTTGCGAATACCGCCAGGCCCAGGGAATTTCGGGCCCGCTGTTTCTCGGCATCGACACCCACGCCCTGTCTGAGCCGGCCCTGATCAGCGCGGTTGAGGTGTTTGCGGCGAACGATGTCGAAGTGATGATCGATGCAGGGTCGGGCTTCACGCCGACACCGGTCATTTCTCACGCCATACTTTGCCATAACCGGGCTCATCCGGAGCGGCCGGCCGATGGCGTGGTCATTACGCCATCACACAATCCGCCCGGCGATGGGGGCTTCAAATACAATCCGCCCAGCGGTGGACCGGCCGACACGTCCATCACCGACCCCGTTCAACAGCGGGCGAACGAATTACTGGCACAGCCGGATTCGATCCGGCGGATTCCCTGGGCGCGCGCCCTGGCTCGTGCAAACGTTCATCGGCATGATTTCATCACGCCTTATCTGAATGACCTCGGCGATGTCATCGACCTGCAGGTGATCTCCGAATCCGGCATCCGGATCGGTGCCGATCCGATGGGCGGATCCGGCGTTGCTTACTGGGCTCCCATCGCCGAAAAATACAATCTGAACCTGGAGCTGGTCAGTTCCAGCGTCGACCCGACCTTCCGGTTCATGTGCGTGGACAAAGATGGAAAAATCCGCATGGATTGCTCGTCCGCCCCGGCCATGGCCGGCCTGATCGGCCTGAAGGACCGTTTTGACATTGCTTTTGGCAACGATACCGACTTCGACCGGCACGGCATCGTCACACCCAGCGCCGGCCTGATGAACCCCAACCACTACCTGGCAGTGGCCATCGAATACCTGTTTGCCAACCGGCCGGGCTGGCCTGCGCAAGCGGCCATTGGCAAGACACTGGTCAGCAGCAGCATGATCGACCGGCTCGCCCGGGACAGCGGCAGAACTTTGAACGAGGTACCGGTGGGGTTCAAATGGTTCGTCGATGGCCTGCTTGACGGTTCCTGCGGTTTCGGTGGCGAGGAGAGCGCCGGCGCCTCCTTTTTGCGCAAGGACGGTCGTGTGTGGACCACCGACAAGGACGGCATCATCATGAATTTGCTGGCTGCGGAAATCACTGCGCGGACCGGCCGTGACCCGGCCATGCATTACCAGGACCTGACCGAACGGTTTGGAGCTCCTGTCTATGAAAGGATCGATGCGCCGGCCACCCCGGCAGAAAAAGCCATCCTGAAAGCACTGTCCCCGGAACAGGTGACCGCGACAGAATTGGCGGGGGAACCCATCCTGGACAAACTGACCCGAGCCCCCGGCAACAACGCGGCCATCGGCGGCTTGAAAGTGGTTACCGAAAACGGCTGGTTTGCGGCCCGCCCGTCGGGTACGGAAAACATTTACAAGATTTATGCGGAGAGTTTC
>JAOUCS010000055.1 GCA_029859645.1 Lysobacterales bacterium | reverse complement strand
AATGAACGACAGAACAAAGGCAAAACCCTGGAATACCTCGATGGGCACACCCCTGATACAGGTGCCGATGATTGAATCTGCCTTCGACCTGTTGCGCTGGCTTGAACAACGCATTGACATACAGGACATCGGTCGGGTGCTTCGCTCACCGTGGTTCAACGGCCACGATGAAGAACGCGGCAACCGCGCGCTGCTTGAAAAGTGTCTGCGCGAAAACTATCCGCGCCAGCTGAAACTGAACGAAGTCCGCTACCGGGCCGGCGAGGTCAGGAAATACGACAGCGAACAACGGGAACTGCCACCGGAGCAGCAGCAGCCTCAGCCATGGAATAGCCCGGTCATGGTCTCGCTGGTCAGTCAACTGGACCGCTTCAGGCGGAAACACACAAGCAGGCTCCAGCCTTCCGCCTGGGCGGAAGCCATTGACGGGCTGTTGGCGGCAACCGGCTGGCACGCCAGCGCCGAATCCGCAGGCGATGAAGGCTGGCAGATCATCCAGGCATGGAAGGACGCTCTGCGTGGACTTGCATCGCTGAATGCAACCAGCCGGCAGTTGGGCCGCAATGCGGCCATTGCCAAGCTGCAGCAAATCTGTCGAGAGCAGGTATTCCAGGCACGCACGCCACCGGCCCATATCCAGGTGCTCGGCCTCTACGAAGTCAACGGATTACGGTTCGATCACCTGTGGGTAATGGGTCTGCATAACGACAACTGGCCACCCGCTGCAAAACCGAATCCCTTCATACCCGGTCAGTTACAAATCAAGGCTCTGTTGCCACAATCCAGTCCGCAACGTGAGCTCAATGTGGCGCGCGCCATCACCGGGCGCCTGCTGCAAACCTCGCCCGACTGCGTGTTCAGCTACCCGGGCCAGATTGACGGTGAACAGGTTCTGCCCAGTCCCCTGCTGTCGGGCGAATCCGTTAAGCCGTCGAGGCAGCTGCCAGGCTGGGCAGGCGATGACTGGCAGGCCCGGATACACTCCGCCGGTCCGCCGGGGCAGGACCCCTTGCTGATGCCCGGTCCGCCGGCAGTTGGAACGGCCAGGGGCGGCAGTTCCATCCTGAAGCACCAGGCGCTGTGTCCTTTCCGGGCATTCGCCGTAAACCGCCTGGGTGCAAAGGGACTGGAAACGCCAGTGGATGGTATCAGTCCTGCGCTGCACGGCAGCCTGGTCCATCGTGTGCTGGAAAACTTCTGGCGGCAAACCCGCACGCAGCAGGCGCTTATCTCCCTGGACCGCGAGGAATTGCAGCGCCGCATCCGCTCACATGTCACCAGGGTGGTGGAGGATGAGCGCAGCCTGATGGACCGGCCGGAGTTCCGAGAGGTGGAAAGCAATCGCCTGCAACGACTGGTCGGGGTCCAGCTGGAGCTGGAGAAAGAACGGCAGCCTTACGAAGTTATAGGCTTCGAACGCGAACTGCTGCAGGAGATCGAGGGGCAGCAGATTCGTCTGATCATTGACCGGATCGATCAACTGTCGTCCGGAGAGGAAGTCATCATCGACTACAAGACCGGCAAGGTGCAGCCCGGCAAATGGTTCGGCGACCGCCCGGATGATCCGCAGCTACCCCTGTATGCCATCGCCAGCGACAGGGAGCCGGCCGCCGTCGTTTTTTCAGTCATCAGGGACGATGAATGCGTCTATAAAGGCGTTACGGCCGCCGCCGGCATTTTACCGGGACTGCCGCCCCGCCAGGGGTCGAACGCCTCGTTACTGAGAGCAGCGGGAGAAAATATGCCGGAGACCATCGGGCATTGGCGGGAAGTCCTGCACCGGCTGATGGCGGATTTCCTGCAGGGTGACGCCCGTATCGACCCGAAAGACGGCAGCAGGACCTGCGCAAGCAGCTATTGCGATCTGCAGGCATTTTGCCGTATCCACGAACTGGAGTCTTCGCTGTGATGGATTCCCGCGATGACAGCATGCAACGTCGACAAGCCCTGGACGCCGGACACTCCTTTATCGTCCAGGCACCCGCAGGCTCGGGCAAAACCGAACTCCTGACGCAAAGAATGCTGGGGCTACTGTCCCGCGTGCAACAGCCGGAAGAAATCATCGCCATTACGTTCACGCGTAAGGCCGCGGCTGAAATGAACCACCGCCTGGTGACACGGTTGAAAGCAGCCGCCACCGAACCGGAAAAGGAACTTCAACCCCACCAGCAGATCAGCCGCGAACTCGCACTGGCCGCCCTCGAAAACGACCGAAAACTTGGCTGGAATCTTCTCGACCAACCCAGCCGCCTGAGAATTCGGACCATCGACAGTCTTTGCAACGACCTGGCCCGGCAGTTGCCAATCCTGTCAGGCCTGGGTGGCGGACAGCAGGTCGCGGAAAATGCAGAACCGCTGTACCGCCTGGCGGCCTCCAGGACCATGGCGCTGATAGAAGAACAGCAGGAAAACCTGCAGGCTGACATCACCCGGGTTCTTGACCGATACGACAATCAGTACGACCGGCTGGTCGACCTGCTCACCAGCATGCTGTCACACCGTGAGCAGTGGCTGGGCCACCTGCTCTCAATCAAGTCCGGTGACGCTTTCAACCGTGAAGCGCTGGAGGGCGCACTGTCCCTGTTGGTGGAAGCCGAGCTGCGGTCCTTGCTGATGCTGGCGCAAAACCAGGACCTCTTCGCCGAACTGCCGGCGTTCATCGAGTATGCGGCGAGGAACCTGGCGGACAGCGACGCGCAGCCCCTGAGACAACTGCTCGCTGCCTGCATGGACCCCGGTCAGAGCATCACCAGCCTACCGGCAACGGGCGAGTCGCTGCCGCACTGGGTCACCCTGGCCAATTTTCTGCTGACACGGAGCGGCACCTGGAGAAAGAGCGTCACAAAAAGGGAAGGTTTCCCGGCGCTGGAAAAAACCACCGGGGAAGAACGGGAACTGCGTCAGCAAATGAAGGCCGATTTCGTGGAGTTGCTGAATGCCCTGGGCGATAACGAGGAACTGCTCGACCGTTTAAACATCGTACGGTTGCTGCCGCGCCCCGATTACGATGATGAGTCCTGGGAATCACTGCAATCGCTGATTCGCATCCTGATCCGGGCAGTCCAGGAATGGCAACTGGTGGTACAGGAGAACGGTTCCGCCGACTTCAGTGAAATCGCGATGCGCGCGATCCAGGCGCTGGGCACCGAGGATCAGCCCAGCGATCTCGCCTTGCGCCTGGATTATCGCATCGAGCATTTACTGGTGGACGAATTCCAGGACACCTCCATGAACCAGATTCGACTGCTGGAACGACTGACAGCGGGCTGGACACCCGGAGACGGCCGAACCCTGTTCCTGGTGGGTGATCCCATGCAGTCGATTTACCGTTTCCGCAAGGCCGAAGTCAGCCTGTTCATCCAGGCTTTCGAGGGAGACCTGTTTCAGCATATTGCACTTGAACCCCTGCAACTGCGGGTCAATTTTCGCTCGACCAGGCCCATCCTGGATTGGGTCAATCAAATATTTCCCGCGGTCATGCCCAGGACCAGCGATCCGCTGGAAGATGCCGTTCACTACAGCACGTCATATCCGGGGCCGGATGCCGGCTTCAATGGCGGCGTTGATCTGCATATCACGGCACAGCGCGATGATGAAGAAGAGGCCCGGCGCATCACCGGCATCATCCGTCAGAGCGATCCGGAGGACACGGTGGCCATCCTGGTGCGGTCGAGAAATCATGCCTCCGCCATCCTTTCCCGGCTGGACCGGTTAAAAACCAGCGATACCCGCTTTCGCTACCAGGCGATAGATTTCAATTCCCTGGCCGAAACGCCCGCCATTCTTGACCTGTTCGCACTGACCCTCGCTCTGACCCAGGTCGCTGACCGGCTGGCGTGGCTGGCCGTGTTGCGCGCCCCGTTCGTGGGCCTGGACCTTGTTGATCTGGATGCCCTGGCCAGCACGGACCAGCAACGCATCATTGCAGATGTCCTGCAGGAATTGCAGGAATCGGAAGGACCATCCGTATTGACTGCCGCGGGCATTCAGCGGGTGCACCGGGTAACGCCGGTGCTGCTCGCAGCACTGCGCAACCGGGGCCGGGTTTCCATTCGCACCCTGGTGCAGTCTGCCTGGACACGGCTGGGCGGCCCGGCCTGCGTGACGAATGAAAGCGAACTGGAAGACGCGGCGACTTTTTTCGATTTGCTGGATGACCTGGAAGTCGAAAACCTGCCCATAGACAGGGACACGCTGGAACCGCGCCTCGAAAAATTGTTTGCACAACCGGATTCAATGGCCAGCGGCAAGCTCCAGGTCATGACCATATACGCTGCCAAGGGTCTGCAGTTCGATACCGTTATCCTGCCGGGACTGAACCGCTCCACGGGAAACGACAAGGGCCAGTTACTGCACTGGTTTGAGCTGGCCGGAAAAGACCAGATCGTACTGTCGCCCATGCGCAATGCACTGGAGAAACAGCGGCAGAAACATGAAGGCGACCTGATCCAGTTCATCGCCAACGTCGAAAAGCGACGCCAGGGCCTGGAAAACGGCCGGCTTTTATACGTGGCGGCTACCCGGGCCAGGCACAGCCTGTTCCTGCTTGGCGCCATCGCACCTACCAGCAAAGGTGAAATCAATCCCGGCAGCGGAACCCTGCTGGCCGAACTCTGGCCGGCTGTCAGGCAGGACCAGCTTCCACTGCTCGAGGCTACATTATGTGTACCGGAGCAGACCCCTGAACCACCGTCTGCCGGGGATCATCCTGCAAAGAAATCAGCGACACAGCCTGTTCAGTTCTATCGGCGCCTGGCGTCAGACTGGAAACTCCCGGCTCCTCCGGAAGCGATCGGGCAACCCGTTGCTGAGGCTTTTGACCTGCATGACGAGATTGAATTCAGCTGGGCCGGAGAAGATGCCCGCCTGACCGGTAACCTGGTCCACCGCTTGCTGCAGCTCATTGCAGACCTGGGTGAATCAAGTTGGCTGGCAAGTGGCGGTATGGCGAGCCGGCGGAAATGGTGCCGTCAGCAACTGGCCAGCAATGGCGTAATGGGCGAGAAGGCTGAGCAGATCCTGGAGCGTACCGGCAAGGCCGTCGAAAACTGCCTGGCATCCGAACGGGGGGCATGGATACTGAAACCACGCGATGAGTCGGCCTGCGAATATGGGATTACAGCCCTGTTGGACGGACAGGCCCGCAACATGGTACTGGACCGCACCTTCGTCGAAGACGGTGAGCGCTGGATCATCGACTACAAAACGTCCAGTCACTCAGGCGGTGACCTTGAAGGATTTTTACAGAACGAAAGCGACCGCTATGCCGGGCAACTGCAGCGCTACCGCCAGGCCATGGCGATGACGGAAACCTTGCCGATCAGGGTCGCGCTCTATTTCCCCCTGCTTGACTGTTTCGTGGAACTTTGAACTACAGAGTATGGCCCTCCGGGCCCAGGTGGAGGTGTTCATAGGCTGACTGGCAGGGAGTGCAGCGCCGGGCTGTAGGGTACGCATTAAGCCGCTCCGGCACGATTGCAGCCGAGCAATCCACACAAACGCCATAGCTGCCCTTGGCGATGCGAATCAGCGAGGCATCGATTTCCCTGATTTCTTCGATGTGGAGGTCGAGGATTGCCAGGTTCAGATCAACCAGCAAATCAGCGACTGATTCCTCTTCCAGGTCATGAACCTGGCCAGCCAGGTCAATATAGTGCTGTTCGTCAGACCTGAGCAGCTCCTGGCGGATTTCCTCCCTGAGGTCGCTGAACCGCTCTTTCAAAAGCGTTTTGAATTCGTGCAGTTGCCGGTCGCTTAACATCGCTCGCCCCTGTTGGACTTCGGACGTCTTAACCATAATCACTCAAGGGGTCACCCCACTTGATTTGGCTCAAGATCAGCGACGATTCTAAAACGTCGAAGCGCAGACTCAATGGCCGAGCCTACCGCAACTGGCTGTCTTTGCTGCCCCGGCGATTGTAGGCGGACACCGCCGCCTTCTCAGAATCCTCCGCCTCCTGGCAAACGACGCACAGGCGAACACCCGGCACGGCCTGGCGGCGCGCCTCGGGAATGACGGCGCCACACTCTTCACACTCAGCCAGGCTTTCACCGCTGGGTAACTGGCTACGAGCGCGCTGCACGGCATCTTCGATGGTCGCATCGATCTGGTCCTGCACCGCTCCGTCTTTGGCAAACCCGCCGGCCATTGCGATCTCCACTGCACAATATGGGTGTGTGAAGCCCTATAATCGCTGTTTGTTCTTCACGGGTCAAAACAGCCCCACGGGAAGCAGACATGGCCAACAAACACTTTTATCCGCCCATCGAGCCCTATCAGACCGGCACACTCGAAGTCGACCAGCCCCACTTCCTGTACTGGGAGCAGTGCGGTAATCCTAACGGCGAACCTGTCCTTTTTCTGCATGGTGGCCCCGGTGCCGGCTGCACGGAGCTTGATCGCTGCTTTTTTGACCCTGAACATTTCCGCATTATCCTGTTCGACCAACGCGGCTGCGGACGTTCCAGCCCGATTGGCGAGCTGAGTAATAACACGATGTCAGATTCTGCCCGCGACATCGAGCTGCTGCGGGAAACCCTTGGTATCGAACGGTGGCATGTTTTTGGAGGTTCCTATGGCAGCACCCTGTCGCTATTTTATTCCCAGCGGTTCCCCGAACGTTGCAAAAGCCTCGTTCTGCGCGGCATCTGGCTGCTTCGCCGGGAAGAAATCGACTGGTGGCTGTACCGGGCGGGAATGGTTCAGCCGGAACTGTGGGACGCCTTTGCGGAGTTCATTCCTGAGAACGAGCGTGACGACCTGCTCGAAGCCTACTGGAAACGCCTGACCGGCGACGACCGTGAATTGGCGCTGGAAGCCGCAAAACATTGGGCGATATACGAAACGGCCTGCTGCACGCTGTTGCCCAACGAGGAATTCCTTGGCCACTTTGCGGCTGATGATACCGCCTGGGCCGTCGCCCGGCTGGAAGCCCACTACTTCCGCAACGTCAATCCCGACCCGGACACCTTGTTACTGGACCAAGTGGACACTATCCGGGGCATCCCCGCCTTCGCGGTGCATGGCCGTTACGACATCGTCTGTCCGATCAAGAGCCTGCTGGACCTGGCAAAAGCATGGCCCGAACTGGACTACGAAGTGGCGCCCGCATCGGGCCATTCATCCCACGAACCGGGCATTACCCGGGAGCTGATCGCAGCCACCAGGCGAATAGTAAAAACCGGCAGCCCGGTCCGGCAAGGCTAGTTGCGCCCACCACCCGGAGGCCTCAGCGTGGCGGTTTCATAGGGAACCGCGATGGGCCGCTCCGGCCGCGGCGGGCGTGGGCGGTAATACGGTGGATTATAGAACAGCGGCGAGCCGTAGCGGTCCTGGTAACGCACGACCGGCTGGCGGGCAGCAGCATCGCGTTGCCGCTTGGCCTCGGCCTCGCGTTTTTCCTCCATTTCTGCACGCATGGCGGCCATGCGCTCCTGTTGCTGAGCAACGCCGTAGCGATCCTCTTCAGGGTCATAATCGGGCGGAGGGCTGTCTTCAACCATCATCTGTTTCACCCCGGCGACGTCCGAGGGAGGGGCGCTTTGGGTAAAGTGGGAAACCCCATTTTCATCAACCCAGTGGAAAATCTCGGTAGCGCCCACGCCGCTGCCGACCCCCAAAGACAGAACCATTAATGTCAGTATTTGCCACCTCATACACTGATTATAGGATGTTTTTTTGATGGGCTATACTTCCGGTCATGCTAATAAGATTCTCGATAGCGGCTGTGCTCATGGTCTGGGTGGG
Source organism: Lysobacterales bacterium (assembly GCA_029859645.1). GTDB lineage: Bacteria > Pseudomonadota > Gammaproteobacteria > Xanthomonadales > SZUA-36 > JAHEFT01. The sequence goes on along the minus strand of JAOUCS010000055.1, from coordinate 13,103 downwards.
CCAGGCCAATGCCTCACCCGTCCTGGATAGACAAAAACTCGCACGGGAAGTGGGTGGCCTGTTCGCGGCGAAGGCCGTTGATAACACGATGCCCGGTTGCGCGGTCGGCGTTATCGAGCACGGCCAGTGGGCAATGCGAAGCAGCTTCGGCATGGCCAACCTGGAACACGACATTCCGATTACCAGCCAGTCGATTTTTCGCACCGGTTCGCTGGGCAAGCAGTTCACGGCGACGGCCATAGCCCTGCTGGCTGAGGGGGGAAAAATCGACCTGGACGCGGATGTCCACGAATACCTGCCGGATCTGCCTGACTACGGCCACAAGGTAACCATCCGCCAGATGATCCATCATGTCAGCGGCATTCCTGACTATGAGAAAGGACTGCCGGCGCTGAAGACCGCCAGCGGTGAAGACCTGGACCTTGAAAACAAGGATTACCTGAGTATTCGCGAGTTTTACGATCGAGTGAAAACCATCCCCCTGTTTGCGCCGCCGGAAACCGAGTTCGCCTACTCGAACACCGCCTATTTCCTGCTCTCGCAGATCGTTGAAGCCGTAACAGGGCAGTCGCTGCGCGCCTACGCCCAAGAAAATATATTCGGACCACTGGGTATGAACCGGAGCTTCTTCAATGACGAAGTGAACGACGTTGTCCGAAACCGTGTTGACGGTTATCACCGAAATAAAGACGGCGGTTATTCCATCTTCATGACCAACCTGAGCTGGGTCGGCGATGGCGGTGTTTATACGAACCTGGACGACTGGTTCAAGTGGGACCAGAACTTCTACCACAACATTCTTGGCTCAACCGGGGATGCGCTGGTCAGCCGGATGGAACAGACCTACAGCGTCAGTGGAAATTACGCCTGGGGGCAGGGCGTCGATACCTACCGCGGGCTGAAGCAGGTAGCCCATACGGGATCATGGGTTGGTTTTACGACTTATTATGTGCGATATCCGGACCGCCGAACATCGGTTGTCATCTTCTGCAATTCAAACGTGGTTACTGCATACGAGCTGATGGAGGTGCGCGACCTGGTGCTCGATCAGATCACGGACACCCCTCGCCCGAAAAAGGATGAAGATGACTAAACCGCGGTCAGGATGACATGCTGCACACGTGGGCTGAATCCCGATCCGGGGCGCTGAACGATAGTTAAAGTGGTCACCGGCCCTTTGTCCGCCGTTTTCCTGTGGGCTTGACCAGCGAGATATTCATGCGCTGACCACGCACCCGCAGATTCCTCAGGTCCTGGAAAACATCGTCCGGCATGTCCTTGGGCAAATCTACAAACGAATGGGTGGCGTGTATGTCGATATGCCCGATGTACTTACCTGCCAGCCCTGCCTCGTTGGCGATCGCGCCGACGATATTGCCAGGCTTTATGTTGTGCTGGTGACCCACTTCAACCCGGAACCGCTCCATCCCTTTACCCGGACTGGTCTGCGGCTTTTTCTTACGCGATTCACCGCGTTTTCCACGGGGCTCGTTTTCCTGCCGGTGACGCCCGGGCTTTTCAGGTTCGAGTAACAGCGGCTGTTCGCCCATGGCCATTTGAGCCAGTGCGGCGGCAATGTCCATTGCCGGAACATCATGTTCAAGCCGGTATTGCTCGAGCAAACCATGGATGAACACCAGGTCGCCGGCCGCCAGTGTATCGGTGATGCTTTGCTTGAAGTTGGATATGCGTTTGTTGTTGACCATCTCGGTCGACGGCAACTGCAGGGGCTCGATTTTCTGGCGCGTCGCCCTTTCAATCGCGCTCAGCATACGCCGTTCGCGGGGTGCGACGAACAGGATCGCCTCCCCTTTGCGCCCGGCGCGGCCGGTCCGTCCGATGCGGTGGATATAGGCTTCGGTGTCGTTCGGGATATCGTAATTGACCACGTGGCTGATTCGCTCGACGTCCAGCCCGCGCGCAGCCACATCCGTGGCGACCAGGATATCCAGATCCCCCTTCTTCAGGCGGTCAACGGTCCGTTCGCGGTCTTTCTGCGCCATGTCTCCATTGAGAGGCGCCGACGAGTACCCCCGTGCCTCGAGCCGCTCGCTCAACATCGCCGTGGCGGTCTTGGTGCGCACGAACATGATCATGGCGTCAAACGGCTCGACTTCCAGGATGCGGGTCAGCGCGTCCAGCTTATGGGTGCGGTCGACGGACCAGTAGCGCTGCCGGATCGTATCGGGGTTGGCGGTTTTGGTCTTGATGGCGATTTCCCGCGGATCGCGCAGGTGGCGCCTGGCGATGCTCTGGATTTCTTTAGGCATCGTGGCTGAGAAAAGGGCCATTTGCCGATCTTTTGGCGTTTTCTCCAGAATCCAGTCCACATCATCGATAAAGCCCATGCGCAGCATCTCGTCGGCTTCATCCAGCACCAGGGCCTGCAGCCCATCCAGCTTCAACGTGCCCTTGCGCATATGATCCATGACCCGTCCCGGTGTGCCCACCACAGCATGGACACCCCGCCGCAACTGGCGAAGCTGGCCGGAATAGCCGGACCCGCCATAAATCGGCAGAACATGAAACCCCTTGATACCCGACGCATAGCGCTGGAACGCTTCGGCTACCTGGATGGCCAGCTCACGCGTGGGTGTCAACACCATGATCTGCACGTGTTGCCGATCCATCTCCAGGCGTGCGAGCAATGGCAATGCAAACGCTGCCGTTTTACCGGTGCCGGTCGGCGCATGACCCAGCAGGTCCATCCCTTCCAGCAGGTAGGGAATCGCCTGTGACTGGATCGGGGACGGCGTTTCGTAGCCGACCTCATCCAACGCGGCCAGCAGCGGGCCGGGCAAGTTCAGGTCACGGAACGTAACTGCGGAAGGGCGATTGTCAGACATTGGGAATTCCTGTTGAGCGGGAGGGCGCGGGGGCAAGGGAACAGCACCGGCGGCGCAGTATAAGGGTATTGTACGCCCATGTCGTTAGTTGCCGGATGGCTAACCGTCCAGGCTGGCCAGCCAGATCGTATGCCTGGCCCCTTTCTTGCCATGAGCAAAGACAATCTCCTCTTCGACCAGCAAGCCACAGCGCCGCAAGCGGTCATGAAACGCCTGGTCGGGCCCGGCCGACCAGTAGGCGATGATGCCGCCGGGTTTTAAGGCTGCCTGGGCTGCAGTAATGCCCGCTGTGCTGTACAGCCAGTCGTTGTCGCTTTGAGTCAAGCCCTCGGGCCCGTTATCCACGTCCAGGGCGATCACGTCGAAACAGTCCCGCTTGTTACGTAAAAGTCTCGCAACATCCCCCACATGCACCCTGGTCCGAGGGTCATTCAAAGGAAAACCGCTGTGCTCACCCAGTGGGCCGCGATTCCATTCCACCACCTCGGGAATCAACTCTGCGACCGTTACCTCGGCATTTGCACCCACTTCCTTAAGCACCGCTGCCAGCGTGAACCCCATGCCCAGGCCGCCAATCAACACCCGGGCCGCCTCCTTGTTACGGAGCCTTCGGCAGGGCAGCGCGCCCAGCGCATCCTCTGAACCATGCTTGCGGGTACTCATCAATTCACCACCACCAGAGGATATGGAAATGACGAAATCATCCTTGCCCTGGTGCAGGCTCAGCGATTGCCGGCTGCCGGGAATGGGTGCTTCACCAAGCAGAGTCCAGTGCCTCATGTGATCTCCAGAAAGAACAAAGAGGCTATTTTACGTTGAACAAAGCCGCCGGTGGCTCTATCTTGACGTCACTGTTTTATTTGCCAGGATTGAACCATGCCTTCTTTCGACGTTGTTTCCGAAGTCAATCATCATGAACTTACCAATGCCGTCGACCAGGCCAACCGTGAAGTCAGCACGCGCTTTGACTTCAAGGGAACCGGGTCAAATTTTGAACTCAACGAGTCGCTTATCACGATGAATACCGAATCGGAGTTCCAGCTTCAGCAGATGTACGACATGCTGTGCAGCAAGCTGGTCAAGCGTGGTATCGACATCAGCTGCCTGGAGTTGTCGGATCCGGTGGTGCAGCTCAAAACAGCGACCCAGGTGGTCACCGTGCGCGAGGGCATTGACACGCCCGAGGCCAAGAAAATGGTCAAGCTGATCAAGGAAAAGAAAATGAAGGTGCAGGCTGCCATCCAGGGCGATCAGCTGCGGGTCACCGGTAAAAAACGCGACGACCTGCAGGCCGTGATGGCATTGCTGAAAGAAGGTGGGTTTGCCGTGCCATTGCAATTCAAGAACTTCAGGGACTGAGCCTGTGCGTGATGTTGAAATTCGCAGCGAACCCGTCGAGCTCTACAAGCTACTGAAGTTCGAAGGCATGGCCTCCAGTGGTGGCGAAGCAAAGAGTGTGATCGCTGAGGGCCTGGTCACGGTGAATGGCGAAACAGAGACCCGCAAGCGTAAAAAGATCCTTGCCGGCGACATTGTCGGTTTTGCCGGTGAAGAAATTCGGGTTCAAACCACACCCCACTCCCAGGAAAACCGATCACTATGAAACTTCCGTTGATCTTGCTTGCGGTGTTCGCACTTGCCGGGCCTGCCCAGGCTGAGGACCTGCAGCCACTGGTTGAAGAGTACCTGCTGCTGGAGCTTTCAATGGCCCGGCATGACCCGGCACAGGTCGATGCCTATTTCGGGCCCGGGGAATTCAAAGCGATGGCGGAAGAACAACAACTTTCGCTCGAGGATATCGAGAGCCGGGCTCTTGCGCTGTCCGAGAAACTCGGAGAGTTGGAGGCTGAAGGTGCGGATGCACAGCGCATCGAAAGCCTGCAACTGAGGCTGCTGGCGCTGCGGACCCGAATTACCCTGGAGCAGGGAGAGAAAATACCGTTCGACCAGGAGTCACAGCTGCTATTCAGCGCGGTAGCGCCGGCTTACGGGGAACAACACTTCAAAACGATCCTGGAACAGATCGACGATCTGTTACCGGGCAATGCTCCGCTCCCGGAACGCGTGAACGCGTTCCGAAAACGCTTCATGATCCCGCCGGAACGCATTGAGTTCGTGTTCACGGCGGCGCTCGAAGAATGCCGTCGACGGACCCTGGAGCATATCGAACTGCCAAAGCATGAGAGCTTCGACATCGAGTATGTCACTGACCAACCCTGGTCGGCCTACAACTGGTACCAGGGCAATTCACACAGCCTGATCCAGGTGAACCTGGACTTGCCTGTCTACATCGACCAGGCCGTGGACCTGGGTTGTCACGAAGGTTACCCGGGACATCACACCTACAACGCATTGATTGAGCAGAACCTGGTGGAAGGCAATGGCTGGCAGGAGTTCAGCCTCTACCCACTATTCAGCCCACAATCCCTGATTGCCGAGGGCAGCGGCAACTACGGGGTAGACCTCGCCTTTCCGGGCGATGAGCGCATCGAATACGAGCGTGATCGCCTGTTCCCCCTGGCCGGACTGGATGCTTCGGACGCCGACCGCTATTACCGGTTACTGGCTTTACTCGTGCAGCTGAACTACGCCACTAACGAAGCCGCCCGCCAATACCTGGATGGAGAATTTTCCGCGGAACAGGCACAACAATGGTTGGTCAGTTACGCGCTGGCCACCCCGGAAAGAGCTGAAAAATCGATCGACTTTATCGATGCTTACCGCAGCTACGTGATCAACTACAACTATGGCAAGGACCTGGTCGCTGGCTGGGTAGAAACCGGCACTACCAACTCCACGGAACGCTGGGAAAAATTCACCCGTCTGCTGTCTTCCCCCCTTAACCCTGCGGACCTGGAGCAGCCATGACACTGTCGCGGCGAGAATGGCTTCAATACACAGCGGGTTCAGTGCTGGCGGTCGCCGCACCATCTTTGTTCGCCCAGGACGCTGCATCCCGGCTCTTTCGCGAGGGTATTATTATCGACGGCCTGGGTTTTCCGGGCGGCTTGTCCAGCGACGACAACGCCCGGCTCAGTCAACTGGAACTGGACCATATCCGGGCGTCCGGCCTGACCGCGACACACCTGACCGTGGGTGATGTCGGCGGCATGGCGCCGCTGGCTGCCTTCGAGAAGATCGTCCGCTCAATCGCCCAGTGGGAACATGAAATCGATACCCATCCAGCCTTTCTTGCCCGGGTGAGGAGCGCTGCTGATATCCCTGCAGCCAAACAGCAGGGAAAGACCGGCCTGATCTACGGCCTGCAGGATGGCGTGTCTTTCGAAGACGACCTGGGCCGGCTTGACGCCTTGCATCAAATCGGTGTACGCATCATTCAACCGACCTACAACCGTCGCAACCTGCTGGGCGACGGCTGCATGGAACCCGCTGACGCCGGCCTCAGCCGCACCGGTCTCCAGGCCATCGAGAAGTTGAATGAACTGAATATCCTCATCGACCTCAGTCATTGTGGCCGCAGGACGACGGCGGACGCCATCGCCGCTTCAAAACGCCCGGTCAGCTTCACTCACACGGGCATGTACACGCTGGCGGAACATCCCCGGCATCGCACCGATGCGGAAATAAAGGCCGTTGCCGACACCGGCGGCGTGATCGGTGTGTTCATCATGCCTTACCTGGCCAGGGGCAAGCAGCCGACCGCAAATGATGTTGTTCGCCACGTTGAACACGTGATTAATGTCGCCGGGGAGGACCATGTCGCCATGGGCACCGATGGAACTATTTCTCACACGACGCTGACTCCGGAGTACATCGAGAACTTCAGAAAATCAACGCGCCGCCGGGCGGAACTGGGTATCGCCGCTCCCTACGAGACGGAAACCGGCTACCTGTTCGCCAATGATCTGAATACACCGCAGCGATTCGAAACGCTGGCGGACTTGCTGCTGGCCAGGGGCTACAGCGAAGCCCGGGTGGAAAAACTGCTGGGCGCCAACCTGCTGCGCCTGTTCAATGAAAGCTGGTCATGAAGGTTGTCATCGCATCTCATAATCCAGTGAAAATCCGTGCCGTCGAAGCCGCTTTTTCATTGCAATTCCCTGCCTCCCGCATCAACTACTTATCCGTCAGTGTCGACTCCGGGGTCAGTGAGCAACCCCTCTCGGACCAGGAGACCAGGCAAGGCGCCAGCAACCGGGCCACCAATGCCCTCCAGCTGCACCCGGATGCAACATTCTCCGTCGGTCTTGAAGGCGGCATCGAAACCATTGACAAGCAGCTGGTCGCATTTGCCTGGATGGCTATTCACAGTCCGGACGGTAACATCGGCGAGGCCCGCACAGTCTGCCTGCCATTGCCCATGGCCATAAAAGAGCTGATCGACGCGGGGATGGAACTGGGAGAGGCGAATGACCAGGTTTTTTCCACCGTCAACAGCAAGCACCAGGGCGGTGCTTTCGGATTGCTGACCCATGGACTCTATACACGGGAAAGTGTCTACACCGAAGCACTGGTCATGGCACTCGTGCCACTCGTCAACACATTGTACTGACAAGAACGGGAGAACCGGTAAATGAATTTAGCGACAGCTGTCATGGTATTAATTTCAGCAAACCTGCTTTGCTTGACGACGACCGCAACGGCAGCTGAGCAACCGGACCTTCCCCATGCCTTCGACGCGGGCTGGAAAGGCCAAAAAACCTGCGAAGTTCAATATGAAGATGAAACCGTTCGGGTTGGACGCTGCGTTTTTCCGCCGGGCGTGGGCCATGAAAAGCACTACCATAACCCGCACTTTGGTTACGTGCTGGAAGGAGGCACGCTGAGCATCACCGATGCCGCCGGACAGCGAACCGTGACCACCCGGTCTGACGGCACCTGGTCCACAACCGAACGCACCGTTCATGAAGCAATAAACATCGGAGACACACCCACCAGCTACCTGATCGTGGAACCCCGGACCAGGTAACGCTCGTTGATGCCTTCGGGTAGCAACCCACATGTCGGTCCGGATGGTCTATAATCCCCCGCCTCCATCGCCCCAGGATCCATAAATGTTTCGCAATTTGCGCTTTTACCGAATCACCAGCCCATGGCCAAAAACCGAAGAAAAACTGTCGGAAATCCTCGCTGAAAACGCCTTTTCGCCCTGTGGCGCTTATTCCGAGCGCAGTGCAGGTTGGGAAGCTCCCGCCGAGTTTGATGGCGCCCCCCTGTGCAGGCGCCTGCACGGCGCTGACCTGTTGCAATTGCGCACACAAAGCCGGGTGCTGCCCGTCGCCGCCATCAAGGAGGCGCTGGTCGACAAGGTGGACGAATACCGCTCGCGCATGACACAGGAACCACCCCGTAGTGAGCTGCGCCGCCTGCGCGAGGAAACCAGGGAGGAACTGCTGCCCAAAGCCCTGCTGAAATCGGATCGCAGCCGCGGCTGTTTCATTCACTCTGAATCGTTGCTGGCCATCGATGCCGGCACCGACAGCAAGGCCGAGTGGTTTATCGATCACCTCAGGACCTGCTTCGGTGAATTCACCTGTGTGCCCCTGGCATTTAGCCATGAACCGTCAGAGTTGTTGAAACGCATTTTCCTGGGTGAATCACTGCTTGGTTTCAGCCTCGGGCGCGAATGCCGCATGCAGGATGTGTCGGACAGCAAATCGATCGCGACCTGGCGGGAATTCGAGCTGACCGATGCGTCTATCCGCAAGCACGTGGTGGATGGCATGAGACTGACCCACCTGGGGGTCGGCTTCGATGAAGTGCTTAGCTGCGTGATTAATGAAGCCGGTGACATCAGCAAGCTTAAGTTTATCGAAGGTGACGCCGTCGATACGCCCGATTACGAGGATCCCCTGGCTCGCATGGATGCAGATTTCGTGCTGCTGACCGGCACGGTCACCCGCATGGTCGAAAGCCTGAAAAAACTGCTGGGCGGCTACGCCACCCATAGCTGACCCGAACTTGAAGGCTGAACTAGAATAGTCCGATGGAAAAATACCTCGTAGCCGCTTTTTACAAGTTTGTTGCGCTGCCCGATTACCGTGCGGTCCGCGAATCACTGCAGCGGCGCTGCGAAGAACTTGGTCTGCTGGGCAGCATCCTGTTGGCCGAGGAGGGAATCAACGGCACCATCAGCGGCCCGGAAACCGGAGTACGCCGCCTGTTCGAGGAACTGAAAACCGACACGCGGTTCCAGGACCTGCATTACAAGGAATCCTGGGCTGATGAGCAGCCCTTCTACCGCATGAAAGTTCGGCTAAAGAAGGAAATTGTGAGCCTGGGCGTCGAAGGCGTCGACCCGAATCAGGCCGTCGGCGAGTACGTGGCGCCGGAAGACTGGAACGAGCTGATATCACGTGAAAACGTGCGCTTGATCGACACCCGCAACCATTACGAGCACCACCTGGGAACTTTCAGCGGCGCCGAAGATCCGGAAACCACTTCGTTCCGTGATTTCCCGGATTGGGTAAGCAGCCACCTGGACCCGGCGAAAGACCAGGAGGTCGCCATGTTCTGCACCGGTGGCATTCGCTGTGAAAAAGCGACTTCCTACCTGCTGGGCCTGGGCTTCAAAAACGTTTACCACCTGGATGGCGGCATACTCAATTATCTCGAGTCCGTGCCGCAGGAAGAAAGTCTTTGGCAGGGCGATTGTTTCGTCTTCGACAATCGCGTCACCGTTGACCACAGCCTGCAGGAAGGTGACTTTGAAGTCTGCCCCGCCTGCCGCATGCCGTTGACCGACGATGACCGTGAATCACCGCTGTTCGAACTCCATGTTTCCTGCCCGCGTTGCCATCATCGGCTGAATGATAAAAAACGCGAGGGATTGCTGGAAAGAGCCCGCCAGATAGAGCTGGCAAAAGCTCGCGGTGAGCGACATATCGGGGTCAAACCACCCGTAAAATCAAAGGCCTGATCAGTCCCTTCCCTGCAATTCCTGCCTACTCTGCTAAGGTTAGTAATACACCCGGCGATAAATCCTGATCCGCATGGAAGCCCTTATATCTGGCTGGCCGGGCGTTGCAAGACGTTCATGCGGCATGAAAAAAGACCACTTCAACAAGCACGATCCCGAACAATCCGTTGAGGATATCCTGCATCGCTTGAGTTCTTCAGACCCGGGACCTGCGTGGGTGAAATTCCTGGATCACTATTCCGGGCTGATCATGAAAACAGCCATTCAGTTCGAGTACCAGCACGATCGCAGCAACGAATGTTTTTTGTTCGTGTGCGAAAAACTGGTCGATGACGGTTTTCGCCGCCTGCTGAAATATAACGCTTCCAGTCCCTGCAAGTTCCGCACCTGGCTGGGAGCCGTCGTCTTTAACCTTTGCGTGGACTGGCACCGGCACGAATACGGGAGAGCCACGCTGTTACCGGCGATTTCCGCACTTCCTGCCTTCGATCGGGCCGTCTATCGACTGGCCATCGAACAGGGCCTGGACAAGGAATCCACCTTCCAGGCGCTGCAGGCCGATTTCCCTGATCTGACCCGGGATATACTGGTCAGTTCCATCAAGCGGGTCTATGCCCTGCTGACGCCACGTCAGCGCTGGCAGATCACCGTGCAAAATCGCCGCAGAAAAAAACACCGCCAAAACCAGGCTGCCCGCCGCGTTGAGTTTTTGCCAGATCCGGGTATCGGGCCCGAACTCGAAGCCCAGAAACAACAGGAACTGGAGCGCCTGCAGTGGGCTCTGGGTCAGCTACCACATCGCCAGCGATTGCTGTTGGCCCTGCGGTTCCGGGAAGGCCTGAGCCTGAAAAAAATCGCCGAACTGAACCACCTGGGCGATACCAACCGCGCCTGGCGCCACCTGCAAGCCGCACTGAAAGCACTTTTTCAGAACATGCGCTCTATGGATTTGCAAAACAGGCGAAAAACCTGATTTCCAATCCGTACACGGAATGTGATGGACAAGTACAAACATACGGACCCCCTTGTTCTGCAGTCTGCAGAACTGACTGAACGCACCCCGTTTTGCCCGCAAGACCAGGCCATCGCTGAATATTTCGACGGCCAGGTCCTGGAAGCGGAACGGCAGAAGCTGGAGCGTCACCTGGCCGACTGCCGCTACTGCCAGGCACGTATCGGTATGCTGCATCGCCAGCACAATGACCCCCAGGCTACACCTGCATCCGAGGATGCCATTGCTACCGCCAAATCCCTCGCAAGAACACCTTCTTCCCAGCGGATTAGATGGGCTCCTGCATGGGCTATGGCAGCGGTTGTTCTGCTGGGAGTGCTATTCATAGCCGTAAAAGAGCCGGTCAAAGCACCGGCCATCGCGCCAGAAACCCGGCAACTGAGAAATATCGACCGGCCTGTAAGCGGGCTTGAAGTCATTTTACCCGGCCGCGACCAGGTACTTTCAATGGGCTCACCGATCCGCTGGACAGAATTTCCCGAGGGCAGCCATTACACCGTGTTCGTTCTGTCGGATGCTGGAGACGTGTTGTGGACCGAACACCTGCAGGACAACGAGTGGGCTGTCCAGAATGAAATGAAACTGGATCCCAACGGAGACTTTTTCTTCAGGGTCGAAGCCGAGCTGCCCAATGGTGAGACGATTACGTCGAAACACCTCGCATTCCGGGTAATGGAACGGTAGCGCCATGCAGCCGAATCGCCACCGTTACCTGGTACTGCTGTTCGCCGCCCTGGTGCTGCTGCCAAGTGGGCAAGTGGCGGCGGAATTCAAGGAGTCGGCGGAACTGGATGCCGTGATCAAGCAGTACCGGGCCGAGGGTCCGGAGACGACCCTGCCACAGTTCGAAAAACTACAGGTTCTGTACGAACAGAATGGCGACCGGTTCAATGAAGCCAGGGCCGAGCACTTCATCGGTGAATGCCACTGGCGGCTGGGTAATTACAAACAGTCCCGAAAATACCTCGAAGGCTCGCTTGAAGACTCGCGTGTACTGCGACACCGCCTCGCGGAGGGTAAAACGCTGAACGTGCTGGGCCTGCTCGAATGGGACCTGGGAAATTATGACCAGGCCATTGCCTGGTTTCAGCAGGCCAGCACCATCGGCAGTGAACTGGGGGACGCACGGCTGGCCGGGTCCACCATGAACAATCTCAGCCTGGTCTATGACGAACTGGGTGACTACCAGACCTCGTTGAAGCAGTACCAAAAAGCGCTTGAATTGTACGAAGGGGCTAACTTTCCACGTGGTGAAGGCGACACGCTGGGCAACATCGGCGGCACCTACCTGCTCCTCGGGCACTACCGGGAAGCCCTGTCCTATTACGAACGTGCGTTGGCCATCAGTGCAAGTCTCGATTCCAAGCCGTCGATGAGCCTTGATCACGGTAACCTGGCCTTCTGTTACCTGGGCCTGGGCCGGCTGGATAAGGCCCTGGAGCATATCGACCGGGCGCTGGCACTGGCCGTGGAAACCGGCATGCGCAAGGAAGAGGCCCTGTGGCTGCGGGGCAAGGGCAATATTCTGATTCGCAATGGCCGCTATGACCTGGGCCTGGCGAATCATCGTGCAGCACTCGCCATCTACGAAGAAATCGAAGCTCGCGGCCTGTTGCTGGACGGCCTGCACGACATGGGGCGGCTCCACTTGATGCTGGGCGATTTACAGACGGCTGAGCAATATTTTCTACGGGGGACTGAAATGGCGCGTGAAATCGGCCTGACACAGGCCGTCACCGCCAACCTGCTGGCATTGGGTGACCTGCAGCTCCGGCGTAAACATCACGAACAGGCCGAGGCGCTTTACCAGCAGGCGCTGTCACGTGCCGTTGATGCAAGTGAATTGAATTTTCAGTCTGAAAGCCTGCTCCGCCTGTCGCTGGCCCACCGTGAACTGCAACAGTTTGCCAAAGCGGAGAAAGAGGCCAGGCAAGCTTTGGCCATTGCCGGTGAAACCGGTGCATCCGATATTGAAGCAGAAGCCTGGTTTGCGCTTGGCGAACTGGCCCGTCTGCAAGGCGATGCGAACCCGGCGCTGACGGCCTACGGGCGAGCCGAAGAGGCCGTAACGTCCGGCACCGATCCCGACTTGATGTGGCAGGTACATTACGGCAGGGCCCGGACGCTGACCGGTCGCAATCAACGCGAGGCGGCTGTCGCTGAGCTCAAGGCTGCCGTCGAAGTCATCGAAAGCGTCCGGGAGCGCCTGCGCGAAGACCGTTTCAGAACGGGTTACATCCAGGACAAGTACCAGGTTTATGTCGACCTGGTTCAGCTTCAGCTCGAACTCGGCCGGACTCAGAAGGCCTTCGATACGGCGGAGCGGCTCCGCGCCCGTAGTTTCCTCGAACAACTGGAACGCGGC
>JAOUCS010000255.1 GCA_029859645.1 Lysobacterales bacterium | reverse complement strand
TTGCTGCCCGCACGTCACTGGCTCAACCTGGCATTGCTGGTTGCCGTGGTCGTGATCGGGGTTAAGTTCGTTGGTGCTGCCGATCATCAACAGGCTACCTTGTTGCTGCTGGCGATGACGGCGCTCGCGTTGCTGTTCGGTATCCACATGGTCGCAGCCATTGGCGGGGCTGATATGCCGGTTGTCATCTCGATGCTGAACAGTTATTCGGGCTGGGCCGCTGCGGCGACCGGTTTCATGCTGTCCAACGATTTGCTGATCGTCACCGGCGCGCTGGTAGGCAGTAGCGGCGCAATTCTGAGCTACATCATGTGCCGGGCGATGAACCGACATTTTCTCAGTGTGATTGCCGGCGGCTTCGGTACCGCGAGCGGTACCTCCAGCGGTCCCGCAATCGAAGGTGAAGTGCAAACCATCGATGTTACCGCCATGGCTCAGCTGTTGAACAATGCCAAAGACGTGATGATCGTTCCGGGTTATGGCATGGCGACCGCACAGGCACAGCATGCGGTCGCTGAGATTTCGCGCAACCTGATGAAGAAAGGCATCAAGGTGCGCTTCGGTATTCATCCGGTTGCCGGACGTATGCCCGGGCACATGAACGTGCTGTTGGCCGAGGCCAAGGTGGCTTATGACATTGTTTTCGAGATGGATGAAATCAATAAGGATTTTCCGAATGTTGACGTATCTATTGTGGTTGGTGCCAACGATACGGTGAACCCGCTGGCACAGGAAGACGCGGCGAGCCCCATTGCCGGTATGCCGGTGCTGGAAGTCTGGAAAGGTCAGACCACCGTGGTGCTGAAGCGCGGTATGGCTGCCGGCTATGCCGGGGTCGATAATCCATTGTTTGTCAAAGAAAACACGCGCATGCTGTTCGGCGATGCGCGTGAGAGCCTGGAAGCCCTGTCGCAGGCACTTTAACCATCATTCCCTGCGCCAGCGGCGGTCCGACGTATCGGGATCGTTAAAACCGGGCAACATTAGCGGGGCCCCGAGCGGCTGCGTTGTGACCTGCCCGGAGCGACAGGGGATGGTTTCGAAGGGTGGTTATTCCTGACTGTCGCTGACCGCCGGCAAATGTCGATCCGTTCACAAAAATCTTTTAAATCGATGCTAAATCACTGAATTAAATCGAATTTAATTCATTTAGGTGATTTCGCTCTCAAATTCTGTAGTTAAACTGCATTAGAGTCAGTCCTCCAACGATTTCCTGTCCTTTGAGATCAGGTCGTTCGGTCCAAGTTGTTCGGTTCAGGTTTTGCAGGTTTCATCGACCTGGCCCGACGCACTCGGGTTTAGATAGTTTTTGATCCCGTGCTTTGGCAGCCCCTTTTTGCGGCTGCTTTTTTTTGTCTTCGTTTTGCTGCAATTGGAGCGATTTCTGATTAAGATCAGGGCTTGCTTTACCAGTTACTGCCCACAGCCTATGTTAAACATGAATTTTGACAAGCCGGTCGTTATCCGCACCTCTGAAATGGAATGGGAAGCCAGTCCGATGCCGGGTGTCTGGCGTAAGCCATTGGCACGCGAAGCGGCGGAGCATGGGCATACTACCAGCGTGGTGCGCTATGATGCGGGCTCACGGTTTTCCCAGCATGGCCATCCGCACGGTGAGGAAATTCTGGTTCTCGAAGGAGTTTTTTCCGACGAACACGGCAACTATCCGGCCGGTACCTATCTCCGCAATCCGCCGGGTTCGAAGCACTCGCCATTTAGCGAGGAAGGTTGCGTGCTGCTGGTCAAGCTGGACCAGTTTGATGCCGATGACGATGTCAATCTGCGCATCGATAGTAACAGTGGCGACTGGTTCCCGGCCGAAGACGATCTGCAGGTGAAGCCCCTGTATTTCTTTTCAACTGAAATGGTGGCCTTGTACCGTTGGCCAGCCAACGGTCGCTTCCCGCCTCAGCAACATTTTGGTGGCGAGGAATTTTTTGTGCTGTCGGGAATGTTGCAGGATGAATTCGGCGCTTATCCCGCTGGTACCTGGGTGCGAAATCCGCATAACAGCGAGCAT
>JAOUCS010000054.1 GCA_029859645.1 Lysobacterales bacterium | reverse complement strand
ACCTGGTCGCCACCTCCGAGACCACCACTACCGTCGCGATCGACTGCCAAGCCAACCACCTGGGAAAAGAGGAACTGGCCGACCTGGTCGAGGACCTGGTAGTCCGCTGCAAGGTCAGACTGTTCCGGGATTGCGTCTGCGTGAACCTGGTTGGCCAGGGAGCGAGGACAGCGCTCAGCAGGATACAGTCGGTCATGAGCTATTTCGAGGAGCGTCCGCTGTTGATGGCCTCCCAGTCGGCAAACGACCTGTGCCTCAGCCTGCTGATCGAGGAAGGCGAGCACGAACAGTTATTGAAAAGCGCCCATGCGGCGTTGATTCCTGCTGACGTCGGCGGGGCGGACCCGGTTTTTGGGCCCAGCTGGCGGAGAATCCAGCCCCTTGCTGACCGCGTCCAAAGCCTGTGAACACGTCCCGGGATATTCCCAACCCTCGCGACGCTTCGGCGTTCCGCTTCCTGGATTGTGATTATCATCCTGAAACGGGTGTCGCAAGCCTCTCTTACGCTTTCGACAATGGTCCCGAACTGGTAGAGCAAATCACCTTTCCGCACGCTCCCTGGCCGCCGGAAGCTTCGCGCCAGGCCTGTTTCCGCCGGGCGCTGGAGATTCTCTGGCTGGTCGCCGGAGTCAGTTATTACAAGGCCGGGCTGAGTCCTCGCATGGAACTGTCGAAGCCGGTTCCTGCGGAGGGCCTCGATATTTTCCTGACCGGGCTGTATGTCGAGGGGCTGGCGGAATTCGGTTACGTAAACCAGGTCGACGTTGCCGCCAGGGTCCGGTTTCCCGTGTCCGAAGCCGAACCCGAAGCCCAGCTCGAAACCGAACCTGGAGCCGGGAGGATGCCGGTTGCCCGCCCGCTGATCCTGCCGGAGCGCGCATTGGTTGCAATGGGAGGCGGCAAAGACAGCCTGGTGGGCCTGGATCTGCTGAAACGGGCAGAAATTCCGGTCTTGCCGATATGCGTGGGGGGCGCTGCATTGATCAGGGAGACCGTGCAGGCTGCGGGGCTGCCACTGCTCGCCATCGACCGTCGCCTGGCGCCCGAGCTTTCTCTGATGAACCAAGCCGGCGCGCTGAATGGTCATGTGCCGGTGACAGCCATCAATTCGGCCATTCTCCTGTGCGCTTCGATCCTCTACGGCTGCCGCTACATCGTTTTTGCCAATGAACGCTCGGCAGATGAAGCCACGCGGAAGACGCTGGAAGGCAGGGAAATAAACCACCAATACAGCAAGAGTTCGGCCTTCGAGCGTGCATTCAGAGAAGTGATCGCGCGGCAGGTCAGCCCGGATATCGAGTACTTCTCCATACTCAGGCCCTACTCTGAACTGGCGATCGTACAGCGCTTTGCCGGGATGCGAGAATTTCACTCCGTGTATTCGAGTTGTAATCGCAATTTCCATATCGACGGCCCACGGATTACTGGCCGATGGTGCCTGGACTGCCCCAAGTGCCGGTTTGCGGCCCTCAGCCTGGCTGTCTTCATGAAGCCGGATGAAGTCGCAGGAATCCAGGGTGGCGACCTGCTGAACGATGAAAAACAGGAAGCCGGTTTCCGGGCCTTGTGTGAACTGGGTCACGAAAAGCCTTTCGAATGCGTCGGTGAGGCCGGTGAAAGCCGGGCTGCGCTTGCGAGTCTTGGGGCGCGCGATGAATGGCGCCAGCATGCCGTGGTTCGCGCTCTTCTGCCGGAACTCGAATCGCTGGTGGTGCCGTCGCTGAAAGACTTGCTGCGACCGTCACAGCAGCACTTCATCCCGCCGTCAATACAAAAGGCGGTTCTGGTGCATGAAGGTGGAGCGGGCAGCCTGGATTGATATGCAGATTCTCCCGCACAACAAGGTGGCGATCCTCGGGATGGGTCGGGAAGGGCGGGTTGCCTGGCGTTACCTGAGGAAAAAGTATCCTGAAATGGACCTGGCCCTGGTCGATGAGTCCCGTCCGGATCCGGGTTTCGTCCAGGACCTGAAGGAGAAGGACCGCCTGATCATCGGCCCGCTTTCCGAGCTTGGACTGGAGACGTTTGATGTGCTGCTGCGCTCTCCCGGGATTAGCCCCTACCGTCACAGCGTACAAAAGGCCCTGCGGGCCGGGGCCAGGATCGTTACTCCCAGCACACTCTGGTTTGCGGAGTATCCCGCTGCAAAAACCATATGTGTGACCGGTACCAAGGGAAAAAGTACGACTTCGGCATTGATCGCGCACATGCTTGCGGCCTGTGGGCTGAAGGTCGGCCTGGCGGGAAACATCGGCGTGCCACTATTGGCCTGCGGGGGCAGCGATGTGGACTGGTGGGTGATCGAGCTGTCCAGCTACCAGTTAGCGGACTTGCAGGCAAAGCCTGATATATCAGTAATTCTGAACCTTTCTCCCGAGCATCTCGATTGGCATGGCAGTAAGGAGCGTTATTATGAAGACAAGCTCAGGCTTGCCGCATTGACAGAGGATGGGCCGGTGATTGCAAACGGCACGGATAAAGTGCTGTGCAAAACACTTTCCGAGCGTTCAAATACGGTCTGGTTTAACGCAATTTCAGGCTTCAGGGTGGCCAGGGCAAAACTGTTTGATGCTGGTACGCGCCTGCCGGTTAAGCCGCCAGCAGGACTTCCGGGCGCGCATAACCTGGCGAATATCGCTGCAGCGCTGACTGTGCTGCGCCAGCTTGGTGCTGACCCGGCAGTGGGGCTGGAAAGCCTGCAAACTTTTCGCTGCCTTCCGCACCGGTTGCAGTCTCTGGGTGAACGGCACGGGATACAATTCATTAATGACAGCATCTCCTCGACACCGGTAGCCACGGCAGCGGCGCTGGAGGCCTTCCCGGACCGACAGGTAACCTTGATCGTCGGTGGCCTGGACCGGGGGCTGGACTGGGCGCCCTACCTGGATGTGGTCATGCGCAGGTTGCCGGTCGCGGTGATCGGAATTCCAGACAATGGCGCCCGCATCATATCCGATATGGAAAAACTTGACATTGCTCCGCGGAAGGGGCTGCATAGATGCCAGCAGCTGTCCGGGGCAGTTGAGCTGGCAAAAAAGTTGACACCAACGGGCGGTGTTATTTTATTGTCACCCGGTGCTCCCAGTTTTCCACAGTTCAGGGACTACCGGGACCGGGGGCAACAGTTCGCCACCCTGAGTGGTTTATCGTTCGAAGAACAGGATATTTTTCCTGCGGACACAAGTAAGGCCGCGGGTCAGGGGTGAGGAGTGCAGAGTTTACCCTGTAGGTTGAGGGAGAGACCATCCCGCGGCCTTATGTAAGTAGACCGCGCGAAGAGTGAAAAGGTTGCAAAATAATTTTCAGAGGAGCAATTCGTTGTGAGTGATTCAATCCAGGAAGTCAGAGTCGTCATGCATACCAATAAAGGCGATATTAAACTCCGTTTATTTGCTGATAAAACACCAGTAACTGTAGCTAATTTCGTTAATCTTGCTAAAAGAGGTTACTACGATGGTCTGGCCTTTCACCGGGTGATCCCCGACTTCATGATCCAGGGTGGCTGCCCGCAAGGGACGGGCACGGGGGGGCCTGGATACCGCTTCGAGGACGAGTGCAGACCGGACCTCAAACACGATGCCCCGGGCAAGCTTTCAATGGCCAACGCAGGTCCTGGAACCAACGGCAGCCAGTTTTTTATCACGCATGTCGAAACGCCCTGGCTGGACGGCCGTCACACGGTATTTGGCGAAGTTCTGGACGCGCAGGACCAGGCAGTGGTCGATGCTATTGAGATGGATGACGTGCTGCAATCGATCGAACTGGAAGGTGAGGCGGATATCCTGGTCGCCCAGGCCAAGCGCATCAGCGACTGGAACGAACAGCTCGGTTAGAACTGGCGGGAAACGCTGTAAGAAGCCAGGCTGACCATCGCGTCCTTCCATCTGGACGCCGGCAGCCCGTCAAGCGCTTTTACCGCTGCCCCGGCCCGGTTACGGGCTTCGTCCATGGTCTCATCCAGGGCGCCGCTGATCCGGATCAATTCCACGATCTCGTCCATCCGTCCGATGCCGCCATGGCGGATGGACTCATCAATGATGTTCTGCTGATCGTGATCGAGGGTTTGCCTGCACCGGATCAGCGGCAGGGTTGGTTTGCCCTCTGCCAGGTCGTCGCCGATGTTTTTACCCAGTGTTTCCGCATCTGCCGTGTAGTCCAGCACATCGTCGGCGACCTGGAATGCCGTGCCCAGTTCACGTCCGAATTTCGCCAATTGCATTTCCCGTTGCGGTTTCCCGGATAAAACGGCTCCCAGTTGACAGGCTGCTTCGAACAGCTTGGCAGTCTTTTTTTCAATCACGCTGAAATAGCGTGCCTCGCTGACTTCAGGATCGTGCAGGTTCAATAGCTGCTCGACCTCGCCTTCAGCGATGGTATTGGTGGCGTCAGAAAGGACCTCCATGACCCGCATCGAATCGATGCCGACCATCATCTGGAAGCTCCTGGAATAGAGGAAATCCCCGACCAGGACGCTGGCAGCGTTACCCCAGACAGCGTGCGCAGAATCCTTACCGCGGCGCAGGTCAGATTCGTCAACCACGTCATCATGCAGCAGGGTTGCCGTGTGGATGAACTCGATGATGGCCGCTGCAGTAATATGATGCCGGCCCTGGTAACCGCAGGCTTTTGCGGCCAACACCACCAGCATCGGACGCAATCGCTTGCCGCCGGAACCGATGATATATTCGGCGATCTGGCGAATCAGAACCACGTTTGAGTCGAGACTTTCCCTGATCAGTTGGTCGACCGCTGACATGTCGTCTTCGCACAATTCAAAAACGCATTGAACGTCAGGCATCGAGGGGGAACTGGTGGTCCTGGTGGCAGTAGAGTCCAACACTATTTTCCTTTTGATGGAATTTGGCCAATTATAAATACGGCCTGTATGAACACAAGGCTGTAACACATATAATGCCTTTCCTTTCGGGAGCCCATCTTGCCAGAAAACAAAGAAAAATCGCAGGAGCTCAGATACGCGGCCACACTTTCAGGCGTGATTACGCTTCGCATGCTCGGCCTCTTCCTGATTCTACCGGTGTTCATGATACTCGCACAGGGGGTGAAAGGATTTACTCCGCAGGCCGCCGGCATTGCAGTCGGTATCTACGGCCTGACTCAGGCGGTGTTGCAGCAGCCATTTGGATGGCTATCCGATCGCTGGGGGAGAAAGCCGGTGTTGCTGCTTGGCCTGGCGCTGTTTGCCGCGGGTGGGGTCGTCGCGGCAATGGCCGATTCGATGATGCTGCTGATCATTGGGCGAGCCCTGCAGGGATGCGGCGCGATTGCGGGCGTGGCGATGGCGCTGGCGGCGGACCTGACACGCCCCGAGCGACGGCCGGTCATCATGGCGATTATCGGTATCGGTATTGGCGGGGCATTCCTGCTTTCAATGGGCCTGTCCGTGCCCCTGGCGACGTTACTGGGGTTGCAAGGCCTGTTCTGGCTGACGGTAGTTTTTGCGATCATGGGCATCGGATTGGTCCTGACCATTCCGGGTACACCGGTGCCACAGGAAGAACCGGTGCACTCCAGCACAGTCGACATGCGGCCTGTGTGGCTTCTGGCCGCCAGTGTTTTCCTGTTACATGGCGCGATGACCTTGCTGTTCGTGTCTTTGCCGCCGATGCTGGTTGGAGATTTTGGCTTCAGCCTGTCAGAGCACTGGAAAATCTACGTTCCCGCAATGGCAGGGTCGATCGTTTTCATGTTGCCGGTGCTTCGAAAAGTGGGTGCCGGAGGCTCTGAAGCCACTATGTTGCCCTGGGCCTTTTTGATTCTCGCGCTGGCGATCGGCATCCTGCCCGTCAGTTCAAACCTCGCCGGGCTGGGTGTGTTGCTGGCGATTTACTTCCTGGGCTTCAATCTGCTCGAGGCTTCCATGCCGTCTCTGCTATCGCGCATTACGGGCAGCAGGGGCAGGGGCCGCAGGCTGGGTATATACAGCACTTTCCAGTTCCTGGGAGCCTTTTTTGGTGGAGTGGCCGGCGGCTGGCTGCTCACGTACTTCGGCAGCCAGGCGGCATTGTTACTGGCAGGCGCGATTTGCGCGGTCTGGGGCGGGGTTCTCAAGTGGTCGTCGCCGAGCACTTTTCCGACAGGAGAGCGGCGGTGACTGTGCTACAATTTCAGCACTGATTTTCAAGGAGATGCCTGATGGCACGTGGTGTAAACAAAGTCATTCTGGTTGGCAACCTGGGTGCAGATCCGGAAACACGCTATACCGCAAGCGGTGCAGCAATTACCAATATTACCGTTGCGACTTCAGAGTCCTGGCGCGACAAGCAGACAGGGGAAAACCAGGAGCGTACAGAATGGCACCGGGTGGTGTTTTTCAATCGCCTCGCCGAAATTGCAGGCGAGTATCTGCGCAAGGGACGACAGGTTTATATCGAAGGGTCGCTGCGTACACGCAAGTGGCAGGGGCAAGATGGTCAGGATCGCTACACCACCGAAGTTGTCGCCAGTGAAATGCAAATGCTGGGCGGCCGCGCCGGAGAGTCTTCTGATCGTCCGGCCGGTGGAGGCTTCCGAGACAGTCAACCGGCCCCGCAACGCAAAGCGCCGGCGCAGCCTGCTGCCGCCGCACCGGTTGAAGACAACTTCGCCGAAGACGATATTCCTTTCTGACCCTGACCCGACAGGTGTAAACGATGCGTACTCTACTCGTCACCGGTGGCGCTGGTTTCATCGGCGGTAACTATGTGCTGAGATGCCTTTCGCAGGATGAAGATTTGCGTATCGTAAATCTCGACCTGCTGACGTATGCCGGCAACCTCGATACCCTCCAGCCTTTGCGCGGTGATAGCCGTCATCTCTTCGTTCATGGCGATATAGGAGATGCTGGCCTGGTCAGCGATCTGTTCGACCGTTACCAGCCGGATGCCGTGGTGAATTTTGCGGCTGAAAGCCATGTGGACCGGTCTATTGACGGTCCGGGCGCCTTCGTGGAAACCAACATCGTCGGTACGCTGAACCTGCTGCAATGCGCGCTGGACCATTGGAAACAGTTGCCGGCATCCGCGCGCGAAGGGTTTCGTTTTCTCCACGTATCCACCGATGAAGTGTATGGCAGCCTGGGTGCGACCGGGGCATTCCACGAAACCACAGCTTATGCGCCAAATTCCCCTTATGCGGCGTCCAAGGCGGGGTCCGATCACCTGGTCAGGGCGTTCCGGCATACTTATGGCCTGCCTACGCTGACCACCAACTGTTCAAATAACTATGGACCGTACCAGTTTCCGGAAAAACTGATACCGCTGATGATACTCAACGCCCTGGGTCTCCAGTCGCTGCCCGTGTACGGCGACGGATTGCAGGTCAGGGACTGGTTGTTCGTGAACGATCATGTCGATGCGATCAATACGGTGCTGGGCAAAGGGCAGCCTGGTGAAGTCTATAATGTCGGCGGTCTGTCCGAACGTACCAATATGCAGGTAGTCGAAGCGATCTGCGATGCGGTAGACCAGTTGCGCCCGGACCCGGGTTTCGGCTCTCGCCGGCAACTGATCGAACATGTTACGGACCGCCCGGGTCACGACCGGAGGTATGCGATCGACTGCAACAAGCTGATGGATGAAACCGGCTGGGCTCCATCGGTGGATTTCGAAACGGGATTGCAGCATACGGTCGACTGGTACGTTCAAAACAACACCTGGGTGGAGCGGGTTCTGGACGGCAGTTACCAGGGTGAGCGGCTCGGCCTCGGCGATAACGACTAAACGGAGCCAGACAGTGTCAAGAAAAGGAATTATTCTCGCCGGCGGGAGCGGTACACGGCTTTACCCGCTGACCCGTGTCGTCAGCAAGCAGTTATTGCCGGTCTACGACAAGCCGATGATTTTTTACCCGTTGGCTACCCTGATGCAGGCCAATATCAGGGAAATCATGATCATTACAACGCCGCACGAGCAGGCATTGTTCCGCCAGTTGCTGGGTGATGGCAGCGACTGGGGCATCCGGCTGGAATACGCCGTGCAGCCAGAACCGGAAGGCCTCGCGCAGGCGTTGATCATCGCGGAGGACTTCCTCGACGGCGCCCCTTCCTGCCTGATCCTGGGAGACAATATTTTCCATGGCGGTGGCCTCAGAGAAGTTCTGACCCGGGCCACGGCTGAGTGCGAGGGCGCCACGGTTTTTGGTTACTGGGTGCGTGATCCGGAACGCTACGGCGTCGTTGAGTTCGATGATGATTACCGGGTATTGAGTATCGAGGAAAAGCCGGCCCGGCCGCTGTCAAATTACGCCATCACCGGACTGTATTTTTACGATGGGCGCGCCAGCGAATTTGCGCGTGGCCTGGCCCCTTCGCCCCGTGGTGAGCTCGAAATTACTGACCTGAACCGAATCTACCTGCGGGACGGCAGCCTCTCGGTCGAACGTTTGGGCAGGGGGTATGCCTGGCTGGATACCGGCACGCATGAATCTCTGCAACAGGCCGCGAATTTCATCGAGACGATCGAAAGCCGCCAGGGCCTCAAGGTCGCCTGCCCGGAAGAAATTGCATACATGCAGGGCTGGATAGATGAAACACAGGTTCGTAAACTCGCAGAACCATTGCGTAAAAGCGGTTACGGTGAGTACCTGCTCGGACTTCTCAGAAGGACACATTAAGAGTGAACGTCATTAAAACCGGAATCCCCGGCCTGATCGTCATTGAACCACGGGTTCACGGCGATTCCCGGGGGTTTTTCATGGAGTCCTGGAACGAGGAACGTTACCGGGAGCTGGGAATCTCCGCGCGGTTCGTGCAGTCGAATCTTTCGCGTTCGGGCCCGGGAGTTGTTCGCGGCTTGCACTACCAGTATCCGAGGCCACAGGGTAAGCTGGTGTCTGTGCTGGAGGGCCGCGCTTTTGACGTGGCCGTGGACATCCGCACGGACTCTCCCACTTTTCGCCAGTGGGCGGGCGTTGAGTTGTCAGCAGAAAACCATCGTCAGTTATATATCCCGGAAGGCTTCGCTCACGGGTTCTGTGTCCTCGGCGACTCGGTTCTGCTCAGCTATCTCTGCACAGACGTATTCTACGCTGAATACGATGCCGCAATCGCCTGGGATGATCCGGATATCGGTATCAGCTGGCCGGTTTCTTCCGGGCAGTTGTCAGCTAAAGATGCAGCGGCGCCGCTGCTGAAAGAAGTTGCAGCGGACGCTTTGCCGCGAATCCTTCCATGAACATACTGCTGACCGGTGCATCGGGCCAGCTGGGGCAGGAATTGCTGCCTCAACTGGAGCAACTGGGTGAAGTCATTTCTGTCGACCGTACCCCGTTTCCCGGTTTGAAAAACATGCAGGTCCAGGACCTGGGTGATCTTGGCCGGCTTGAAACGCTGCTCAACCGGACGCGTCCGGACATCATCGTCAATGCGGCGGCTTATACGGCGGTCGACCTGGCAGAGGACGAAAGGGAGGTCGCGTTCAACGTAAACCGGGATCTGCCGCAACGATTGGCACGCTGGTGCCACCTCAATCATCGCCTGATGGTGCATTACTCGACAGATTACGTGTTTGATGGTCAATCACCCCGGCCTTACCTGGAGTCAGATGTGGCCGGTCCTCTGGGTGTTTATGGGGAAAGCAAATTGGCCGGCGAGCAGTCCATCATTGAGAGTGGTTGCCGGCATATCATTTTGCGCACTTCATGGGTCTATTCGGGGCACGGCAACAATTTTTTGCTGACGATGCTGAAGCTCGCTGGCACGCGGCCTTCGCTCAGTATCGTCAACGACCAGGTCGGACGCCCGACATGGGCGCGTAACCTGGCAGAAGTCACCCGTTTGGTGATCGAGCAGCTTGGGGCTGGTCAGTTATCCGGCATCTACCATTACTGTGACCGGGACGTGGTCAGCTGGTACGACTTCGCCGTTGAAATCTTCCACATTGCGCGGGAGGCGGGGTTGCTCACGAAAGTCCCGGAGACAACGCCTGTTGCTTCAGCGGCGTTTCCCCAGAAAGCCCGGCGTCCGCTCTATTCCGTGCTGGACACAGCCAGGATTCAGCAGCAATTCGGGATCAGTCCCGCCAGCCTGGAAGAGTCCCTGCGGGCATGTATGAAGGATATCGAGAAAAAATGACTGAAAAGAAAACGGCCGTGAAAATGGTACCGATTATCTTGTCCGGGGGGTCCGGCACGAGGTTGTGGCCGGTATCCAGGCGAGCCCACCCCAAGCCATTCATGAAGCTGGTGGACGGTGAGTCCCTGGCGGAAAAAACTTTTCGCCGGGCGCTGGGTGTCGCCGGGGCAGAGCCGGTATTGACGGTCACCAGCCGCGACTATTACTTCTATACGCGCGATCTCTACAATGAAGTTGACGGGCAGGCGCATGAGCATCCCTTCCTGCTTGAACCGGTCGGTCGAAATACGGCGCCGGCCATCGCCCTGGCCGCACTGTATATCGAACAGGTTTTCGGTGCCGAAACCCTGATGTTGGTATTACCGGCCGACCATCTGATCCGGGATGAAAACCAGTTCCAGGAAGCCGTCGGAGAGGCCAAGGTGCTGGCTGGCAGGGGTTATCTCGTAACGTTTGGCATTTATCCGACACACCCCGAGACCGGCTATGGCTATATTCGCAAGGGAACCGGGCTTGCGAACAGCAGTGGACATGAAGTGGCTGCATTTGTCGAAAAACCGGACGAAGAGACTGCCAGGTCCTACCTTGAATCGGGAGATTACGCGTGGAACTCCGGCATGTTCTGTTTCGCCGCGGGAACCTACCTGGATGCCCTGGAACAACATGCGCCCGGCATTGCAGAAGGCAGCAAAGCCTGTTGGGCCGGTATGGATCCGGCGGTTCAACCCATGGAAATACCGCTGGACCTGTTCGCTCGTTGCCCCTCGGATTCTATCGATTACGCGGTGATGGAAAAAGCCACCAATTGCGCGGTAGTCGGTGGTGATTTCGGTTGGAGCGATATTGGGTCCTGGAAAGCGATCAGCGAATTGTATGAATCCGATGACGCCGGTAACCGGATTCATGGCAAGGCAGTCCTGGTCGAAAGCACAAACTGTTTTATCCAGGGTGACGATCGCCTGGTGGCGGCAGTGGGGGTTAACGACCTGGTCATCGTGGATACCGGCGATGCCGTGCTGGTGGCTGACCGCGACCGCGCGCAGGATGTCAAGGAAGTCGTCAGCCAGTTAAGTGACCTCAAAGACGAGGCTGCGGAGTTTCATAAAACGGTGTACCGGCCGTGGGGCAGCTTTTCGATCCTGGAGGATGCGGACGACTGCAAGGTCAAGCGCCTGGTCGTCAAGCCAGGGCAAGTATTGTCCCTGCAGATGCATCACAAGCGTGCCGAACACTGGACGGTAATAAAGGGCGTCGCAAAAGTGCGCCTGGGAGATCAGGAATTTCTGCTCAATCCGAATGAATCCACTTACATTCCGGTGGAAACGCGGCATCGCCTGGAGAACCCGGGAACGGAAGACGTACACTTGATCGAGGTTCAAACAGGTCAGTATTTCGGCGAGGATGACATCATTCGTTACGAAGATATATACGGGCGTATCAAGTGAAAAAAGTGATTGGTGCAACCCTGGTACTGACGCTTTTTGCGGGCATTTTGACAGCGGGTGCTGCTGCGGTATCACATGAAGAAGAAATTCGAGATTGGAGAGAGCGCAGGCATGCGCGCCTTGCCAGCGAAGATGGCTGGCTGACCCTGGTGGGTCTTGAATGGTTGCAGGAAGGCGAAAACCGGGTTGGAAGTTCTCCGTCTTCGACGATCAGGATCGAAGGAGGTCCAGAAGAATGGGGGACTGTTTCCGTCAATGGCGGTGAGATTCGGTTTGTAGCGGCACCCGGCAGCGGGGTTTTGGTTAATGGCACAGAAATGGGTGAAGCCACGCTGGTCGCAGATAACCAGGGCGAGCCGACGGTGGTGAGCAGCGGAAACCTGAGTTTTTACGTGATCTTCAGAGAAGGCTATGCCCTGAGAATCAAGGACTCGCAGGCAGTAGCGCTAAAGAATTTTGCCGGGGTCGAAAATTACGAAATCCAGGGAGACTGGAGGTTCGAGACCCGCTTCACCCCAGCGCCTGAAGGTGAGACGATTGAAATCGGTAATGTCCTTGGTCAGCTTAGCCCAACTCCGGTTTACGGCTACGTGGAATTTGAACGGGACGGTCAGGGTTATCAATTGCTGGGATTGGGCGATGAGGAATCCGAGTCGGTCTGGTTCCTGTTCGCTGACCGGACCAGTGGCAAAGACACATATGGGGCAGGGCGGTTTTTATACAGTGATGGATTGCCGGAAAAAGGGCGACTGGTCGTGGACTTCAACAAGGCTTACAACCCACCATGCGTCTTTAACGATTATTCGACGTGCCCATTACCTCCTCAGCAGAACCGGTTGAACCTGGAAGTAACGGCAGGGGAAAAAGACTACCACGCACACTAAGTTTCAACCGCTGGTGCTGCGGGATTGCATGACTTCGTTGCGAAGAACCAGGTAGAGGGCCATCCAGGGCGAAGCATAGATGGGCGCTCTGGGCTTGATTTTTGGAGCCTTGACCGTCTGCGGACTGCTGTTCATTTTGTTACTCCATGTTCCTTGTTTGGCGAGCTGTTTCATGTTGCTCTTCCATTAAGACCGTGTTCCCTTGTAATTATTGACGTAAGTCAGAACACTTTGGTTACATCCTGGCGTCAATTCGTCTCGTCCTGTCGAATAGTTGGCTTTTCAGACCCTTGGTTGGCTATTTCCTGCCCAGTTCCTGGTCAATTTCGAATTCTCGCGAAGTCACGAACGCCTCCATTTTTTCCAGGCGGTGATTCAATTCACGAAACCGGTGGCGCAGTGCTCCAAATACGTCTGAAGGTGCATTACTGACACCTCGCCAGAATTCAGCCTGTTCCGAGCTTTCATACAGGTCGACCGGCTTGACCGGTAATACGATCGTCAAGACGACATAGGAAATGACGACGAATGCGAAGAACGGCGGGAACAGCATGGACAGGAATGTCACCAGACGAACACCCTTGCGATTTAACCCGAAATACTCGGCAATCCCGGCACAAACCCCGGCAAGGACTGCGTTTTCCTTGTCCCGGAAGAGCCGATGCGGGTTCTTGTGCTTGTAAAAGTCACTCATGAGCGACGTCTCCAGTCGGGTGCTTCAATATCAAGAATCCGCTCCAGCGTGTTGATACGCTCTTCCATCTTGTTGGCCGAATCCCAGACTTCACTGAGCATCTTTTCATCCTCCGGGGACAGCCCTTTGGACGTCTTCATTTTGGTGATGTAATGAAAGATGATCCAGAGTGGCAGACAAACGGTAAGTATCAGAATAGGGATCAATTCAGACATCGTCTTTCTCCTGGGTTCCATCCTTGACCTTCGATTTCAGATCAGCCAATTCCGCTTCTACCCGATCATCCTGTTCCAGGTCTGCAATTTCATCCGCGAGGTTCCTGCCCCTGCCCATGTGGATCGCTTCGGCTTCGGACTCGACAGAATCAATCCGGCGTTCGGCACTCTCGAAACGAAACAGCATTTCATCAATTCGATCGTTATGGATGTGCCGACGGGCGGACAATTGCGAAGTCGCGGTCTTGTGCCGGATGACGATGCTGCGCTGCCTGGTCTTGGCATCATCGAGTTTGCTTTGCAGCTGGGTGATATCAGCGTTGAATTTGTCGAGTTGCCCATCGAGCGACTCGAGTTCAAGCTTCATCTTGGCAGTCCGGTCACCGATGGACTGTTTTTCTGCCAGTGCAGCACGCGCCAGGTCTTCACGTTCACGCCTGACGGCAAGTTCCGCCCGGTTTGACCATTCAGCGGCTTCGCGCTCCAGGTGTTCAATATGCCGCCCTAACTCCTTGCGGTCAGCGATGCACTTTGCTGCTGCTGAACGAATTTCCACCAATGTGTCTTCCATTTCCTGGATCATCAGGCGAATGATCTTTTCCGGATCCTCCGCTTTCTCCAGTACGGCATTGATGTTTGCGTTTACGATGTCGCTGAATCGGGAAAAAATACCCATTTACCTATACTCCTGGTTAATCGCTCTACTGGTATAAATGCAGGGTTCATGCCATCTTTCGGATGGCTCCCAAGCACTTGTATTTATGAAGAAATATTCTTTTCGTCTAAGGCCATGCGTGAATTTCCCCAAAAGGCTTGGCAAATTCGACCAAAAGGTGGTGGAAACTTGTTTCCAATTTGCTGGTCTATCAACCGGTTGGCTTGATTATATTTATTTGTGCATGGCGCATAGCGTCATGCTCCTGTAAAATAGGCGTCTTTTGTTGCACCGGCGTGTTGCCGGTCTAAATCCATTGTTAAGCAGGAGGAATACCTGATGCGATTTGTTTTCGCGATCATTGTGTTGGCCATGTTGAGTGCTGGCCCCGTACTCGCCCAGGATTTGTCAACGGACAAGGGCAAACTTAGCTATGCCGTCGGTTGGGACATTGGCGAAGACATTCAGCGCCGTGGCGCAGAATTCGATGTTGAGACCGTTATCGCTGCTGTCCGCGATTCTGCTACCGGCCAGGAATCAAAAGTGCCGGCTGAAGAAATGGTAGCTTTACTGACTGAATTGCAGCAGCGTGTTCGCCAGGAGCAGGCCGAAGCATTCCAGAAACTGGCTGATGAAAATCAGAAAGCCTCCGAGGAGTTTCTGGCTGCAAACCTCTCGAAGAATGGAATTGTTGCGCTTCCCAGCGGCATTCAGTATCGCATCATCGAAGAGGGTGAAGGCGCCCGTCCCGGCATGGACAGCACGGTTAAGGTTCACTACCGGGGTTCCAAGACTACCGGTCTGGAATTTGACAGTTCATTTGCCCGGGGTGTTCCTGAAGAGTTTCAGGTTAACTCGGTGTTGAAAGGCTGGCAGGAAGTGTTGCCGTTGATGAAGACTGGCGCAACCTGGCAAATTTTTGTGCCGCCGGAACTTGCTTTTGGCCAGCGTGGAAATCCACCGGTTGGCCCTAACGAAGCGCTGGTCTTCGATCTCAAGCTCATCGAAGTCGTGCAGTAAAGATTTTTCAATGGGGCCCTCTGGGCCCCGTTTCAAATGGGCCCCTGTGTTGGCATGATGGATCAGTGGCGAGAACTTTTGCTGGATGCGGTATCGCCGCTGGACGCTGGGGTTCGTCATCTTGAAATAACCGGCTACCGCCCCCCTGGGGACCAGGCTTTTCGACCCAACCGGACTGCCGCCGTGTTGGTTCCGCTACTGGACTTGCCGGAACCCGAGGTGGTTTTTACACGGCGTGCCGATCACCTGCCTAACCACGCGGGGCAAGTCAGTTTTCCCGGTGGTGCAGCCGAAGAAAACGACGTCTCTGCGGTACAGACGGCCCTGCGTGAAGCTTACGAAGAAATTGGCTTGCCCAACAAAGTAACCCGTCCGTTGGGATTCCTGGACCGGATGGATACCATTTCAGACTATCGTGTGCTGCCTGTCGTTGCCCTGGTGACGCCACCGGTAAGTTGGGTGCTGGATGAACGGGAAGTAGCCGAGGTGTTTACAGTCCCCCTGTCCGTCATCCTGGATGCCGAGCAATACGAGGCGAAAACATCCCAATGGCAGGGTAACGAATACACGCTTTATACCCTTCACTGGCAGGGGCAAAAAATCTGGGGCGCAACGGCAGCCATGCTGATGAACCTGATTCAAAGGATGCAGGCTACGCATGAACGACGAAATCCTCGTTTCAGCAGTACAACTCAATGATCTGATCACCGCCGGTGACTGCGTGGTGGTGGATTGCCGCTTTGACCTGACACGCAGCGCGAAAGGCAGATCCGACTGGTTGGCTGGGCATATCCCGGGTGCAGTTTATGCACACCTGGATGATGACCTTGCTGCTCCGGTGACTTCCCATTCTGGCCGTCACCCCTTGCCTGAGACAGGCAGATTTGCACAATTCCTGGCGGCAGCGGGCTGGTCAGGCGAAAAACTGCTGGTCGCTTACGATGACGGGTCGAATGCCATTTCTGCCAGGCTATGGTGGATGATGAAATACTATGGCAAGCCAGCCGCTCTGCTTGATGGTGGCCTGCGCGCATGGGAACAAGCTGGATTTGCGCTCGAATCGGGTGAGCCTGGTGTCGTTGCAGAGCAGGTCGAGTCACTTTCGGCTGATCCGGGCATGACGGCTTCATCGGTGTTCATCTCGGAGCAGTTGGGTTCACCGGAGACTGTCGTTCTGGACGCCAGGGCCCCTGAGCGATATGCGGGCGAGGTCGAGCCTCTCGACACGCGTGCGGGACATATTCCGGGAGCTTTTAACCGTCCGTTTTCTGAAAACCTGGATGCTGCTGGACGATTTCGAAGCCCCGCCGAGCTCAGGTTGGAATACGAAAAATTATTGACCGGCAAAGACGCGGATCGAGTGGTTCATAGCTGCGGTTCCGGCATTACTGCCTGTCATAACCTGTTTGCGATGGAGTTGGCGGGGCTGCCCGGATCCTTGCTCTACCCGGGCTCCTGGAGTGAGTGGATCACGGATCCGGAACGACCGATTGCGACAGGCACGGAACCCTGAACTTCACTTTCTGAATAAGATGACCGGCGGTTTGCCGTCACTTTCCTGACAGTCGTTCCACCAGCGCCGTCAACGTGGACCGTGTTTCGTCCGAGAACCAGATATCCACGAATTTCTCGACGCCCAGTTCGCTCTTATCATTAAAAAACTCGTGTAGATCTGAACGGGCCATTTCTCTGGTCGTCGACATGGCCAGACCGGGTAAGGCCACGTGCTGCTCGCACCACTCAACCGCGCGTGTGACCACTTGCTCCGGGTCATCCGCGAGCTCATCAACCAGGCCAATCGCCAAGGCCTTGTCAGATTCCATCATTTCGCCCGCAACCAGTATGCGTTCGGCCGTATGCGGGCCAACTGCCCTGACCAGGGCGCGATGAATGGGTGCGGAAACCACCAGGCCCACCTGAACCTCGTTCAGGCCGGTTTTGAAACTACCCCGTGGCATGATGCGATAGTCGCCGAACAGGGCCATGACGATACCGCCAGCCGGGGCATGCCCGGTCATTGCAAACGCCGTCGGCACCGGCATGTGAGCGATGGTCTTCAGTAACCTGAGGAAAGTCTGCCAGAAGCGGGACATGTCGCTTCGATCAAACTGCATCAATTGAGGCACATCCAGGCCGGCTGAAAACATACCGGGCAAGCCTGAAACAACCACTGCGCCGGCTTGTTCAGCCGCCATGGTCAGTGAATCCGTCAGCTTTTCCACCAGTTCAACACTCAACGCATTGGCCGGCGGACGGGCAAGTTTGATTTCATGCACGTTGCCGTGCTCAATAATTTCCAGCATCGGGTGTTTCCCGTTCAGTATCTGTTCAGCCTCGCAAGTCTAGACTTTACATCAGGGGAGTGCAAAGACGATTTCTTTATGGCAACAAGGATTTAGGGCACAATACCCAAGGGCTCGACCCGGCAGAGGAAATGATGATGAAAATGACCATCGTAATGATCACAGCAGCAGCGGCATTGCTTCTTTTCTCGGCCCCGGCCTGGTCGCATGAAGCGCCCAATATTGAGCATACCCATGCATTCCAGAAGAAGAGCTATGGTGAGTATCGACAGGGTCATTACGTCAATGGGCCACAGGGCAGTATCATCATCTGGTCACCGAACAACGTGAACAGCCGGCAGGGTGGTTCGACGGTAAACTTTGCCCGTCCGGCCCCGATTACCAAGGCGCCGGGAACTCCCAACGCCACCAGGAGCCAGGCCAATTCGGCCATTCAATACGGAACGAAGAAAGACTAGCTACCACGTATAGTGCACGGTGTAGCGAATCACCTGCTCGCCGTCGGCGGGCACTGTCACATCGAACCGGATGCGGCTGCTGTTTTCCTTCGTGTGGGCCTGGCTGGATTTTTCTATCGTCCAGTTTGCGCTCCGATACAGGTTCTCCAGGATGGCGACTGAGACTTTCTCGTCCTTGTGATTCCTGAGGCGAATCTCGAATGTTTCCCAAAGATTGCGGCTGCCCACATCAACGCGGAAGTCTGTCTGTTTACGCTCGCCCACGACATCGAATGCATTGCCCATTTCAATCAGCACCTGTTCATTCCTGGGGGTATGGTCCAGCACGTCTTCGCCGATGAATTCCAGGTTTCCGTCATTGGCGTCAAGCTGGTTGACCCGAATGCGTCCGGCCGGCAAGGGGATGCCCAGGTTTTGCGCTGATTCGTTGTTGAAACGCAGGTAAACATTGACATCGCCATTGCCGTAACGCCCGTACTCCTGGTCATACTGCTGGTATCCGCGATAGGGCATGTCCATGGTCGGGGCGAAGACCAGTTCTTTTTCGCAAGCGATTTCACGCGCGGCAGGGAACAGCTGAATTTGCCGGGTGGAATGATTGGGCAGGTCGGTTTTTCTGCCCAGCGTATACATGTGGTATTCGAAAAACGATTGCTCCACGAAACCATCTGCTTCTTCGGCCATTGCCATTTTGTACACGGCATCCCGGCGCTGGACTTTGGGTTCTGCGCGGTTGACGTCGCCGGCGATCAGTTTCAGCCGGGCATTGTTGTAGGTGGCGCCCGATTGATTGATGATGCTGACCCAGGATGAAAGGTCCATAGAGCAGCCTTCAGATTCATCCAGAACGATGTTGTAATCTGCCCACCAGGTCATTCCGCGGGTTTCATAGCTGATTCGCGTTTGCTGTGGACCCTTTGTCGGGCTCGTCAACAGCCATTCCAGGGTGGGTCGCGTGATCAGGCCGCCAGGTAATTCAGAAAACCTGATGTTGCCGTAATTACGGATGGCCTGAACGCTGCCATCGTTCATCTGCAATGTGAGGCCATCGCCCGCGCTCAGCAGAATACCTTCAGCCAGGCTGACATGGTCGCCTCTTGGCAATTCCACGGTCACCTGCTGGCCAAGGTACTTCTGCAGCAGTTTTGCCTGGCTGACCAGG
Source organism: Lysobacterales bacterium (assembly GCA_029859645.1). Taxonomy (GTDB): domain Bacteria; phylum Pseudomonadota; class Gammaproteobacteria; order Xanthomonadales; family SZUA-36; genus JAHEFT01. The sequence goes on along the minus strand of JAOUCS010000054.1, from coordinate 2,130 downwards.
TCAAACTGGAAACTCTGCTCCAGCACTTGTGTTTGCGGCTGGTCGAGGGAAGAAAAAGTCACGGTGGTCGGGTCGATCAGCGAAGCCACATCTGCCACCCTGAGTGAATGCAGGCCTTTCTCAATATCATAGGGGCGGTCATGACGGACAATCGCGTAGCCGGGCACCTGGCCACCATATTGCCTGCCTGCCACGGGCCGGTAGAGTTCGGCCGGAACCGCTCCCGGGTGAACGCTGGAATAGATGGTGATCGAATCGTCGCTACCGGTGTCTGCCGCGAAAGCGGATGATTGCAGGCAGATAGCACCAATGATCAGGGGCAAGAGTTTCTTAATGGGTGTTTTCATTTTGGGTCTCCATTTGTTTCAATTGGTATAACGCAGACGCAGACGGATTGGGGTTAAATCCAAGGTGAAATTTTTTCGTAGTTTTCCACTGATGTTGTTTGTCGCCGGTATCCTGCTGGCGGCTTGCGGTCCAAAACAGGGCCCGGCGAACCTGGTGTTTGATCAAGCCTGGGTGCGTCCACTGCCTCCCGGAATGAAGATGACGGCAGGATTTGGGACACTTCACAATACCGGGGACGGAGCCATTGTGCTGGTTTCTTTCAGCAGTCCATCTTTTGGGGACGTCAGCCTGCACCGGACCGAGCAGGTCGATGGCGTAAGCAAAATGCGGGCAGTACCCGAACTTACGGTGGCTGCCGGCGAAGAAGTGCTATTGGAGCCGGGTGGCTTTCACCTGATGCTGATGATGCCCCGCTCCGAGATGAAGTCCGGTCAACACGTGACCCTCGAAATGGCCTCGGATGATGGCCGCCGGTTTGTGTTTGAAGTGCCCATTGAACGACGCTAGAGCGTCGTTATCGATTCATTCAGGCGCTTTTGAGCTGCGCATGCCGCTTCAGCAGGCGGGAGAGGAATTCGCCGGTAAATGAGTCGGTGTTGTCCGCAACTTGCTCAGGTGTTCCGGTCGCGATGATCTGTCCGCCCTTGTCACCCCCTTCCGGGCCAAGATCGACCAGCCAGTCGGCGGTTTTGATGACATCCAGGTTATGTTCGATAACCACTACGGTATTGCCATGATCACGCAGGCGATGCAGCACTCCCAGCAATTGCTCGATGTCCTGGAAATGCAGGCCGGTGGTGGGTTCGTCCAGGATGTAGAGGGTTTGCCCGGTGTCCCGCTTGCTCAATTCTTTTGAAAGCTTGATGCGCTGGGCTTCACCGCCCGAAAGCGTGGTCGCACTTTGCCCCAGCGTGATGTAGGAAAGCCCCACGTCAGTCATGGTCTGGAGTTTCCTTGCGACCGTTGGAACCGGTTCGAAAAACACCAGCGCCTCCTCGACCGTCATCTGCAGTACATCGTGAATGCTCTTGCCCTTGTACGTGACGCTGAGAGTTTCCCGGTTGTAACGCTTGCCCTTACAGACGTCGCACGGAACGTAGATGTCGGGCAGAAAGTGCATCTCGACACGGATCAAGCCATCGCCCTGGCAGGCTTCGCAGCGGCCGCCTTTCACGTTGAAACTGAACCGACCCGGTTTGTAGCCGCGGGCACGAGCCTCCTGGGTGCCGGCAAACAAGTCTCGAATTGGCGTGAAAAGACCGGTGTAAGTCGCTGGATTGGAACGAGGTGTTCGTCCTATGGGTGACTGGTCGATATCGACGACTTTGTCGAACAATCCGAGGTTTTCCACCGAGGAGAAGGCTGCGGGTTGCGCTGAACTGCCGTAGAGTTCGCGGGCGGCAATGCGGTGCAGCGTATCGTTGATCAGCGTGGATTTTCCGGAGCCGGAAACCCCGGTGACGCAGACAAACAGGCCTGCCGGAATCTCCAGCGTCACGTTCTTCAGGTTATTGCCTGATGCTCCAATTATTCTCAGAATCCTTTGCGGATCAATCGGGGTCCTGCTGTCCGGTGTGGGAATTTCTTTTTTCCCGGACAAGTACTGGCCGGTGGAAGATTCCGGGTCATTCTGCAATTCTTCCGGAGTCCCGTTGAAAATGATTTTACCGCCGTGTATACCCGCGCCTGGCCCGATATCAACCACGTAGTCGGCCGCCCTGATCGCTTCTTCATCATGCTCGACGACGATCACCGTGTTGCCAAGGTCACGCAGCCGGGTCA
>JAOUCS010000161.1 GCA_029859645.1 Lysobacterales bacterium | reverse complement strand
GGTCGAAGCGCGACCGGTACGTGATCTGGAAATTACCACCAGTCACCTGCAGCTGTTCAGCGACACCGTGGCACCGGCGGTAGAGCCCGGTGGCAAGGTTGCCCCGCGTGCCAGCAATGACCCCAGGGGCCCGCTGCCCGAAGCGGAGATGGCCCAGGCCGCAGGTCATTCCTGAGGCCCATGAATGTGGCCACAGGGGCGCCCAAACCCTTGTGTCCACTTTGCTGAACTGTATAATCACGCCTGCCTGACGCAATGCTGCAGGCGACAGACAATGTAAGTATCCGGTGGGCTGGCTGAGTGGTCGAAAGCGGCGGTCTTGAAAACCGTTGAGGGTTTATCCCCTCCGTAGGTTCGAATCCTACGCCCACCGCCATTAAAAATAGCTGAAAGTGCTTTATTTATAGTGCTTTTAGCCTTTTACCTACCTCCCTAACCATACCACTTCCCATACCTTTGGCATCCTGCTGTGTCCCCATACTTCGATTAACGATATGAGGCATAGACAATGGTTATACTTAAACAACTGCCACCCGAACAACTGCGGGAGGCTATCTGCTTGTTTTTTTACCACGCATCACCGCGAGGCAAAGCGATCACCCTGGAGATGGTCGCAAGGCATAACCCAGATCCAGCCATTCGCTACCCTGGCGGTCGCTACTGGCCTATTGTATATCCAGCGGCCTGATCCAACCGCTAGGCACTCGGGGCAACCATAGCCAGCCTCGGGTGTCGCTCCTAATGTCTCCTTTCGCCTATTAAGAGACCTAATATAGATCTGGATTGATCAAAGTCATTGTGTAGAAAGTGCTCAAATATTTAACTATATTTCGTTGGCTTTGGAATACAACCTAGATTGGTGCAATGACACTGTTTGAATACATAAGCGTGGCAGTTTCCATAATAATCGCCTTGGCAATTGCCGAGGGCCTTCGTGGTCTACGAAGCGCATTAGATTCAAGGAAACGTTACGGTGTTCATGTCACTTGGATTTTCATCAAGCTAGCTAATCCGATTTTCTATTGGTGGGCGACTTGGGGGTATAGAGACTTTCCAGAAGCTTGGAACATGGGAACCTTCACGTTTGTGCTAATGATGCCTAGTATCATGTACTTACAGGTACATTCCTTGGTTTCGAACGACCCATATCAAATCGAAGACTGGCGCAAGCATTTCTATGATCAGCGGAGATGGTTCTTTGGCTTGAACACACTTCTTGCTGTATGCGCAGTGATTAGCTTTACTTTTATTTTTGTACCTGTTTCACCGCAGGTATTTCCCATAGCTGCATATACTCTTATCGGTGCTTTATCAATTGCGGGGTTTATGTCGGATAACGCCCGGCTGCATTCAGTCATTGTGATCACTGTGGCTGTATTTACTTTTTTCTATTGGTGGGTCATATCTTTCCGGCCTCCCGCTTTCAACTAGGCTAGACCTATTTGAGGTGATATCGGAAGTTTTCACCGTTCATATATTGAATCCGAAAACGACCGCTTTCGCCTAGAAGGGGACTATTATGTTCTGCCACCCAACTAGGGATATATGTAATCCCGGCCATATTTTTCAAAAAGTTTCTCACCTCAGCGAAGGCTTAGATAGCTGGGGACCGACCAACGTCAAGCCAATTGACGGACGAGCGGTCGATGCCGCCGTGGACAAAACCGTCTCTCGAGGCCAGGCCGCTCCTTTCTGAAAAATCAGTGGTTCGATCGGGACGACGAGACAGGGAGTGATCTTTTGAGAACTCGCATTGTCCAGACCAAACCAAGCAGTCCCTCTCAATGCCGCCGTATATGAAGGAAGTGCTCATTGCGCCCTCTCCAATTTGCCGGGACGAGGGGTCGAACTACATTGCAGATGGCTCTTTGACGGCGAACTCGTTTCTATTTCCCGCAGGTATATCTCTTCGCGCAGTACCGCGATTTCCTTCGGAGCGCTTATACCAATCCGCACCTGACGCTGGCTTGCATCTAGAACGGTTACCACGATTTCGTTCCCTATCATTAGTGACTCTCCAGTCTTCCTAGACAATATCAACATACCTATCTCCCTAAAATTGTGACTCCAATTGAAGCGAGACAGTTGTTGTTTTCTGGCCCGCGACTTTTTAATCTCAGCAAGAGTCGTTCCATACGGGAAAAGCCAGATAAACCAGTGGGATATATGACTTTAAGAGGCAGAACCAATGGGCCTGGTTGCAAATAAAGATTCAAAATGCATTGTAAAATGACAAGTTTGGTTTGAGATCAATTAATCGTGTTCCAGATGAAAGTGAATTGAACGTATGCTTTTAGGTGGAAGCGGAGGTTTTCACCTATTACATCCCAAGCCCGGAAGGGTCCCCTTTCGCCTATAGGCGGAAGTCCGCTATATTGCTTTTGGATTTCAACTTATAGGAGAGCTGGTTGTGACCGAGTACGAACTTGCTGACATTATTGCCACCTATTCGTCCAATTCGGGGACATTCTTTGCTACTTACTTGACGGTGCTGAGTGGGTATCTGATAACTGCGTTTGTCGCTGGAGAGAGACTCAATACCCAGCAAGCCTTTATCTTGAATACAGGATATATTATTGCAACCTTCGTTATGATATTCGCCACCTATGGTGCAGGCTCTACCCAGGTACATTACACGCAAAAGTTAGTTGCCCTAGCTGCAGACTCACCACAATTAAACCGTGACTGGGTAATGAATGTGACAGCCATGGTGATGATAGGCGGTGTTGTGGCAAGTCTCTACTTCATGTGGAGCATTAGGCATCCCAAGAAAAAATGACCACACAAAGGTGATAGCGGACATCAGCCCCACCCAAGGGCGTTGCTAACCAATAATTGATCAAAGCGGCCGCTTTTGCCTATTCTGCGCCATTTGCGCTAAGCTAGTAGTCCGCATACCTAATTTGTAGCCAACGGGGGAATCGCCTCAGATTGGCTACTCGAAGTTAGGCATCTACCCCCGCCTTGCGCCGGTGTGGATTTCTATCTTTTGTCTATTAGCTCAGGGATCCTATCAAATGCAGTTTAATCGTAAAATTATAAACTTTCTTTCTCTGGCAACCGCCATGGGTTTTGCAAGCATGTTTGTTCATTCGCAGGATATTGGCACCCCAGATCCCGATCTGCTGACAAGAATCTACCCGGGCAAGGCGTATTCACCCTACGCGGAGCGTTCGTTTCCTAACCATGTCTATTGGGGCGAAACGCACCTTCATACGGGTTTGTCTCTCGATGCTGGGCTATTTGGGAATATTCTGGGCCATGAAGACGCCTACCGATTTGCGCGGGGGGAGCAGATCACCTCGTCAGGGGGTCTCCAGGTTAAGCTGGGCCGACCCTTAGATTGGTTGGTAATAACTGATCACTCCGACATGATGGGAATTGCTACTGATATTCAAAAAGGGGAGCCGAATATTCTCGCAAACCCAAAGGGCAAGGAGTGGGCTGAAGGATTTCAGAAGGGGGGAGAAGCCGCAGGCAAAGCTGCATTTGACCTGATAACGCATTTTGCTCAGATGAAGGTGCCTGAAGAACTGGTCGAGCAGTATTCTCCAGGCTCTGAGGTCTACAACAACCTCTGGCATGAAATCACCAATACCGCCGACAGCTACAATGAACCCGGGCGTTTTACTACCCTGATAGGGTATGAGTGGACGTCAGTTCCCAAAGGCTTCAACTTACACCGTAACGTTATTCTGCGTGACGGCGGGGAAAAGGCCAGAAAGGTTCTACCCCTGACAACCCAGCCTCCTCTGGGAACCACCGATCCATTGGATCTCTATGCATGGCTGCAGGATTATGAGGACAAAACCGGAGGCCAGGCGCTGGCCATATCCCACAACGGCAACCTCTCCAATGGCTGGTTGTTCCCGCTGACCGACACCTACGCCGGTGGAAAGGTTGACAAGAACTACGTGGAGTTGCGTGCCAAATGGGAGCCGCTTTATGAAGTGACCCAGATAAAAGGCGATGGTGAAACGCATCCGTTCCTTTCGCCCAACGATGAGTTCGCCGACTATGAGACCCTTGACAAGGGCAACCTGGATCTTACCGAACTGAAGCAGAATGATATGCTGCAGCGCGAATATGCACGCGAGGCATTGAAGAACGGCCTGGCGCTTGAAGCCAAGCTGGGAACTAACCCCTACAAGTTCGGCATGGTAGGCGCGACTGATAGTCACACGGCCCTCTCAACTGCAGAGGAGGAGAATTTCTTTGGTAAATCTACCAGTGCTGAGCCAACTCCTACGCGTATAACGCATCCTTTCGTGCAGTCTGACCTCGGCGCAATTGAAGGCTATGAGTTGGCGGCCTCGGGCTATCAGGGTGTGTGGGCTACTGAAAATACCCGCGAAGCCATTTTTGATGCCATGGAGCGCAAGGAGACATACGCAACAACCGGTCCGAGAATTCCTGTGCGCTTCTTTGGCGGCTGGAACTTTACTGGAGAGGATTTACGCAGCAGGGCGCCCGCGTTCCGAGGCTATGAGAAAGGCGTCCCTATGGGATCTGACCTCCCTACGCCAGCAAGCGATGCACCGACTTTCATGGTGTATGCCCTACGTGATCCTTTAGGCGCAAACCTGGATCGTATACAAATCGTGAAGGGATGGATGGACTCAGAAGGCAAGACTCATGAAAAAGTCTATAACGTCGCGTGGTCAGATAACCGTAAGCCTGATGCGAACGGCAAACTGCCACCCGTGGGAAATACTGTAGATCTGGAAGCCGCCAACTGGACCAACACCATCGGTTCCTCTGAGCTTGCAACAGTATGGATTGATCCGGATTTTAATCAAAAAAATAAGGCGTTTTATTACGCCAGAGTGATCGAGATTCCGACTCCACGCTGGGTGGTTTATGACAGGCTTCGCTACGGGAGTGAGATTCCTGAAGGAGCAAAATTGATTCATCAGGAACGCGCATATACGTCACCCATCTGGTACACCCCGTAATGGGGAAAAATCAAATTGTAGAGAGCCGGTCCTGCGCCGGGTAAATCTTTGGAACGGTCTCTCACCCAAGCAACTAAACTCAAATAGGAATTTCTGACTAGGTCATCGACCGGTTGAAATCGCACCTATAAGCGGCCAATTGCCAACCTATCTATCAACCCGCTTTTCTTCTATCCTTTCTCCGCTATAAACAATAAAAGCACGTGAGGGCATATGAGCACCGGTTTTGAATTTTTGACTATCTATTCTGAAATTTGTCTTGGTACAACAGCATTTTTCGCTATTGTGGCGACACTTCGCCAGACACTCGGTGAGTCTTTAACTGAATATCAATATTTGATCACAAGGTTTTTTATAGATACTGGACTGCAACTAATACTGGTTTCCATTATCGGATTGGCTATCTTTTCCACTGATCTAGATGGAGGCATTGCTTGGCATGCAATGGCATATATGATAATCGTCGCAAACGGCTTTTATACACCTTATTACCTGACTAAACGTAGAAAGGTAGACGCACCAAGCAACATAATTGCCCTATTGGTATCTGCATTGATTGTGTTGACATGGATTAACCTGGTGATGGCAGTCTTTGAACTCAGCCAAATATCTGTCCAGATAGCCGTTATGCTGTCTATGGTGACTATTTTCGCATGCATGATCGCTGTTTTTCTGATTTTTATCGGAAGCTTCATGAAGATCGGTGAAGTCGAATTTAGCGACTGATCTGTGGTTTATCTGCCCCAATAGTCCTCAAATTTGACATGCCGGTAACGGCCGCCGTGAGGTGGAAGCGGACCTTTCCCGCATGAGCCTCACTAGGGGGCTAATGGCGGCTTTCGCCTAGGAGCGGAATATCGGTCTACAATGATCTGAGGGTCCGCTTTCAACTGAGCTGTTGTTTTGAACAGGTGCGGCGCCCATTTGATTCTGATGAAATGTGTCTCCATCTTCAAACGGAGGTGTTATATGTCTATGTTGGAGTTATCTGAACTACTTGGAAACTTTGGTGAGTTTTTTGGCGCACTTCTAGTAGGCGCGTCGTTATTCTATTTGGCGGTTCAAGTTCGGAACAATACTAGCTCCACTGATGAAGCCAATATGAGAGCAGAAGCCGAGCGGATTGCTGGTTTCTGTTCGGTCACAATCGGTGTGCCCGGCTTTATGGAGATTTTCCTGAAGGCACAAAATGGCGAGGAACTGAGTCCAGTCGAACGTATGAAGTTCAACACTCATATGTTTGCGATGTTTGTTGAATTCAGACTTGAATTCCGGCTAAACCAGAGCAGAGCCACGTCGACATTGGATTTCGAAACTAACAACCGCAACAATATTTCCTATCTGTTGCAACCAGGTGGTCGCAGCTGGTGGGAGAACCAGAAACACTGGCTTGGGAAAGACGACGAGGATTTTGTTCAACATGTAAATGCTGAACTCGCAAAGCACGATTCCGAAGCTTAAACCAACATCACGCGAAAGGATCACTACTCGAATCGTTGCTCGCTTCCGCAGTAGGTCCATGACGGCGGAATGTGTTGGTCTATAGCCTATCGCCCTGATGTCAGCATAGAAATGTACTGCATGAAATTGCAACCAAACTTAGTACGCTTCGAGGTGTTAAGGGTCAAAAATCACCCCTCGAAAGCTCACCATCCGAAGACCGCTATCCTACCCAGGAGCGGTCATAGGAAGTTCTGAGGCGGGAATTACCGCCTTCGCCTACTTTGCGACATTTGGACCAAATCAGAGTAATGACCGCTTTCGCAATGCGGCCGTTCATTCGGCTATGCGTATTCCACATCGTGACTGGAGAACGTAATTATCGTAGCCTGTTGACATGG
>JAOUCS010000254.1 GCA_029859645.1 Lysobacterales bacterium | reverse complement strand
AACGAAGTGCGCCGCCAGTTCAGGGAAATGCCCGGCATCATGGACCACAGCCAAAAGCCGGACTATTCCAAGGCAGTCGACATGCTGACACGCGCCGCCATCAAGGAAATGATTCTCCCTTCACTGCTGCCAATCATGGTTCCAATCCTCGTCGGCTTGCTGCTCGGCCCGCAAGCACTGGGCGGTGTTCTGCTCGGCACTATTGTCACCGGTCTGTTCGTCGCCATTTCCATGACCACCGGCGGTGGCGCCTGGGATAACGCCAAGAAGTATATCGAGGACGGAAACTTCGGTGGCAAGGGATCGGACGCCCATAAGGCAGCGGTTACCGGTGACACCGTAGGCGACCCCTACAAGGATACCGCCGGCCCGGCGATCAATCCGTTGATCAAAATCATCAACATTGTGGCGCTGATGATAGTGCCGCTGCTTTGATCTGACCTTTTACAGGTCAAACCTTAAGGGGGCTGGTTTTTACCAGCCCCTTTTTTATGCTGGTTACCAGACCCAAGCCACTTGCCGGGAGCGCGTATTTTGATTCCATCGATGCAGCCGAGCATCGCAGACGTTTTGCGATAGAGTGAGCGGTGTTTGAGCGAAGCGGAGATTCGTGAGTTTAGCGAACGCGCAAAACGTCGAGAAGCACAGGGAACCCGCGAAGCGGGCAAATCGCTGGAATTAAAATACGCGCTCCCGGCAAGCGGCGCACCAAACTCGAAAAGAGCAAAGGCTGTCTCCCGATTCCCGGATCCGACCCTAAATTAGGAATATCTAATGATAGCCAGCTATAATTACCCGTCCTTTTGATGCTTGATGGAAAACTGCCATGAATCTTGACCGCGTCTGCTCCGGTGAAAATTGTCCCAACGACATTAATGTAATTGTCGAAATTCCGTCCCATAGCGACCCGGTCAAGTACGAGGTCGACAAAGACACAGGCGCCATGTTCGTCGATCGTTTCATGACCACTTCGATGCATTATCCCTGCAATTATGGCTACGTCCCCCACACGCTATCGAAAGATGGTGACCCGGTTGACGTTCTTGTACTGACGCCATATCCGCTTATCAGTGGCTCAGTGGTGAGTTGCCGTCCGGTAGGGGTTTTGAAAATGACCGACGAATCGGGGGATGACGCCAAAATCCTCGCTGTGCCCGTCGACAAGCTGTGCAAGGAATATCGCCATGTCCAGGATTTCCGCGACCTGTCATCGGCCACGCTCGAACAGATCGCCCACTTCTTCGAACACTACAAAGACCTCGATGAAGGTAAATGGGTGCGCGTAGAGGGCTGGTACGGTCTCGACGAAGCCAAGCAGGAGATTCTCGACAGCATCGAAATGTTCAGGAATGCGCCGGAGAAACCGAACTTCTAACGCCATGAAAGTCTGTATTGTCTCTGACAGCCACGATCACCGCCCCCTGCTGGAAGCAGCTGCCCGCAGCGCTAAAGCCGATGGCGCCGAAGCCATACTTCACTGTGGAGACGTTGTCGCGCCCAGCACCCTGAATGTACTCAAACCACTGGAGCTGCCTATCCATGTAATACACGGCAACAATGCCGGCGACCTGTACATGATGGCCCGCATTGCCAGCCAACCCGGTAACCAGTTGACGTTCTATGGTCAGGATGCCGGCATCAACCTGGCCGGCCGGAAGATTTTTCTGGTGCATTACCCGCATTATGCCCACGCCATGGCCACCACCGGTGACTGGGATCTGGTGTGCTGCGGCCACGACCACGAAGCAAACGTTGAGGTCATCGATAACATCAAAGGCGGCCAAACCCTCGTCGTCAACCCGGGTACAGTCGGCGGAGTCGCGGCACCGGCCACCTATGTGCTGGGTGACCTTGAGACAATGAAGTTTGAAATTCGCGCCGTGGAACATTCGTCCACTGAAGACGAAAGAGAAGCTTCTTAAACCGAATAATTCCTGGCGCACACTCCATTTCGCTCCCTCCCTCCGGGCAGGGAGCATCTGAAAAGCATTTACCTGATGCCCTCATCCTGGCCTTCTCCCGGAGCGAGAAGGGA
>JAOUCS010000053.1 GCA_029859645.1 Lysobacterales bacterium | reverse complement strand
GAGAATTTCGGAATAGCCATCAATTGACCCATCCACATCCGTGGCGATGCATCCGTGCCAATTGATTTTATTAGTCCTATCTTTTAAGCATAGGACACAATTTATGGGTGTATATTTGATTCTAGAAACCGAATGAATTGGGCATTGAATTGAGGAGGATTATTCATCGATTTTTTCGGGGCCAACAATCCGCCAGTACCGCTACTGGCCGTTAGCCGCCCATCTGGACTCTGAAATCGGTGCTGATTTCGGTTCTGTTGTCGGCTGGAAAGCGGAACCAGGCCCTTGGCTGACTAAAATCTCCGAGATCGAGCCGAAGCAGAATTCAGCCCCGGCGAAGATTTCGATGGCACAGGGAAAGCAGGAGCCACATCTGCGGTCGGAAGAATACCTCCGACACTTGCAGTAATGCCTGAAAAAGAAGGTTTTCACACTAGATAATCAGTTGTCTGATTTGGGCATTAGTTGAGAGGAACCACTATAATTCAGAATGCTTTTCAGCAATAAACGCGAGGGCGAATGATCATGATTCTCAAACTTTTACCCAGGCTCGCTATTTCCCTTCTGCTCGTCGGCTTTTTGATTGGCTGCAGTTCGGCTCCCGAAGTCGTCTATGATCAAAAGGTCGATTTCAAGTCACCCAAAACGTTTACCTGGCTGGATGACAACCCCCTGAAGTACTCCCAGACAGAATACAAAGTCAGTCCTTTCCTGGAAGCCCACCTGATGGAGGCAACCAGGTCCGAATTGGAATCCAAGGGCTATCGTTTCGTCAGCATGTCGGAAGGTCCGGATTTTGCGGTCGCATTCACCTTTGGGGCCAGGGAAAAGATCCAGAAGAGCAGCTATCCGTCCAGCTACTCGCTGTCGTCTGCGTCACCGGGCGCCTACTCTTTCCGCGGGCCCGGAGCGGTCCAGACTACCAAGTACGTGGAAGGTCAGATTTCCATCGATTTTTTTGCCGAATCAACCAAGTCCCTGGCGTGGCAGATCAGTGATTCCGGAAAAATCAAAGATTTGTCCGGCGAAGAGCTCCGGCAGGCTGTAAAAGAACTGATGGCGGACCTGCTCACGGATTTTCCCCCGGAAGGCTGACCCGGAGGCATCCCCAGAATCTGTCAGAAAGACAAACCTGTTCCCAGCTCAAAACCGGGATCCAGATAGAAGGAAGGCGAAAATGAAGCGATTGATACTAGTGAATTAAACTCTCTTGGCGCCACTCCTGGCCGAAAGCAGTCGTGACCGTGTCCAGGATGTGGCCCTGGTTGAGATCTGCTTCCCAATTGAAAGCAGCCATATAGCCAGTTTCTCAGCGGGTCGTTTAGAATCAGCATTTCATGCTCAAGCAATACCATAATTATCCGAGTAGTATCAGAATATAGGGCTGATAAAAGCAATGGGCACGGATGCATCGAGCATGGATGTAAACGGGTCCGCAATTGCGCTTCACACAAACCACACATTTTCATCCATTCTCCGCGATTCAACTGGAGAGTCATAACAATCCGTGTTTATTCAACCAGCGTTTTGCTAAGGAGTTTGTTATGAATTGGAAAGTCTTACTGATGATCTCCATTGGGGCATTCTGCTTTTCGCCCGCTGCTTTAACCGGAGGCGATCCTGGGGTTCTGCGCACAGGAGTCATACTCTATGAGGATTGGCCGGGCGACTCAATTATTGATGAGGGAACGATAAATTGCCCTGGTGGTGAAATCCAATGGATTAATCCCGTCACACCGGTCTGTCTCGGCAGTGGCCGGATTCACCTTCGGAAAGTGATGGGGTTTGGATGCTATATGGCCGAAACCAGAGCGGGTGTTCCCGAACCCCGTCTATCCGGAGTTGGAATGTTTGTTGTAAACGGAAATCTTGATGCGGACTATACCGGACCGGTTTGGGGAACGTACCTGATTGTTCCGTCTCAGAGTTGCAATCCTGAAGACCTCCTCGATCCGGTAGTGTATTGGAAGGGAACCTGGCGCGGCCGGCGGTCTGTGACATGTGACGCTACTTCGTGCACGTGGATCGGGAATCTGAAATTGGTCGGCAAAGGGCATGGTGGCGACATCGACGGTCTCCACTTCAAGGGAACCGAGACAATCACCACATTCACACCTTTGCCGGTCCCATGGGAACTCATTCCAGACTTTCCTTTTACCGGACCCGAGGGGATTGGAAGGGGCACAATTAAGGAATAGAAGTAGAACCAGTTCCAAAAGCTGCAATTTTTTGGGCCGTCAATGTGTGGCGGTCCTGTTTTTTTTTGTACAGCAATTACCGCTCCTGGCCGTTTTGAGAATTAAACTCATCTGAGATTCACGTCCAGGCTGGTTCGGTTATGCGCTGAACATCGAAATTGGCTATCATTGAACAGCTACAGCGACAAAAATTGTTGTCTGTTCAACACAGAATTGCGAGGTGTAGAGATGTTGAGACTAAAATTTGTTTTTGGTTCTTTTCTTTGTGTGGTGGCTTCAAGTGTCGCATTACCGCTTTTGGCCCAGGATGCCGGCATGCATAGTGGAAAAGCGCTGAGTAATGAAAAACCCACACGCCCCTATTCACCCTACGCCGCTCCCTATTCAGAATATGAAGCCGGCGTGAAATATCCAAACCGCGTGTTTTGGGGTGATACCCATCTTCATACCTCGTTCTCCATGGATGCCGGTGCCTTCGGCGCACGTCTGGGGCCAAGAGAGGCTTATCAGTTCGCCCGCGGAGACGAGATCGAATCTACCACTGCCGGGCGGGCTCGGTTAGCCCGGCCACTGGATTTCCTGGTAGTTGCTGATCATTCCGACAACATGGGTTTCTTTCCAGACCTGAACGCCGGCGCAGAACACCTGCTGGCCGACCCCACGGGCAAGGAGTGGTACGACAAGGTTCAGGCTGGCCAGGGAATGGAAGTGGCCCTGGAAATCATTGACTCATTTTCTCGCGGTACTTATCCCGACAACATCATGTACTACCCCGATACCGAGATGTACAAGACCGCCTGGGCGAAGACGATTGAGGCTGCCGAGGAATACAACGACCCTGGCAAATTCACTGCTTTCATTGGTTATGAATGGACATCCCAGGTACCGCCAGGCCAGAACCTCCACCGCGTGGTGATCTACCGGGATGGAGCAGACAGGGCCAGCCAGACTGTCCCAGCCACAACTTATGGAGCACAAGGCAGTACGGATCCGGAATACCTCTGGAGTCTTCTGCAGATCTATGAAGACAAAACCGGCGGCGATGTCCTGGCCATTGCACACAATGGCAATTTGTCCAATGGCCTGATGTTCCCTGTCATCAACCCGGTGGACAACAAACCGCTGACAAAAGAGTACGTCGAAACCCGCGCCAAGTGGGAGCCGTTGTACGAAATCACCCAGATCAAAGGCGATGGCGAAGCCCACCCCTTCCTGTCACCCAATGATGAGTTTGCCGATTACGGTACCTGGGATAAAGGCAACCTTAACTTGAGCGAGCCCAAGACGGACGAAATGCTGGTGCATGAGTACGCGCGCAGTGCTCTGCAATTGGGGCTGAAACTTGAAGACAAGTTGGGAACCAATCCGTACAAGTTTGGCGTGATTGGCTCAACCGACAGCCACACTGGTCTGGCCACGGCAGACGACGACAACTTTTTCGGCAAACATTCCGGCTCTGAACCGAGCCCGGACCGGATGCGCCACCCCTTTGCCAAATTTGGTGACAAGACCATTTTTGGTTGGGAAACACTGGCTTCCGGCTATGCCGGTGTCTGGGCGAAGGAAAATACTCGCGAGTCGATCTGGGACGCGATGCAACGCAAGGAAGTCTACGGTACTACCGGGCCACGCATGCTGGTGCGGTTTTTTGGTGGCTGGGACTTTGCAGAAGCCGATGCCAATACCCGCCAACCCGCAGAAATTGGCTATGCCAAGGGCGTGCCCATGGGCGGGGATCTCAGCAAAGCGCCTGAGGATAAATCACCGACATTCCTGGTGGGCGTCCTGAAAGATCCCATCGGAGCCAATCTCGACCGTGTTCAGATCATCAAAGGCTGGGTCGACAGCAAAGGCAACATGCAAGAGCGTGTCTACGACGTGGCGGTTTCTGATGGGCGAGAAATCAACAAGGAAGGCCGCTGTACGACACCCGTGGGCAACACGGTAGATGTGGCCAACGCGACCTGGTCCAACACGATTGGCGCCACGGAAATGGTCAGCGTGTGGAAAGATCCGGATTTCGATGCATCACTGAGGGCCTTCTACTACGTACGGGTACTCGAAATTCCAACACCCCGATGGACTGCCTACGATGCGAAGTACTACGGTCTTGAAGTGTCCGATGAAGTTGAAATGGTTCACCAGGAACGCGCCTACACCTCACCCATCTGGTATACGCCCTGAAGAGAATAAAACCGCTCAAGGAAAGCCCGGCTTGTAGCCGGGTTTTTTCTTTGATCATATCTCCGTAATTGACCGATTGCAGTCGAAACAGTATCCAGGATGCCGCCCTGAAACAGGTCTGCTTCCTGTCTGAAAGCAGCCATTAACCTGCAAGAGTCGAATCTGCAGTCAAAACCACCCCCGAAACTTGTCAGAAAGCCTGAATAGGTGCTAAAAACTTCCTTTACTCCAGCGAACTGGCACGTGCAGCACCGGCAATCAGCAGAAGTGTAAGTTCCCAAGCCGTATTGGCGAGGCTATGAAAGGCAAGCCAATTAATCATGGATTTTTCAATCTTCACATAAATAACAACAAGGCTCCGATCATGCATTCAAAAGATTTAACTACCGACGTACTTATTCGCCTGACTGGCGACGCGCTCCTGATGTTTTACAGCTGCGCCGAGCATTTCCACGCTGAAGCCTGCCAGGGTTCGGCCATGGCGGTTTCGGGCGAGCCAGTGGCCGACCTGAATTACCTGATGTTGAACAGCGGGGACAGCGCGGCACTTGCAGCATTCGGTCGTTATGTGGGCTGGTGTGACGAGCGCGAACTGCCATTTGCCTGCATGGTCGCGCCCGATGCCAGCGAGGCTGCCGCTCCAGTATGCGAAAAGCTGGGCTTGGTCTATGCCACCGACTGGCCTTTGATGGTGTGTCCGGGAGAAGCAGCAGCGGATTTCCAGGTCCAGGGCGTCGAAATTCGCAAACTGCAAACTGAAGACGACCACAACGGCATGGTAGAAGTGATGGCGAGTGCGTACCAGATGCCAGCAACCAGTGTGCGCCGGGCTATGCCGTTACGCCTGATGCAATCACCTTCGCTGGATATTTACCTGGCTGAACGCGATGGCAAAATACTGTCTACCGTAACAGTCACCAGACACGGCGAGGTGATTGGTGTTTGGGCCATGGGTACTCACGTTGAAGCACAAGGGCAGAAAATAGGAAAGGCCCTGCTTTCACGGGTCATGTTTGGTGCCAGGCAAGCCGGAGCTGCTGCATTTTTCCTCGGCGCTACGCCTGCCGGATTTCCACTTTATCAGCGACTTGGCTATGAAACGTTGTACACGGCAGAAGTCTGGGTGCGAGGTGAAACCCACCAGGCCTGACCCCGTACTCTCCCCAGAAGCCCGGTAGCGCTCACTGCGCCTGACTATTCAGCTATCAATCGACCTTGGTAAACCACTTCGCCTTTGATAACCGTCCTCTGGATCTCTGTTTTATGGATCTTGGTTGGTGAGACCTCAAACAGATTGTGGTTCAGGACAATCATGTCAGCGAATTTGCCTTTTTCAATTGATCCCGTCACCTCATCGAGGTGCAGAGAATATGCAGTATTGATCGTGTAGATTTCAATCAACTCGGCAACGGTGAGGGCTTGATCTACGCCCATCGGTTCCAAATCCGGGCGTGTCGGATTCTTACGCGTCAGAGATGCCTCCATTCCCCACCATGGCCACACTGGTGCGGCAGGGCCGTCAGTATGGGTTACCAGCTTTACGCCTGCATCCAGCATGCTGCGATTAGGATACATGCGCGCCCAGGTCTCGTCTTTCAACACAGGACGGATCGCACCAAGATTGTAGTTGCCCGGAGCGTTGAGCGGTGGCCAGATCGTACAGGTCACGTCGAGGTCAATAAAACGCTGGAAATCATCGGAATGCACGAGGCTACAATGATCGATCCTATGGCGCAGCGGGTTTCCACCATTGGTCCGGATAACCTTTTCATAGCCGTCAAGGGTTGCGCGAACCGTTCCATCCCCGATGGCATGAACGATGACCTGGAACCCCGCCGCATCGAGATCGGCGACGTATTGGGCGAATTTTTTGGCCGGAATGACAGGCTCTGAATTACGTTCTGGTACGGCATCGTCAACCGGAAACGGACCGTCCTTGGCTTTCGCCGCACTGTCGGGAGCGTAGCCGTCGACCAAGGCTTCTGAAATCGACTCGATTGAGCCCCCCATGCCAAGCTTCACTCCCCGGGTGCCGGGTAGGTCGTGATCATCCCACCAGCGTTGAATCTGATCCACTGGTGTCAATTCCGCAGTCCCAAGATTGCCTTTGAGATACAGGACGACGTGTTGCTTGATATCACCTTCCCCGTGCAACTGCTCATAGGGTACGAGGTCGCTCTCAAAGACGTATGCATCGCCGTACATTGTGATGCCCTTCTCCAAAGCCTCATCCGCCAGCTTTTTTATGGCAATTTTGCGGATTTCCGTGTCAATTGGTGGCAGGACGTCGATGAATGGGTTGACGGCACCTTCGTTGGCCACTCCCTTGATATCTCCATCTTCGGTTCGGTCGAAAAATGCCTCCGGCGGATTGTCAACGAAGCTTTTGTCGATGCCGGCGGCTTTCATCGCGAGCGTGTTGAACCACATCTGGTGGCCACCGGTTTCATCTTCTATGAAAGCGGGTCGGTCTGGAACCAACTTGTCGAGAAACTCGCGTGTGAGGGTCTCGGAGTTCATGGCCGCAAACGTCGCCCCTCCAGCGATGACCCAATCCCGGTCTGCCGGGTATGTTTTGAGACAGGCCTTGAGCGCATCGACGATATCGTCGTTGGATGGCTCGAAAAAACTGCCCGGCAAGGCACAGAAGGCTCGGCGCGGCATGGTCATTGCCGGATGCAAGTGTGCGTCGCCGATCCCCGGCATCGCAAAATTACCGTTCAGGTCGATCACCTCGGTTTCATTGCCGGAGACAGCGGCGATTTGCTCGGCGCTACCGACGGCCAGGAACTTCCCGTCCTTGATCGCGACCGCCTCAACCCAGGGCTGCGTCGGGTTCACGGTGTAGATCTTCCCGTTTGTGTATACAGTGTCTGCGATTTGCGCAGATACTGGATTGATTGACACAGCTGTCAATACAAAAACCCCAATCAGCAAGTTCTTCATAAATTAACCCTGGGTTCCATTTCAGACATACCCCATATCATCGATTCGAGGCAGGATAACAAAATATTTGGGGCCAGAGTCTAAACCAGGTAGGAATAAGAAACCCCGCTCCTGGCCGAACTACGAACTCATCGATGACGTATATCGCAGGCAGAGACGTCCTTGTTGCCGCCCTAAATCGGAGCTGGTCGCTGTGAAGACGAGAACAGCCGCTGGCGACCCTTGACGATCATTACGCTTCCTTCAATAAGGTCAGTACCGGCGCAATTTACGGTTGATTGAGATCAACAAATGCAGAGAGCAAACGGGCTTGCTGAATGATGCTTGGCTATGCTGAGTTGATGCTCCAGGAGTTCGGACAGTCTCTGTACTTTGCTGATGGACCTACCGTCTCGTTTTACGGCTTCCCATACCCAACCCGAATGGCGGTTATCCGGCTGACGGACGGCAGTGCATGGGTATGGTCGCCCGTTGCTTTGAATGATGAACTTGCCGATTCGGTTGAGTCTGTCGGCCCCGTGCGTTTTATTGTCTCTCCCAACAAGATTCATCACCTGTTTCTTTCCGAATGGTCCAGGCGTTGGCCGGAGGCCCGGTTATACGCTCCACCCGGCCTGGCTAAGAGAAAGCCTGAGTTGAAATTCGATGACGAGCTACGCGACGAGGCTGATCCTGCCTGGGCCACAGACATAGACCAGGTCATATTCCATGGTTCGGTTGCAATGGAGGAGGTCGTGTTCTTCCATCGCCAATCCCGCTGTGCGATCGTCTGTGACCTGATCCAGCGCCACCCCGAAGTGAACATGACCGGCTGGAAAGGACGACTGATGCGCATGGACAGTCTGGTCGGCGAGCAGGGCAGCACACCACGCGAGTGGCGGGCAAGTTTTCTCAAGCGGGGAGCGGCCCGAGTTGCTCGTGAAAAATTGTTATCCTGGAATCCGGAACGTTTGCTTATTGCACACGGCGATTGCGCTCAGACGGGGGCGAGCGAAATCATCACTGATGCGTTGAGCTGGATCTGAAGAACCACAATATGAAGTTGTGGCTTATCGTTTAAGGCGGGCGTTTCAGTTGAACATACTAACTCGAAACCTGGAGCGTTTTTTTTGGCCAGGTCGGTCCCGCGTGGTATTGCTGATCACTCGGACTGCAGCGCAAGCACCGGGTCTAGCCGTGCCGCCGAAACGGCCGGGTAGACGCCGAAGCCAACGGCGATAGCGACGCAGACCAACACGGCGATGAGGATGACCAGCACCGACCAGGCGACGGCCCAGCCGGCAAAAGTCGCGATGGCGTAGGCCAGGGCAATGCCCAGCAACACGCCGATTCCTGCCCCGATCAGTGCGATGACACAGGCTTCCACCAGGAACTGGCGCACGATATCGTTTTCCCGCGCTCCCACTGCGCGTAGCAGTCCGATCTCCGATTTACGTTCCATCACGCTGGCCAGCATGATGTTCATGATACCGATACCTCCCACCAGCAGGGAGATGCCGGCGACGGCGGACATCACAATGGTGAAAATTCGCTGGGTTTGCTGATGCTGCGCCAGTAATCTTGCCGGTACGATCACCTGGTAGTCATTCTGATCGCCGTGGCGCCGGTTGAGTAACTGTTCTACCGCTTGTGACGCGTGCGCTGGTGCCAGGCTGCCATCCAGGCGGATTTTGAGTTCATCCAGTTCCGCATGGAGTTCCTCCTGCTTCAACCTCGAAAGCCCGGTTTGCAGCGGCAGGAATAACCTGGCACTTTCGCCACCGATTTCGCGCCCTTCAAATGCATTCTCGGCAAGTTGCCGGTCCCTGAGTACAGCCACGACTTCCAGCCATAGGTGATTGACCTTGACATGATTGCCGATGGCATTGCCGTTGGGGAACAGATCGCGGGCTGCGCCACTGCCCAGCACGGCCTTCTGGGCAAACCGGAGGTCATCCTCGTTGGTAAATAGCTCACCCTGGCCGGCCTCGAGACTGGAAAGCGAAAAATAATGTGGGCTGACGGCATGGACATCAGCATCGCTTTCGCCCTCGCGGCTGAACAGGCTCCAGGTGCGAAAATGCCGGCTGCCGGCCCATTCCTCGACAAACGGCAGTGTTTCGGTGATGGCCTCTGCGTCCCGCACATTCAAACCACTGGAATATTTGCGTACTTCTTTCAGGGTTTCATTGTCGGCGTCACGGGCTTCGACGATCAGATTGTTCAACCCCATCCCTTCAATCAGCTCCAAAGCCTGCCGTTTACCCCCCTCGCTGACGGCCAGCATCGCGATGACGGCGCCTACGCCAAACACCATACCGAGCAGCGTCAGTGCGGTACGCAGCCGATGATGGCTGAGTTGACCGAGAGCTTGCCGAATATCCAGGCTCAGGTTGAGGAGATGTTGTCTCATCAGGAACGGTCCGGTGGCATGACCAGGCTGATCCGGTCTCCGGGCTCAACACCCGAAGTCAGCTCAACCAGGTCGGGACTGCGCAAGCCCAGGCTCACCGCTCGTTGTTCGGCGCCGCTGCCGTTGGTGACAAAAACAAAGTACTGGTCCGAATCGCCATGCACGGCCTGCACCGGAACAACGATGCTGTTCTTGATTGCGCCGGTGATGATTTCTGCCCTGAGCCGGCTGCCAACCCGCATGATGTCCGGGTCGACATCGTCGATAGCGGCTTCGACCCTGAAAAACTTCTGCGGATCGCTCCGGTTTCTTGGGCTGGCAACTGGTGAGACTGAAGTAACGCGGGCAGTGAATTCGCGCGATGCGGCGGAATCCAGCCGCAACCTCACCAACTGGCCTGCCGCCAGCCCCACGGCATCGGCCTCCGGTACAAAGATGCGTGCGTCTACCTTGCCTCGAACCGGCAAAAGACCGATCGGCATGCCGGGGTAAACCGACTTGCCCTTGCCAAGTTTCTGGCCCCAGGGTGTCTTGGCATAGATGAACGTGCCATCCGCAGGACTGCGCAACTCCATCATGCGCAAAGCCGTGTCCTGTTTATCCAGCTTCTCCTGTTCTCCCTGCTGTTCGGCCCGGATAAAATTCTGCTCGGCGCGGGTGCGCTGGTCGAGGGTCTGAAACTGCCACTCGAGAAATTCGGACTCCACTTCCAGGTATTCCACGTCTGCCAGGGCATCGATGATTTCATTGCGGCTCAACAGCATTTCATCAGCGCTGGCGAAAGTTTCGGAAATATCCCGCTCACCGTCGATACGCACGGTTTCATGGTTGATGCGCGAGCGCTCCAGCTGGCTGTCTCTCTGGGTATCCAGCAGTTGGAATTCTGACTTGGCGACATTGAGCACGGTACTCGCCCGGTCCAGGCGGACCTGGACGTCGTCAAAACGGGCGATGACATCGCCCTTGCGGATATCAGAAAACTCCGGCGCCATCCATGCGATGTTGAATGACATCCTGATCGAGGGGGGCAGCGCAATCGGCAGCGATTCAGAGGCAACCAATTCACCCTGTGCGCGCACACTGAATTCCACGTCTGTTGCCTCGACGGTAACCGCAGGAAGCCTCGACTCCTCATCGCTGCAGCCAGTGATAAACAGGGTTGCCATTACTGTTAAGACACATTTAATGGCTGTTGCGTGTTTCACATCGCCACCTCGTCACCGGGTTCCAGCCCGCTTTCCACGATGTGCATACCGGAGCTGGCGCGGCCAATTCTGATCGGGCGCCAGCCGTCACCCCGCACGATGACTCCCGGGATGCCGTCGCGATAATGGATCACCTCATCCGGCACAGCGAGGGCGTCACGTTCGGTGCCGACCACGATACGGAGCTTCGCCGATACGCCCGGTCGCAGGCCGGCAATGGCATCCGGTGGGAGGGTGACGGTTACGTCCCTGACCATCGCTTGCGAATACTGTGACTGGCGCCGGACGATGCTGGCGACGGAGCTGACACGGCCTTCGAGTGAACCACCGGTGGCATCGATATCAATTTCGACCGGCTGGCCGACGGCGATGCGCGCAGCGGCATATTCCGGCACGCCGGCTTGCACCTCCAGTTTTGTTTCATCAGCCAGTTCAACCACGATAATTCCCGGGTTTACGGCATCGTTCACATCGAGTTTTTGACCCTGGCGATCGGTGCCGACGATCACCAGGCCGTCCCGCGGCGCACGGATCGTGAACGACTCGAGCTCTCTCTCTGCGCCTGCCAGTTCACTTTCCAGGCGGCGGATGTCCGCCTCCAGTTCCGCACGTTTTGCCTCTCGTACCGCTACCACCAGGTCGGTGCGTTGTTGCTCACGGCGATAGAGATCCTGGGCGATAGCCTTTTCCTCCAGCAGCTTTTTATACTCGAGGCTGGCATAGAGTTCCGCATCGGTGTCGGCTTTTCTGGTGGCTTTTTCGGCGATGCTTTTCGCCTCGGCAAGGCGAACTTTCTCCTGCTCGATTTCACTGGCCTGGGTCTCCAGCAGCGACTCCAGTTCCGATCGCCGGGCATTGAGTTCGGCACCCAGTGTCCGCACCCGGTCATCTGTGGCGCTGCCATCAAACTGCGCCAATACATCCCCGGCCTTCACCCGCGAACCTTCGCGCGCGAGTTCGGTGATAGTGATACGCCAGCTTTGGCTGGGCGGTGGGCCGAAACGCTGGGCGTCCGAAGAATTCACGATACCGCTTGCGTTGACCGTCAGCGGCCGGTCCTGTGGTTCTACCGGGAGCCATTGCTGGCCCCGGGCTGCATCTGCTGCAACAAACAGCATGAACATAATGAACAGACGGCTCACGGTGCCGGCTCCTCACTGATGATTTCGCCCATCACACTCATACCTGGCATGACCTCGTCGGGGATACCGGAAACCGGCCGGGCGTAAGCTTCGAAATAGCCGCTACCGCTCCAGTCCTGTTTTTCGGCTGCCTGGCTGGAAGTCCAGCTCACGATGGCATCAAAGGGCTTCGAACCCTGGGCGTCGGCGATAATCCTGATGCGCTCACCTTCCCGCACGCTCAGGAAATCCGCCTCGTGGACCCAGAAACGCAGCTGCAGATCTTCGCGGCTGGCGATGGATGCAACCTCGAAACCGGTGTAGAGCGTTTCACCGGGGAAAATCTTCTTGCCGGTGAACCTGTTTTCTCCGTAAATGATAAAACCCGGTTTCTCGGCGCGGATTTCAGTGGCTTTCAGTGCATTGCTGACTCGTTCGTAGTCGGATTCTGCTTTCAACACTTCCAGCCGGGTTTCCTTCTCAACATCAGTAAGTTCGGCCTGCTTATTGAGCAGGTTGGCCTGCGCCCTGATGCGGGTTTTCTCAGCGGTCTCGAGCGTCAACTGGTAGCGCTCGTAATCCAGCCGGGGGATCGTCGACTCGGGAATCACGGCATCCAGCCGGGCCATTCTGACGGCTGACTCGGACCGTGCCAGCTCGCGCTCGGCATCGAGTAATTCCAGTTTCGCTTCATTGATTCGTCGGGTAGCGGACAAGCGCTGTTTTTCGAGCTCGGTTCGCGATTGTTCTTCGCGGGAGATCAGGTCACCGGGGTCTAGCCGGACCACCAGGTCACCGACACCTACCTCGGTACCCTCCGTGGCCATCCACTCAATGCGGCGTTGCCAGGCTCCCGGCAGCGAGGGCATTTCGATGGTTTGTGCCCTGACGTCTTCGACCACGCCGGTCAATAAAGGTCCGGCGATGGATTCGGTCAGCGCGGACAGCCACAGCAGGCCGGTGAACAGAACCCTAATGAACAGACGAATCATGTTCGATTTTCCCATCTCTCATACGGATGAGCCGGTTGGCATGGGCTGCAATTTCCTCTTCGTGCGTCACCATCAGAATAGTCTGGCCCTGCCGGTTCAACTCACTGAACAGCTCCATGATTTCCACCGATGTACGGCTGTCCAGGTTGCCGGTGGGTTCGTCCGCCAGCAACAGGGGCGGGGCGTTGATCAGGGATCGGGCAATCGCTACCCGCTGGCGTTGACCGCCGGACAGCTGATTGGGCCGGTGATCGAGACGATCCGCCAGGCCCAGGCGGTCGAGCAGATCGTCTGCCCGGTCACGCGCCACCGCCAGGTCGGCATTGCTGTAACGCAGCGGCAGCAACACGTTTTCACGGGCCGTCATGCGCGGCAGCAGGTGAAAACTCTGAAACACGAAGCCGATTTTCTGGTTGCGGATGCGAGACAGCTCATCATCGCTCAACGTCGCCACTTCCAGGTCCAGCAACTGGTAGTGGCCACCATCCGGCGTATCGAGACAGCCCAGGATATTCATCAGCGTGGATTTACCTGAGCCGGAAGGACCCATGACGGCCACGAAGTCGCCCTCGGCAATCCTCAGATCGACGTGATCCAGTGCGTGCACCCAGGTGTCCCCGACATGAAATTTCCGGCACAGGGAAGTGGTTTCAATCATGGCCATGTTGGGCGCAGTATACAGAGTCTCTGTCAAGAATCTGTGAAGGGCCGGCGTAAATTAGCCGGTTCCAGCTTGAGCCGTTCGTTCAGCTCAGTATGAAAATGAAAAGAGAGTTACTATGATTAGATAAAGCCCAAAAGATTTTTTGATGCCATTCTGGACGCAACCAAGGAGAAGGAATATGAGTGCTTTTAAAAAGACAATGGCCGTTGGGCTGCCCGCTTTGGCTGGAGCGGCATTAGGCATTTTTGGATTTGCCGGCCTTTTTAGCGAACCGCAGTTGGATTATTTTGGCGTCAAGTTGGAGATTGACGGAAACAGGCTTGTCGTGGATAAATCCAACAAGTGTAATAACGGTCCACATAATGGCTGTCTTTTGTTCGAGGAAAACAAAATCGGTGTCATCAAGTTTTATCTCACGGGCAGTAAAAATAAAGTCAGAACCTGTGACGATAATAACGTCGATGCCGTCATTACCAGCATCCACCTGACGACAAAGGGTTTTAACGACAGTCCCGATGACGAAAAAGGCGATTACAACGCGACATTAGATCCCTGGCTCGAAGAATTCGCTTTTCCAGGTGTCAAGCCCGACGGTGAAGTGTACCTGGCAGATGTTGAGGACGCCCGCACCCAGGCCTGGATCGTCAATATGAACAGCCACCTGTCTGAAGACGGACTCAAGCGCTTTTGGTATAAGGTTACGGCGACTGATTGCGGCGATAAAAAAATAACCTATGTGACCGACCCGCGTGCTGATAACGAGGGTAGAAGTTAAGCTTCGGCAGTGCTTTATAAAGCTTTTTTGAGTTATTGCCATGCCGACCGGTCCTGGGCGTCATGGCTGCACAAGACGCTCGAGGGATACCGGGTGCCCGGGCGGCTTGTGGGCGTCAGTGGCCTGCATGGCCCTGTGCCAAAAAGACTTGCACCGATTTTCCGTGACCGCGAAGAGCTGTCATCCGGCGTCGATCTCAGCGAAGAAATCAAGCAGGCCCTGGCTGACTCTGAAACCTTGCTGGTGGTCTGCTCTCCGGCAGCGGCAGCTTCCAAATGGGTCAACCGCGAAATCGAGCAGTTCAGGGAGCTGGGCAAAGACCGTATTTACTGTGTCATAGTTGACGGTGATCCAAATGCATCGAGCGCGGATGCTGCCTGCTTCCCGCCCGCCTTGTTGCAGGATGAACAGCACGAACTGATTGAACCTTTGGCTGCCGACGTCCGGCCATGGGCAGATGGCAAGGCATTGGCCCGGAGCAAATTGGCTGCAGCATTGCTGGGGGTCAGGCTGGATGACCTGCGCCAGAGGGAGAAAAAACGAAAACGAAAAATTCAGGCGTTTGCGATTATTGCGATGTTCGCAGTCATTGTTTTGCTAGCGTTTAGCGTGCAGTCGCGCCTGGCAGAACAAGAAGCACAGCTCGCGCGAGCCGCCCAACAGGCGTCGGCTGAAAAAATGCTGGCGAGTTTCCTCGATCAGGCCGAGAAGCTGCGCGATGTCGCCGACCTGGAGACGCGTAAATCATTTCAGGACGTCATGACCCGATACCTGGCGGCATTCGATGAGCATGACCTTTCGCAGCAATCCAGGCGGCAATTGGGTGTCATGCTCGCCAATCGTGGGATCATCCTGCGCGATGAAAATCAGCCGTCGCAAGCGATGGAGGTATTCAAACAAGCAAGGCAGGTCTTGCAAGCCCTGGTGGATGAGTTGGGGGATGATCCCGAGTCGCTATTTGAGCTAAGCCAGGTTGAATACTGGATCGGCCAGGTTTACGTGGACCTGGGCCAGGCTCAGCAGGCGGCTCCTTACTACTCCGCCTATGCCGCGATCAGCGAAAAACTGCACTCGATCGAGCCGCAAAATGCCGACTGGACGATGGAAGCAGCCTATGCCCAAAGCAACCTGGGTGCGTTGAAACTCCATGTTTACCCCTTCGACCCCATGGCGGCTATCCAGCATTACCGGACCGCTCTTGAACTCAACCAAGAAGCAGCCCTGCTCGATCAGAAATACGAGCATGAACTCGCTGACTCACACGCCGACCTGGCCGACGCATGGATTGGCATTTGTAAAATGGATGAAGCGATGACGCAGCGACTCAAGACGGTCGAGCTCGCTGAAACCTACTATCGGCAGAGTCCTGCCAACAACCGCTTGAAGCAGGATTACGGACACGCCTTGTCCGGACTTTCAATTCTGCAGCGGAAATCCGGTCAAAACGAAAAAGCCCTGGAAAACCTGCAGCGTTCGTTGCAAATTCAGGAAGAACTGGTCAGTGAAGACCCCCAGAATATGATCAAGCGCTGGAGCCTGTTGAGAAAAATGGCGGAGCAAGCCAAGTCTCTGGAGGTCCAGGGCAGCGTCGATGCCAGTTGGGAAATTTCACTGGGGGCCGAGTCTGCGATGCGTCAATTCCTGGCGGAGCACCCGGTCAGCATTATTGATTACCAGGTAGATTTTGCGGTGTTTTTAAAAGATTTTGCCGATCGCGCCTTTCGCGCAAATCAACTCCAGGCGGGCCGCCGCTTGCTTAATGAATCCATCGTTATGCTGGAGCAAGCAGCCGAGACGTTGCCCAACAATAAGACGCTTCAGTCTGAACTTGTTTCCGCCTATTTTTATTACTGGGAGAACCATCAGGGCGTTTTGCCCGAGGCTGTGCAATCGGTTGACCTGGCCCTTAAGGGTGATGTTTCCGATTTGGCAACCTGCCTGGAATTAGGGGCAGCGTCCAGGCAAGCCTTGCTCGCTGGCGACCGGGAAAAAGCGCAAGAGTTCGTTGACCGGCTTCTGGGCCATGGTTTTCGTGAGGCAGAGTTTCTGCGTTATTGCAGCAGATATGGGCTCTGTTAATATTAATTGCTGCCCGCTTCGGGATCCACGCAAATCGTACCATCGACCCCGATAATCTTGATGACATCGGAAGTTTTTTCACCAAACAGTCCGTCCAGCTTGAATTCGCCGCTGGTGCAGGTGTCAAAAGTGACGCTCAGGGTGCCATAAGGTTTTAGCCCCGCGCTCGGGGCGGGCGCAGTGAATGTGCCGGGCTCCCCGATCAGCATGGGCAGTTCGAACGGTACGCCGGGCACCAGGTCTTCCAGCCTGACCAACTCCGATACCAGCCACAGGAAGGTCTGGTCCGGGCTGTAACCGAAGTAGTAGAACAGCCAGCCCGCGGGAGTCTGGAAGAGCAGGTAGCCTTCGCCATCGAGGTCCGGGTCGTACCAGGGGCCGGAATAGTCGAAACGGGTGCCGGTTCTTGAAAAGGACACTTCCAGCACCGGTCGGAATTCTTCGATTTGGTTTTCCCGGGTATCAAATCGTTTTTCAGACAAAAAGTTTTCCGTGGCCAGCAGTATCCAGCCGAAGTTCAGGGCGGGATTGTCCAGCCAGAGCTGAACGTCCTGCACCATTTTCGGGGAAGGTCCGAAGGTGTAGTAACCGATGCCGTCGACCAGTTCGGCTGAACTGGAATCTTCCTCGTAATCGCCGCCGGCATTGCGCCATTCGAAATTTGGCCAGCGCGTGTGAATCCAGGTGGCGTCCCCTGTTTCAGCGTTGGTGCCGGTGTTTTCGGGCGGCAGCGCCTGCGAGGCGCCTTCGCCCCAGTCAGAAGTCAGTTTGTGCAGCCTGATGATGGTGGCGTCGGAGTTTTCGCGCGAAAGGTGCAGGTACAGTTTCACCGAGGTGATGGTGGCGTCTGCGGGAATCTCCAGGTGAATATTCTTGAAGGCGATCACCGCGCGTCGCCTGACGGGCTCGTCCGGCACACCGGCAAACATGTGTTGACCGCTGCCGTTGCTGAACAGGCCGCTGCCGCTTTCATACAAGGTGTTGTCCTGGGTGGCCGGCAAAAGGATGGTCGTGGCCCAGGCCGGGCTGCAAACCGCTGCCCATAAAATGGCGAGAAGTGTTCGACTCTTGATCATGGGTTGCTTGCGTGGAGCCTGGCCACGACCAGTTTCACACTCGGATCATCCGTATCATTACTGATCTGAAAGCTCAGGGACTTCATCAATTGCAGCATCTTTACGTTGTTTGCCAGCACCTGGCCCTCGATCAGTTCCAGATCCCGGTCGCGGGCAACCTGCATCAACCGGTGCATCAGGTGATGTGCGATGCCACGGCCACGCCACTTGTCGGATACGACCAGTGCAAATTCACAGCTTTTTTTATCCAGGTTGGTCGTATAGCGGGCTACGCCTATCTGTTCTTCCCGGCCGCCGCCGGATGTGACGGCGATCAGCGCCATTTCGTTGTGGTAATCGATCTGCGTGAAGCGCACCAGCATCTCCTGGCTCAGCTCCTGCACCGAGTTCATAAAACGGAAATATTTGGACTCTGTGGACAGTCCGCGTACGAACTCTGCTTCGATTTCGGCATCTTCCGGGCGGATCGGCCGGATCACGATATCGGTACCGTCATTCAGCTGGACCTGTTTGATCAGCTGGATCGGGTAGGGGTGGATGGCCAGGTGGTTGTAGGGATCGGTCGATGGTTTAGGATAGTCGACGACGATGCGCGCATCGACAGCCACGAGTCCCTGGTCATCGATGATCAGGGGATTAATATCCATTTCCTGAATCCAGGGCAGCTCACAGGCCATGGCCGATACGCCCAGCAGCACTTCGATCAGCTGGTCCATGTTGACCGCCGGCATGTTGCGGAATTCACCCAGCAGCTTTGAAACCTTGGTGCGGCGAATCAGGTCGCGGGCCAGGCGCTGGTTCAGCGGCGGCAGCGTAATCGCCGAGTCTCCCATGACTTCGACACTGGTGCCACCGCTGCCGAAACTGATAACGGGACCAAAGACCGGGTCACGAATGATGCCGATCATCAATTCACGGCCGTTGGAACTGCGGTACATTTTGCCGACGGTGACGCCTTCAATATGGGCATCCGGAACTTTTTGCTTGACCTGGTCGATCATCTGGCGGTAAGCGCCCCGGACCTCATGGGCCGAGTTGATATTAAGCCTGACGCCACCTGAATCGGATTTGTGCGAGATATCGGTTGAGAGAACTTTCATTGCGATCGGAAAACCGATGGATTCGGCGATAATCAAGGCTTCGTTGGCAGAGCGGGCAACCGCGTTGCGAACGGTGGGTATCCGGAAGGCATTGAGCACCGCCATGGATTCCGGTTCGGTCAGCACTTTTCTTTGCTCGGTCAACACGCCTTCGATGATCAGGCGGGCGCCCTCCGCGTCGGGCGGTTCCAGCTCGCTGGAAAGGCGGGAAGGGGTCTGCAACAGCAGGCGCTGGTTGCGGTTGTAGCGCGCCAGGTAGGAAAACGCGTCCACCGCATTCTCGAGCGTGCCGAAATCAGGGATGCGGGAATCGGTCAGGAGTTTGCGCCCCGCGGCGACCTGGGTGCCGCCCATCCAACTGGTCATAACGGGCTTTTCGCTGCTCTGCGCGGCCTTGATGACGGCCTCGGCTACCGCGGTCGGATCGGTCATGGCCTGTGGCGTCAGAATCACGATTGCCCCATCGACCCCGGGGTCTTGCAGACAGATTTCTACGGCTTGTTGATAGCGCTCAGGGGTTGCATCACCAATCACGTCCACCGGGTTACTGTGAGACCAGACCGCGGGCAGGGCCTGGTTGAGGGCTTCCATCGTCTCTTCCGACAGGGTGCTCAGTTCGATACCCTGGTCGGTCGCCCGATCCGCCGCCATCACGCCCGGGCCACCGCCATTGGTGATGATGACCAGGCGTTCAGATTCGCTATGCGACCTGCGGTTGCGAATAGAAGACAAGGCCTTGGCGGCTGCAAACAACTGTCCAATGGTTTCGACACGCAGGACACCTGAACGGGACAAAGCGGCTGAGAAGGTTTCGTCGCTTCCCACCAGCGCCCCGGTATGCGACATGGAAGCTTCAGCGCCTGCCGCGTGGCGGCCGACTTTCAGTGCGATCACCGGTTTGATGCGGGCTGCGGCGCGCAGACTGCTCATGAACCGTCGGGCGTCCTTGATGCCCTCGATGTAAAGCAAGATGGCCTTGGTTTTTGGATCCGATACCAGGTAGTCCAGGTAGTCGCCGAAACTCAGGTCGGCGGCAATGCCGGTGGAGACCACGGCAGAAAAACCGATGCCGATTTTTTCGGCCCAATCGAGAATCGCGGTACATATCGCCCCGGACTGTGACACGAAGGCGAGGTTGCCCGGCTTTGCATTGTTGTGGCCAAAGGTGATATTCAGGCCGATATCCGGCCGGATAATGCCGAGACAGTTGGGGCCCATCAGCCGGATGTTATAGCGCTTGATCAGTTGCACGACGCGGTCTTCCAGCTTGCGGCCCTGCGGCCCGACTTCCCGGAAACCCGCTGACAGGATCAGCATCATCTTCACGCCTTTCTCACCACAGGCCTCGACGATATCGGGAATACTGGGGGCAGGCGTCGCAACGACGGCCAGGTCAACGATTTCATCGATTTCGTCCAGCGAGGAATAGGCCTTCTGGCCCTGAACTTCATCGCGTTTCGGGTTCATTGCATAGATGCGCCCTGCATAGCCCGATGTAAGCAGGTTGTTGAAAACGATTCCGCCAACGGAATCCGGCCTGTCGCTGGCGCCAAACAGCGCAACGCTTTCAGGAGTGAACAGCGAGGTGAGGTAATGTGTATTCATTAGCGCAAACTATCCCAGATTATTGTTGCTGTCGTTAACTTTTACACTGGATAATGACCCCAGTCACTGCCAGGAAAACCAGATGCGAACTGCTTATATCAGTCACCGTGATTGCCACGAACATGACACCAGTGAAGGGCACCCGGAGAATGCGAGGCGTCTTTCGGCAATCGAAGATCAATTTGTGGCTACCGGCTTGTTCGATGTGTTGCGATACTACGACGCACCATCGGTAACAGATGAACAACTGCTGCGTGTGCACACCCCCGAACACCTGGAAGCCATGATAGCAATGTCGCCCGCCAGTGGCTACGCGAAACTCGACCCCGACACCGTGATCAGCCCCCGGTCGCTGACCGCGGCTCGCCGCGCCGCCGGCGCTGCGGTGCTGGCCGTGGACCTGGTCATGAGCGGGGAAATGGAGAATGCGTTTTGCTGCGTGCGGCCTCCCGGGCATCATGCAGAGAGCGATCGGGCCATGGGGTTTTGCCTGTTCAACAACATAGCGGTTGGTGCAGCGCACGCCCTGCAAGCACACGGCCTGCGCAAAGTGGCGATCGTCGATTTCGATGTGCACCAGGGCAACGGCACAGAAGAGATGTTCAGCGAGGAGCCCAGGGTGCTGTTTTGCTCAACGTTCCAGCATCCGTTCTTTCCCTATACCAGGATGTATGAAAATGCGGACAACCGGGTCAACGTGCCATTGGACGCCACGGCGAAAAGCGGAGAATTTCGTGAGGCGGTAACCTCCCGGTGGTTGCCGGCA
>JAOUCS010000253.1 GCA_029859645.1 Lysobacterales bacterium | reverse complement strand
CAGGCCTGCAGTGCCCGCCAACTGCCCAGCAGGGCGGGGTTCAGCGCAACGGCTTTCTCGAAGGCCTCTGCGGCCGCCGGGTGTTGTGCGATGGCCTTGAGGTTGTGGCCTTCCTCCTGGTAAGCCCTGCCGTAACGGGGATGGGCCTGTTGTAATTGCTCGAGGATATCGGCCGCCGCGCGGTGATTACCACCCTGGCGCAGGCAAACCGCGAAATAGTAGAGTCCCTCCTGGTGCCGGGGATACTCTGATAAAAGCTGCTGCAGGGTGTCGCTGGCGGCCTGTAACTGCCCCTGCTGCAGTTGCAGCTTGCCCTCTCGCAATACACTATCGGGCGAAGCCGCCGTTGCTGAATCCGCTTGCGTCATCACTGTCCTGTCTTCATCGTAAAAAAGGCGCTCCCAAGGGAGCGCCTTCCGTAAGCTTAACCACCGCCAGCTAGAAACTCATGGTGGCGGTTATAATTTGTAAGAGAATCTCATGCCAATGGTGCGTGGCCGGTTAGGCGTGGTCTTGATGATGTCATCCTCGTTACTGATAAACAGGTCGGCCAGCTCGTCGGTCAGGTTCTCACCAAACAGCGTGACGACCCAGTTATCGCGACTGTAGCCGATACTGGCATCCCAGGTGCTATAGCTGTCCATTTCAAAAGAAGCGTCCGTGACGATCGAACTGATCTGGTCATCCGTGTATTGATAGACCAGTTGCGCGAACGCTCCACTATCGGCACTGAGATCCCAGTCGTAACGTCCGCGCAGTACATACTGTAATTCCGGGGCCAGCGCCAGGTCACTGCCTTCGTCTTCCAGGTTAACAATACTGTCCGGCACATCGGTCAGTTCAGTGTCGTTGTAGGAAATGTTGGCGAACAAGGTCAGGTTATCGGTAGCTGCCCAGACGCTGTCGATCTCTGCGCCGTTGATTTCAGCGTCCGAGACGTTATCGATAAATGTCAGGTTGGAAATGTCGAAATCCAGCACCCCGATCTGCATATCGTCCCATTGTACATTGTAGATCGCACCGTTAAAGCGCAGCGTCTGGTCGAAAAAAGTGGTTTTCCAGCCAAACTCGATGTTGGTGACCTCGTCTGTTCCGTAAAAATCCGGGACGAAAGGCGGAACACCGGGTTCTGCACTGGAGCCGCCATTACGGTTGAAGCCGCCGGGGCGGTACCCCTCTGACCAGGTTCCATAAAACATGATGTCGTCGTTGGCTTGCCACTGCAGGTTGAACTTGTAAATCTCGTCGTCGAAATCCGCCGGGCTGGAGTCCTTGAGGATTTCATCCACGTTTTGTCCCCAATCTGCATCGCCACTGCCGTAATCCCGATTGGCGAAATTGGAACTGCCCTTGAGGCCAATTTCGATGTCGTAGTGGCGTACGCCCGCAGTTGCGGTCAAGGAATCAGTTATATCGAAATAGACCTCGCCGAAGAAGGACAGCTCGTCCTTCTTGCGGGAAAAATCGTTGAAGAACGTCACACCTGGGGGCCGGGTATTGGGATTGCTGGAAGTCGCGCCCGGAATGGGTGCGTTCGGCGCAAAGCCCTGGTCGATGGAGGCCGGGTAATACCAGTCACCGCGTTCGACATTATCGGTATCGTCATAGAACACACCCACCAGGGCGCGCAGGCGCTTTTCCTGGTCGGTATTAACGCGGAACTCGTGGGTGGTGCGTTCGGTGTTGTAATGCTGATCGAGAAAGAAGGCGGGCTCGCCGCAGTTGGCATAGCCTGGATAATCACAGATGTAGTAGGGGATGAAGGGCCCGGAATCTGCGTAACCGGAGTAGTCAGAAACGCCTTCAACGGTGCGGTCCAGGTAGGAACCGGTGTAGATCATATCCAGGCTGGCGATGCGGCCGTTGATCGTCCAGGCGGTGAGGTCGAATTTGTCCTCGGCCCAATCGGGCTGGAATGACTCTGAATTAAAGTCACCCAGGGTCGGGTCGAAATCCCATACACCTTCGGTATCGATTTCCTGATCCGTGTACTGCAGTAGTGCATCCCAGTTCTCGTTGGGTGCCCAGCGCAGGCCGA
>JAOUCS010000251.1 GCA_029859645.1 Lysobacterales bacterium | reverse complement strand
TTGGGTAATTCAACGTCTCATACGCTGGATTGGAATTGAACCTACTCGCCGCTCGGTTAATTGTCAAGGTTGGTCCAAAAAGGGTACCGGTTTCAGGCATCATTTTAGTCTTGAGATCGCAGCTTTCCGGGCGCCAAAAGACCACAACCGAACTGCTAGCTCGCGGCCCGGGTTACCGCCGTCGACGCGGAAACCTGCGGCAGGGAGGCCGTTACATTCCAGCCGTGGCGGTCAGCCAACTTGCCGTACTGAATGCCAGTCAGCTCGTCATATAGCCGCAGCGTTAGTTCTCCGGGAGGTGTGCTAGCCACCTGAAAAGTCTCTCCCTTGAAACCGATACTGGCCACGGGACAGATCACGGCCGCCGTACCGGCGCCGAAAACCTCCTCCAGCTCACCGCTGCGGAAGGCCGCCACCACTTCATCGATGGCAATGCGGCGCTCTTCCACCGGCAGCTTCCAGTCGTCGAGCAATGTAAGCACGCTGTCGCGCACCACGCCCGGCAGGATCGAGCCGCCCAGCGGTGGCGTCACCACCTTGCCGCCGATCTTGAAGAAGATGTTCATCGCCCCGACCTCTTCCACGTAGCGGTGTTGGTTGCCATCCAGCCACAGCACCTGGTCGAATCCCTGTTGCCGGCTTTCAAATCCGGGCAGCAGGCTGGCGGCATAGTTGGCGGCGGTTTTGGCCGCTCCCAGTCCACCCACGCTGGCAGCGCGGGTAAAGCGGTCTTCGACGTACAGCGATACGCCTTTTTGCAGATTGTTAAAATAGCCGCCCACCGGGGAAGTCATGATGATGAAGCGATAGCTGTTGGCGGCACGTACCTCCAGCGTGGCCTCGGTGCCGATGACCAGGGGACGCACATAGAGCGAATGGCCCCACTGGGATGGCATCCAGGCGTGATCCAGGGTTATCAGCTGGCGCGTGGCCTCGATCATGATCTGACTTAATTCGTCGACCGGCATGATCGGGATGCATAACCGCTGACAGGAATCATGCAGCCTGCGGGCATTCATGTCGGGGCGGAAAATGCGCGCCTCGCCATCCACCCCGCGAAAGGCCTTGTAGCCGTCGAATACCGTCTGTCCATAGTGCAACATGGCAACCCCGGGTTCCATGGCAAGCGCCTGGTAGGGCTCGATGCGGGGATTCTTCCACGCGCCGTCCGCGTATTCCATGCTGAACATATGATCGGAAAAAATACTGCCGAAGCCGAGGTTTTCAAAATCCACCTGGGCCAGGCGGCTTTGCTCGACAGGCGTAACCGGAAATTCTGATGACTGCATGGATACGGGCCTATTGTTAATGGTTAGCGGGATGATACGACAGGACTTGATCAAATTGCGAGATCTGGTCGTAGTAGATCGATGTCCCCAGTTTCTGCTTTTCGGTATTCAGGTTTCCGCAGCGAGGCGTCGATGCAACGCGCGTAACCGGCTGAAAAACTCATCCCGATCGACGTGACATTGCCTGATGTGCCTGTTTCCCTGAAATGCGGTGCGAGCGTGTAAAACCCGGTGATTGTCCAGCACTGCTGCCTGCCCGGATTCGAGGCGGTATTTCACGCAGGCCTCGGGGGCGTACAGCAGTGCCAGCATTTCCCGCAGTGCCCGATAAACAGGTTCGATCAGGCTTGCCTCGACATCCAGAGGTGCCATGGTACGTTCATTGATATGCACCGCGACGATATCCCCATGCTGGTTTAGCTCGATGACCGGCCACTTTGCCGCAAGCGCTACGTCGTCCACGTCATCGACCAGGAACCTGCGGTGAGGGATTGGAACCTGGCACAGCAGGTCAAATAAGTCAGGGTTGCTGCTGCGAAGGCTTTCGGCGGCCTTGAAGCCATCGACCAGGACCGACGCACCGCCGCCGCAATCGCTGGCGCGCAGGCAATGCATCATAAACAGGCCGGGTATGGGGTCGCGGAATAATTCATCATTGTGGGGCCGGATGGCATGTGCTGTTTGCGCCAGGATGCGTTGTTGCGGTGTGGAGATCAGATCGAATACGCGCCCGTAATGGGTTTGTCGAATGAACCCGAATACCGCTGCCAGTTCCTCTATC
>JAOUCS010000252.1 GCA_029859645.1 Lysobacterales bacterium | reverse complement strand
GCCAATACTTTGCATCGTACGCTGCCAGCCATGGAGAGCGAAGCGAAGGCTGGTAGTCCCCAGTAGGCGTGCGCCGCTCGTAGCATACCCGTCGTGCGCTAGCGCCAGAGGGGATGCAGCGTAGGCATCTAACACGCCGTCCAGCCATTTGAGGGAGTGCTGCGGAGCCAGCGCCGAGCTTGCGATGGTGTGGCGAAGCGGCACGGACGCAGGGCGTCTGGGGCACAATAGGTCGTCGCGTTTGCGAGTCGATTTTGGGACTTGGATGTCCCAAAATCTTTCACGAGGTAGCGACTCACTTGTCTCTCTCTTATAGAATTTCTAATTGAAAGTAACGGTAAGGCATACCAAGTTCACAGAGTGTCTGTGCGGAAGAATACCTTTATAACGACTATTAGATCAAACAAAGCCACATACATTGTACAGGATGGAATGTAACCACTCTCAGTCACATCAAGCTGTACTCGAATGTTCACATGGTGCGGAGTATCCCAGATCGCTGGACATGCTCAAATGTCTCGAAAGAGCATCAAACTTTCCGTTAGCTGACATTTAACATTTGGCGGGAGTTCACCGATCCCGGTAGTACAGATTGCCTGAGGGGAACGTCAAGTTCTGCTGCAACTAAGAAGTTCACAGAAATCTGGCGAACGGCAAGTCCTGGTCCGATATACTCGCAGCGCATTATAGTATTTCAGATCTTTTACGGAACCGAGGGAGGCATCCTGTGCAGAGAAAAAAAGCCGGTGGTTTGAATTTCAAACGCAACTTCATTAGTGGTGTCATTACCATTATCCCGCTGGGAATTACCTGGTGGATGTTCGACTTCATATTCAACCAGCTGTCGAAATTCGGTAAACCCGTGGTACGCGCCATTTCCCTTGAGGTTCGTGAAGAAGTGCCGGTCGTCTCCAGACTGCTGCTGGAGCCCTGGTTCGACGATCTGTTGGCTGTCGTCATCGTTGTGCTGGGGCTCTACGGTCTCGGTTGGATCACCAATCGGGTGATTGGGAAGCGAATATTACAGGCATTCGAAATCATTCTTGAACGCCTGCCACTGGTACAGACCGTGTATGGTTCCATCAAGAAACTCATCGGTGTTCTGCAAAGCAAGCCGGAAAATATAGAACGCGTAGTGCTGATTAATTTTCCCCATTCCAAAATGAAAGCGGTTGGTCTGGTCACACGAACGCTGGTCGATTCGCGCACAGGTCAGGAACTGGCGGCTGTTTACGTACCGACCACGCCAAATCCCACCGGCGGTTACCTGGAGATTGTGCCGGTAGATGAACTCGTGTCCACCGACTGGACCATGGATGAAGCCATTAACTTTATCATCTCTGGCGGTGCGATTGCGCCGGACGAAGTGCCTTTCGGGGCCGAGGATAAGCAGGCCTGACAGGTGAACCTATGCGATGGTTCGCCATCACAACTGGTGATCGAGTGGCAGTAGCCTGAACAAGAAAACCTTGACACGTTGAGCGAGGGAACGCGCGGGCTGTAAATGCCGCTGTCCTGACGCCGATTCCCAGTACAGCCTGCCGGTGGTGTCGAGCTGCACATGCCAGCTGTTCTGTGGAGCCATGTCCTGCTTGAATTGTTCCATGATAAGGTCGGCCAGTATCTTGCTGCGTATCAACAGGCCAATCTCGGTATTGATGTACTTGGAGCGCGGGTCCAGGTTTGGAGAACCCACCATGATTTTCTCTTCATCGAACAGCATCAGCTTGGCGTGAATACTCAGATGTTCGCCGCTCGAGACCGGTGTGCGATATTCCTTCCATTGTTCGCCGTGCGCCTTGAGTTCATAGATATTGACACCCATGTCAAGCAGCTGCCTGCGTCTTTTACTGTAGGCAGCAAAGGTGATGTTGTGGTCGGCAGCTTCCATCGAGTTGGTGAGGACAGTAATCTCCACATTCTTGTCCCTCAGTGTACGGACAACATCCCGCGATGCCGCATTGAGGATGACGTAAGGTGAAACGATAAAAATCTTGTTGTGCGTGGTTCCGGGCAACTGGCGAAGCGCCTCCACGACCTGCAGTGGTTGAGCTGATGCGGTGCCCGGTG
>JAOUCS010000052.1 GCA_029859645.1 Lysobacterales bacterium | reverse complement strand
CTGAATGCCCGTAGAGAGAATACTTGCCGGTCGTCATCGAAAAGCGGCGGCGCACTTCATCAAATATGGGTTCGATGGCGGAGAAGGACCAGCGTGACTGTTTGACGATCTCGTCGTTCCGGCCAAAAACATTGCCCAGGTTATAAGCCTGGGCACCTGGAAAATTCCGTTTGTTGAACTCGGGAACCACCAGCAGAAAATCATGTTCCTTGGCCAGCTCATGCCACTGGTCCCGGTAATCCATCGCGTTGCGGTTGACACCATGCATGACGAATACAATGGGACGGTCGGGTTCCAGGTGAAGGGGCCGGGTCACGAATACCCGGATTGGCGGGCCATCCACCGCATCGACCTTGATCAGGATTTTTGCCGCGAAAACCGGTCCTGCCGCCAGCAAAACCAGGGCAATAAAAACCATTTTCAACAGAGTGAATTTCATGCATGCCATTCTATGCTGAAAAGGTACACTAGGCTGCATGGAAATGTCATACCGAAACCTCAGTTACTGGCATGAAAGCGTGCCGGGCTCCCTTGAGCCGCGGGAATCAATGGGTGGCGACAGGCGAACGGACATTGTCATCGTAGGCGCCGGTTATACCGGTTTATGGACCGCTTATTACCTGAAGCAACGGGACCCTTCCCTGCAGATCTCGATCCTGGAAGCCAATATTGCCGGTTTTGGCGCTTCGGGCCGTAACGGCGGCTGGTGCTCCGGCTACCTCTCCGGCATCGATCACTGGCTGAATGATCCGTCACAACGGGAATCCGGGATCCGGTTGCAGCGCCTGATGTTCAAAACCGTTGCGGATATCGGTCGCGTGGCTGAGAAAGAGTCCATCGATTGTCACTTCGATCTGTCAGGGGCTCTGGAGGTAGCCGTCATTCCGGCGCAGCTTATGCGCTTACAGCAAGAACTCGACCACCTGCACGCACTTGGGTTCGGGACGGATGATTACCGCTGGCTGGACCGTGATGAAATGCAGTCGACACTCGGTATTGACCGGGCAATGGCTGCGATCCATATGAAACACTGCGCAGCCATTCATCCATCGAGACTGGCGCGGGGGCTGGCGGAAACTGTCGAATCGCTGGGCGTACGTATTTACGAAAACAGTGCTGTCACCGCGATCCGGGCCGGTCAGGTCAGGACTGCGAATGGAACGATCAAGGCGGAAACCGTGCTCGTCGCGACAGAAGGTTACAGCGGAACGGTTGCTGGCCGGGAACGCTGCCTGATCCCTGTTCACTCCATGATGGTTGCAACCGAACCGTTATCGGACCGGCAAATAGAGGGCATTGGATACCAGCAGCGGTTCTGTTTCGGCAATATCGACCGGCTGGTGACCTATGGCCAGCTGACCGCCGACCGGAGGATCGCATTCGGCTGCAGGGGCACCTATCATTTCGGTTCGGGAATTCGTTCTTTTTCGAAGGACGATCCGGAATTCAAACAGGTGGCGGACACGCTGTTGCGTTTCTTTCCGTCGCTCAACGGAATTCGGTTTACCCACAG
Organism: Lysobacterales bacterium; assembly: GCA_029859645.1. Classification (GTDB taxonomy): domain Bacteria; phylum Pseudomonadota; class Gammaproteobacteria; order Xanthomonadales; family SZUA-36; genus JAHEFT01. The sequence continues at coordinate 20,022 of JAOUCS010000052.1, read as the reverse complement.
CTGGGGCGGCGCGATGGGCGTTTCGCGGACCCTGAGACCTTCGGTCAATTTTGATCGGGAAGCCCGGTTTGGCTGGGCGGGCGGATACTTCGGCAACGGTGTCGGCGCTGCCCACCTGGCCGGTCAAACCATGGCGGACCTCGTGCTGGGCCATGACTCGGATCGCACTCACACGCCATGGGTGAATCCGGCGGACCGCGGCCGGAAATGGGAACCGGAGCCCTTTCGCTGGCTGGGGATCAAGTCGCGGGCGAAACTGATGCAATGGACGGATGACGCAGAATACCGGAGCAGCCCGCTGTCGCCCGTTCTTGGCAAAACCCTGGAGAGGTTATTTCCTTAGCTTGTCGAGATAGGCCGTGATCAGTTTTTTCTGCACCCGCGGAGGAAACATGACCGGATGCAACAGCCCCTGTTGCCCGATGCCTGCCGAGTAAACCCAGAGCGCCATGGCCTCGAACCGGGTGGACAAGGCCTGGTTGATCTCACCCTCGCTGCGCGCTTCCTCAAGCAACGCCTCGATTCGGTCCAGCCAGCCGCTGATGAGCTCGGCATGCATCTCGGCAAACGGTTCTTTCAGCGCCGCCTTGTACAGGAAAGCCAGCCAGACCAGGGAATCCTCACGCGAGCTTTCATCCACCAGGGCATCGTCACACATCAATTGCTCAAGTGCTTTCAAGCCACTGAACTTGAGTGAAAACTCGTTGACCCGGCGGGTCTGCTGCGAGGTCGAATGACGCACGGCGTGCATCAACAGGTCATCCTTGGATTCAAAATAGTGAAACAGGGACCCATAGGACAAACCGGCTTCGGAGGCCACGGCGCGCATGGTCAGCCCCTCCAGCCCCTCGCGGGCCACCAGGCGGATCGCAGCTTCAGCGAATCTGCAACGCTGGCTTTCATGATCGACAATTTTGGGCATGAACTTTTCCGTGTTCTGTTATATTATACCGATCAGTTGATATAAATAAAAGCAAACCCAATGAAAGCCATCCACCAGAAGCAGGAACATACGAAATCCTATTACGCGGCCACGGTCAACGAGGTGACGAACTACCCCATGCTGGAAGGCTCGTTGTCCGTAGATGTCTGCGTGGTCGGCGCCGGCTTCACCGGCGTTGCAACCGCATTAACGCTGGCGGAGCGCGGATTTTCCGTAGCGCTGGTCGAAGCCAACCGGGTGGGCTGGGGGGCGTCAGGGCGCAACGGCGGGCAGTTGATCAATGGTATCAGTGGCCTTTCGAAGATTCAGAAGAAGTATGGCGATGGTATCGCCGACATGTTGTGGGACCTGCGCTGGCGCGGCAATGACATCATCCATGAGCGGGTCGCAAAATACGGCATCGACTGCGACCTGAAAAAAGGATTCATCGAAACGGCGCTGAAACCCAGGCAGGTGGCAGACCTTGAAGACTACGCTGCTGAAATGGAAAAACACCGGCACCCGCATCCCTGGGAGCTGTGGGACAAGGAAAAAACACAGCAGCTACTGGGCACCGACGCTTATATCGGTGGCTTCGTCAGCTATCGGGACGGCCACCTGCACCCGCTGAACCTGTGCATCGGGGAGGCCCGCGCGGCATCCGGACTAGGGGTCCAGATATTCGAACAATCCCCGGTGACCGGCATCGAACATGGGCCGCGGCCGAGGGTACGCACGGCCAGTGGCCAGGTCGAGGCGGACAGCGTGGTGCTGGCCGGTAATGCCTACCACCTGCTGGAACCCCGGCACCTGTCCAACCTGACCTTCCCGGCGGGTAGTTACATCATCGGCACCGAGCCACTGTCCGACGAGATGGTGGCTGAAATCAACCCACTGGACCTGGCCGTCTGTGACCTCAACGAGGTTGTCGATTATTACCGCTTGTCGGCTGACAAGCGCATGCTCTACGGAGGCCGGTGCAATTATTCGGGCCGCGAACCCACAAGCATCAAGGCCGCCATCCTGCCGCGCATGCTGCAAATCTATCCGCAACTTAAAGATGTGAGGATCGACTTTGAATGGGGCGGCATGATCGGCATCGTGCTCAACCGGATACCGGCCCTGGGCCGCATCAATGGCAACGTTTACTACTGCCAGGGATATTCCGGTCACGGCGTGAATGCTACGCACATCATGGGTGAGCTGACCGCAGACGCCATTGGCGGCACGATGGAGAAATTTGACCTGTTTGCCAACATGAAGCATTTCCGGATTCCCGGTTCACAATGGATGGGCAACCAGATCATTGCACTGGGCATGCTATATTTCCGCCTCAAAGATATGCTTTGAGTGCGGAGCTGAATGGCCAGAAGAAGCAGGCGATCCCGGAACAAGCGCAGTAGCGGAGGCATTGAGCTGCTGCCGTGGCGACAACCGGTCAACCACCACCCTCCGCTTGAGGTTCTGAGCGCCGACCAGCTGGAACAGATCCACACGGCTTCGCTGGACCTGTTGGAAAACTCGGGTATGCGGGTCATGCACGCGGGTGCGCGCCAGTTGCTGGCCAACGCCGGCGCGGATGTGGACCACGACACTGAAATGGTGCGTTTCGACCGCAACCTGGTGATGGAAAAAGTCGCGCTGGCGCCCGCTGAATTCACGCTGCACGCACGCAACCCCGCGAAGAATTTCAAACTGGGCGGCAATCACCTGGCTTTTACCTCGGTAGGCGGACCAGCTTATTGCAATGATCTGGATCGCGGGCGCAGGCGCGGCACTTTTGACGAGGCCTGTGATTACATCCGGCTGGTGCAAAGCCTGGACATCATTCACCAGGAAGGCGGTGGACCGTTCGAGCCGATCGAACTGCCGGCGGAAACCCGGCACCTTGACCTGTACCATGCCCAGATTCGACTGTTGGACAAGAACTGGCAACCGATCGCTCTGGGGGGCGAACGCGCCCGGGACGCGATCAACATGGCACGGATCGGCCTGGGGTTCAGCGCGGAAGAGCTCGCCAAAAAACCCGCGCTGTTCGCGATCATCAACACCAATTCACCTTTGCAGCTCGACATCCCGATGGCCGAAGGCCTGATCGAAATGGCCTCTGCCGGGCAGGCGGTCTGCATTACGCCGTTTACCCTGGCTGGCGCGATGGCGCCGGTGACGCTGGCCGGCACGCTGACCCAGCAGAATGCTGAGGCGTTGATGGGTGTCACACTCACCCAGATTGTTCGGCCCGGCGCGCCCGTTGTTTACGGCGCTTTCACATCCAATGTGGATATGCGTACCGGTTCGCCGGCATTCGGCACGCCGGAGTATGCCAAGGCAGCACAGGCCAGTGGCCAACTGGCACGACGCTATGGCCTGCCGATGCGTTCCAGCAATGTAACCTCGTCCAGCGTGGTGGATGCGCAATCCACCTATGAGAGCGCGATGTCGTTGTGGGGGGCGATCACCGGTCACGCCAATATCATCGTGCATGCTGCCGGCTGGCTGGAAGGCGGTCTGACTGCGTCCTTCGAAAAACTCATAGTCGATGCGGAAATGTTGCAGATGATGGCTGAATACCTGCAACCGATCGAGGTCAGCGAGGAAACGATTGCCCTGGATGCGATCGCTGAGGCCGGCGTCGGCGGGCATTTCTTTGGAGTGGAACACACCATGTCCCGCTATGAGACTGCCTTCTACCATCCATTCCTGACGGATCAGCGGAATTTTGAGACCTGGGAGGAATCCGGGTCGGTTGACACGCAGACCCGTGCGAACAGTATCTGGAAACAGTTACTACAGGAATACCGGCAACCCCCGCTGGACCCGGCAATCGATGAAGAACTGGCGGATTACGTAGCCCGGCGCAAAGCCGGCTTGCCTGCATAAGAACGGGGCAGGATGTCGAAACATCCTGCCCCGGGTTTTCTTCGGGCTTGTCAGCCCTGGTTAATTACGCCCTAGCGAGCGTGTACTCTTTCAACCGATGCGGATTTGCCGTCACCATGGCAGGTTTCGCATGACTCACCGAATGCACTCGTATTGGCGAGTGCGTGAGAAACACTTGAAGAACCGTCATGGCATGACAGGCAGGTCGCCGTGATCGGCGCCATCACCGGAATGTCGGCGGCGGGGCTGACTGTCGGCAATGCACCTTCCGGCAGCGGAACACCGTAGCTGTCTTCGACGTGGCAGGTTTCGCAATTGCGCAGATCGCCAGGATAGTGCACGTCACTGTAATCGTGCACGCTGCTGCGATAGCCATAGACGATGTATGGGAGGTTCTCCAACTCTGCTCCACGGTGAATCTTGTGGATCATGTACTTGAAGTGGATTCCCTCGGCCTCGCCTTCCAGCCGGACTTCCTCGTCGGTAGCGGCCGGCATGTGGCAGGTCTGGCAGTACTCGGTCGCATTCTTGCGGTTGTCGCCGTGCAGGCTAAGGTTCGAGTGGCAGGCCTCGCACTTGGCGTCATCGACGATCATGCGACGGGCCATCGGCTCGTCATCAGTAACCGCAACTGCAACCATGGCGTTTTCGGCTGAATCGCGCTCGTTGCTGCCATTGACCTCGGTCGTGATACGTCCTTCGAAAGAGACCGAGTAGGAGCCTTCGGCATCCATCGGGATCCTGGTGCTGAAGGTATAGCTCCAGCCACCTTCGACTGCTGTCAGGCCACCGAGAACATTTTCCTGGGCGTAGAACTCGAAGTCATCGTTCGGGCCGCTCAATACGAACAGCAGGCGGTCCAGGGTGTCCGGGTTGACGGGGCCATTCTTGCTGTTCAGCGAGAATACAACCGTCGGGCGCTGGCCCGGGCCGGTATCGGTGACTTCCAGAATTTCAACCAGCGTGCCGGCCAAAACCGTGGACGCCAGCGGAACCGTGTGGGCGCCAGCAACCGAAGCGTCGAATTCTTCGCCGCTGTCCGGTGCATGGCAGATGCTGCACAGCTCATCGCTATCCTGTTCACCGCCGGTATGGCCTTCACCGGTTTCCCAGTTGATGTTCGCGTGGCAGCCACCGCAGTCCGTCCGCGACGGGCGTGTCATCCAGTTGGTGTGCAACTCACCGACTACGCTATCGGGATTACCGTAAGTGTATGGCGCGTTGCCTGCGCATCCGTAAACGGTCAGATCGACATTCACCGCCTGCAGCAGATCACCGGTTTCAGCGTCGCTCAGGAAGAAGTCCATGCCGTTGCTCACCCAGTTACCGGTCTCTGCGGAGCCGGCGCCGTTGGCCGTGCCAAAAAGAGTGCCGTCAGCTGAGCCAACATTGATCCTGACAGGACCCGCATCACCCCACACGATGTTGGTCATGCCGCGAGGATGGCCATCGCAGGTCGGGATGGGATTGGGGTCGGCGACCATCGGCATGTCAGCCGTGGGCGTACCACCGGTGTGGCAGACCTGGCAGTCATTGAGTTCCGCGGGGTAGTGGATGGGGTCGAGCTGTGGCTCATTGCTGGAATGCGCACGGTGGATTGCCGGACCAAAGTCATAGCTCAGGCTCAGCTCTTCATTGAACAGGTCCGGATTATGGCACTGCGTGCAGGTCTGAACTTCCTGGTAACGGCCGCCATGCTCGCCCAGCGGGTCGTGGCAGTTGTTGCAGGTCTCGGTTACCACGATGTCACGCGGCATTGGCTCGCCGGCGCCAGACGGCACGAAGTTGTAAATATCGTTGTCGTAGTAGCGACTCAGACCATATGCAGCAAACTCCGTTGAGCGGAGATCCTGCGTTGCAACGGAGGCCAGCGTGTGGGTGGCGTCCATATCGTAATCTGCCGGCAGCACTGTTGCGAACTTGTAAATGTACGTTCCCAATTCAACCGTGGTGTATTCACCGCCGCGGTCACGCAACCTTTCGTGGTAGTTGACCTTGTACTCTTCGCCTTCCGGGATGTAAGACAACATGAAGCGAATATCTATCTCACCAAGGGCCGGGTTACCAAAAAGATCCATCGGGTCGCCGACAGGGTCGGTCAGGGAAAAAGTCACTTCCGGCTGCAGGTCCGCGGGGATCACGAAGTCGATGAGTTCGAAATCAATGCCCGGGAAAAGCTGTACCACCAGGGTTTCAGTGGTATTGCCGGACTGACTGGCCTCAATAGTAGCCGTGAACCCCTGGTCTGCACTGTTGGCGGGGACCGATACACTGATACCCAGCAAGACAATGAGGCATACAGCAAGCCACAGGTTAAATTGCTTTTTCATTTTTACTCCTCCATCTTTCTGAATCGATACCAGCGGGCAATACTTTTCCCGGTCTGCTCCGTAACATAGAAGAACATTTCCATCACCAGCAAACCATGATTTAGATCATAAAATTAGTTGTGAATACTGAACTAATTGATCGAATCCCAGACTAACAGCAGCCGGGCAAGCCCCGCGTGTGCGAATCAGCCTATGAGGACGTGTTTGTCACCATCTGCCGAATATCCGGACGACCGGTGGCCGTGGCGGTAATGCGAGCCTCCAGAAACAGGTCGCCGTCCACATCGTGGCGCACATGGTTATCTTGGTGACTGAGGCGGATTTGGGCAGATTCCGCGCCTGCCTGCCGGGCCATCATCAGAACTTTCTCCCGGGCGATCGCCTCGGCGGTTGCAACCGCATCGTCGAGGCTGCCGAAATGAATCGGCTCACGATCGCTGTGAACCACGAACTGGCCATGCAGGGGCTGGGTCACCAGCACATGAGCCCGCTGCACGACGCTGCCCATGACCGCGCCGTAAGCATTGGCGACTTCGGCACTGGACGGCAGAATCAACTCCACACCGAGGTGGTCTGTCGCATCGGGAAAAAACGTTCCCGCTGGCGCGCCGGCCCCTACCACCGGATAATCGGCCGCGAATTTCAGGTGAAAAAGCGATCCGTCAGCGTGTTGCTGCCTGGCTGCATTTTCGGATTCAAAGATCAGCTCCGCCAGCAACCCGGTAAGGTCACGCGACCGCGCTGCATCCAGCGATCGGTGTTGGTGCAGACCGGCCTCGATCAGCGCCCTGCTGATCTGCTGGCTGACTTGCTCGAAAACGTGCCGGCTGGGCGTTTCTGCATCGCCCTCCTGCCAGCGGCCAAGGCCGTATACATGGCGCATCTGCCGCGCCCAGACCAGCGCAGCCAGTCGCGCTGCTTGCGGGCACCAATGATCGCTCAACTGCAGCACGTGAGCAGCATCGCTTGGCGTAAAACCGCTGTAGATAGCCATACCCTTGCGCTGCAGGCGTGCAATCGCCCGCGCCGCTTCACGGTCACGCTCAACCACGTCATCCAGTTCGACCGGTTGGTCCGACAGCATCTCCCAGGCGCGCCACTCCTCAGCGGAGCATTTGGCCATCAGCACCTCGTTGTATTCCAGGCGCATCGCAAAGCGATTGTTTCTGCGCCCCGGACTGCCCTCCAGTTGTCTCTGCAGGCCTTCCGTGACTTCGGGGTATAGGTGGGCCAGCAAGCTTAGCGGTACGACCCTGCGGGGACCAATTCCAATACCATCCCTGGCGTTGAACCGCACCTCGCTGTCACCGCCCAGGCCGATGGAAATGACGCGGACTGCCTCCACCATCGGCCGCCAGTCGCCGATGCGGACGCCGTCACTGCCTAATTCAGGCTGGCCGTCATGGACAAAGGCAATATCGGTGGTAGTGCCCCCCATGTCTGCAATGATTGCATTGCCGGCACCGCTCAGTGCGCAGGCGCCAACGATGCTGGCGGCCGGGCCGGACAACACGGTTCCCACTGGTTGTTTCATCGCCGTTTCGGTGTTGATCAATGAACCATTGCCCTTGACCATCATCAGCGGCGCATCGATCTGCTTTTCAGCAAGAATCTGCCTGACAGCCAGGATCAGTTCATGAATGATCGGGATCATCCGGGCATTGAGTGCAACCGTTAATGCCCGGCGTGGCGCATCCAGGTCGCTGGCCAGTTCATGGCCACAGGTGACCGGTTTCGAACTGAGTTCCGTGACCAGTTCACGAACGCGGATTTCGTGTGCCGGGTTCCTTACCCCGAACATGGATGACACCGCAAAAGCGGAAACCCGTGAGGTCTGCCGCTCGATCGCTTCGCGCACAAGGCTTTCATCCAGTGGCTGCCGCTGCCTGCCGACGGCATCATGGCCACCGGGCAGCAGCGCGATCAAATCCTTGTCGAACACATCCAGCAAGCCGCTTTTCACCACCTGCTGCTGCCTGTAACCGGGCAACAGCACACCGACCGGCGAGCCTTTGCCTTCAACCACCGAATTGGTGGACAAGGTGGTCGACAGGGCGACCAGGGCGATGCCGGAAAGATCGGCCTGTGACAGGCCGTCCAGGGCGTCGCTGATGCCGCGCGTCAGGTCATGCCGGGTCGTCAGGCTTTTTGACGTCGCCAGGATCCGGTTTGCAGAATCCACCAACACGGCGTCCGTATAGGTGCCACCGGTATCGATACCGAGCTTCATCAGCCCCTGCGGCGGCGGCGACGGTGACGGCGGCCTGGTACCGCATCGGAAGTGGCCTGCGGAGACTGTGGCAGGTCCATCACCCGGGACAACTCAGGGTAGGCCTGCGTCGTATGCGGGATGCCCATGGCATCGACAAAGTGCTGTTGAAAGCCCGCGTCTACCGCCGTCTCAATTTTCTCAATCGTTCGCGCACGTTGCTCGATCTCGATCCGGGAAGCCCGGTTCAACAGGGCGATTCGAGCACCGGTGCCGGCTGCATTATTGGCGGAAGAAACCTGCCCGAGATCACAATCCGGGATCATCCCCAGCACCATCGCATACTTCACATCGATGTGGCTGCCGAAGGCGCCGGCCAGGCGGATGCGGTCCACCCGGTCCACGCCCATGCGGTCCATCAGCAGGCGGGCGCCTGCATAGAGCGCCGCCTTGGCCAGCTGTATCGCCCTGATATCGCCCTGCTCTATCACGATACGGGGTTCACCATCATGGAGCAGGTAGGAAAACGTGCGGCCGCTGGCCTGTATCCGATTGCTACGACTGCGCGCATCGCCACTGACCGAGCCGTCTGCGCGAATAATCCCCGTGAGGTACATACCAGCGACGACCTCGATTATCCCGGACCCACAAATCCCGGTGACGCCCTGTTCACCAATGGCTTCATCAAAACCCGGCTGGTCGGACCACAGCTCACAACCGATGACCCGGAACCGCGGCTCCAGCGTTTCTGGATCGATTCTCACGCGTTCGATCGCGCCGGGTGCTGCCCTTTGCCCGCCACTGATCTGCGCGCCTTCAAAGGCGGGTCCGGTCGGGCTGGAGGCCGCCAGCAGGCGGTCGCTATTGCCCAGCACGATCTCGGCGTTGGTGCCGACATCAATCACCAGGCTGATCTTCTCGCTCTCCCACGGCGTCTCGGCCAGCATGACGGCCGCTGTATCGGCGCCCACGTGACCGGCAATGCACGGTAACAGGTAAGCCCTGGCATTCGGGTGCAACTCGATGTCGATCTCGGACGCCCAGATGTCCACTGAACGATCTGTCGCCAGTGCAAAGGGGGCAACACCCAGTGGTGTGGGATCGAGTCCCAGCAACAAGTGATGCATGACGGGATTTCCGACCAGCGTAATTTCCAGGATGTCTTCAATCCCGATCCCGGCCTGCCCGGCAGTATCAGCAATCAACCGGCTGATCGACTGCCGCACGGCGGTTGTCATCTGGCCCGCGCCTTCCGGGTTGAGCATCGCGTAGGAAACCCGGCTCATCAGGTCTTCACCGAAACGGATTTGCGGGTTCATCGCACCTGAACTGGCCCGGACTTCACCGCTGATCAGGTCGCAAAGGTGGACTGCTATGGTGGTGGAACCGACGTCAATGGCGGCGCCAAAAACCTGGTCACGAAATCCTGGCCAGACCGCAACGATCTGGTTGCCATAGCGAATGGCCACGGTAACCTGCCATTTACCTTCGCGCAGGGCGTCCTGCAGTTGCTGCAACATGACGAGGTCACAGCTCAAACCGGTCAGGCCCCATTCCTCCTTGAGCGCGCGCATCAGCCTCTGCAGATCGCCCTCCGGCGTATGCATGTCGGCTTGCCCGACTTCCACAAAGTAAAGGTGAACGACCGGGTCCAGCTTGATATCGTGGGCTTCATAATCCTTGCGCACCACCTGGTGGTGAACCTGGCTGCTGGCGGGCACGTCGATCCGCACGTCACCCAGGATTTTAGCCTGGCAGCTCAGGCGATTGCCGTCATCCAGCCGGCCGCGTTGCAGGCAATACTGCTCGGCCTCCCCCATCTCCGTCAGGTGACGGGGGCTCGAAACAATTTGCTCTTTGGCGAAACTGCCTTCCACAGCCTCCACCTGGCAGCGGCCGCAACGGGCCCGGCCACCGCAGATTGAATCGATGTCCACACCCAGTTCCCGGGCCGCCTGCAACACCCGCGTACCCACAGGAAACCGCCCTCGCTTGCCGGAGGGGCTGAACACACACAGCGCCGTAGACTTATCGGGCACGGCGCCGCCGGCTGCTGCGTCTCTGCCGCGTTCCTTCGGCAGCGGGCTCGCGGTAGCTTGAAATCCAGTTGGCGCACTGGGCGTCGTGATCCATCAGCACGTCGGCGCCCCGCACAGCCTGCATCAACGGGGCTTCCAGCGGATTGGTAATCGCCGATGTCATTCCCGCGCCGATGGCCATAGCCAGAAACGTTGGGTTCAGCCCATGGCGATTAGGTAATCCAAAGCTGACATTGGATGCGCCGCAGGTGGTGTTGACTTTCAGTTCATTACGCAGGCGCCGGATCAAGCGGAACACCTGCACGCCGGCGTCCGCCATGGCGCCCACCGGCATCACCAGCGGATCGACCACCACGTCGCTGGCCGGAATACCGTGGTCTGCAGCCCGTTCGACGATTTTTCTGGCCACCTCGAAGCGGACATCGATATCCGTCGAGATCCCGGTATCGTCGTTGCAGATAGCCACCACGGCCGCGCCGTGCTTTTTGACCAGCGGCAGCACCCTCTCGAGCCGTTCCTCTTCGCCTGTAACCGAGTTCAGCAAGGCTTTACCGTGGTAGGCCTGCAACCCCGATTCCAGCGCCTCGACAACGGATGAATCAATCGACAGGGGCACATCCGTGAGCGACTGGACCAGCCGGATCGCCTCGGCGAGCAGCGCCGGCTCATCGGCCAACGGTATGCCGGCATTGACATCCAGCACATGAGCGCCGGCTGCAACCTGGGCCAGGGCATCCGCCTCGACCCGGCTGAAATCACCGCCCTTCATCTCTTCCGCGAGCAGCTTGCGGCCGGTCGGGTTGATGCGCTCGCCGATAACGACGAAGGGCCGGTCAAAGCCGATAACGACCTCTTTGCTGGCCGAGCTGATTACCGTTTCTGTCATTGATTCATTCCTTTTTCAGCAAGCCACCGGCTTTCACCGTGGTTTCCAATACGTCATCCGGAAACAGCGCATCCAAACGCGCTACTTCCTCGTTCATCACAGCTTCTACATCAGCTCCGCAAGCGCGGCTCTCTCGCCGCCATTCTTCCAGGTAGGCTTCACTGGAGCCTTTGCCGGCGCGCATCGCTGCGCGGTCGATCGCCACGGCAAAGCGTTCAGGCATCATCTGCTTGAAGCGCTGGCGACCGCGTTGGCCGATTAGCTGGGCCGGGATATCCCGCCAGTAAATGATGGTCAGTTTGCTCATCCTGCCAACTCCGGTTGCAGTAACAGGGACAATGGCTGGTCCCCGCCGAAACGATAGTGATAATCCAGGTCGAGAAACTCGGCATGATCGCGTGCCAGTGCCTGCAATTCCTCCGATTCGGTTTGCGCCAGGTACACGACCCGCTTGTAGTTACCGAAATACAGCGGCAACAGCTGCGGCTGGCGGTCCAGCCCCAGTCCGCGAACGACCAGTCGCTCGAAATGGCGCACCAGGAAGTCCGTCAGGTAGAAACTCCCGGGTTCCTCATCGGCCAGCTCATGGAATACCCGGCTGCCGGCAAAAAACTCGTAGCAATGAGCGCCCGGTATCCGTTCCACCCCGGTACCTGCCAGCGCTTTGTCCAGCAGGCCGCCGGTGCCACAGTCGGCGTAGGCCACGAAAATCCGTTCGAACTGCTCCTTCGCTTGCGCGATCTTCGCGGTAACCGCGCCGGGAATTTTCTCCGGCATGTTATGTAACTCGGCGGGCAGGCATTGAAACTGCACGTGATTCCAGTCGTTCAGCTCCCTGATTCTCACCAGCTCAGGAGCAATCGCACCACAGGCAATCACGAGCACCGACGGCCTCACCCCCTGATCCACTCACTCACTGAGCCGACCTGCCTCAGAGAGCCGTAGCGACCAGTTGCTTCGCTGTTTCAACCGCGGTTGCCGCATCCCGGCAATAGGCGTCCGCGCCAATAGCCTCGCCGAATTCCTCGTTCAGCGGTGCGCCGCCAACCAGCACGATATAGTCCTCGCGAATGCCTCTTTCCTTCATCGTGTCGATCACCACTTTCATGTAGGGCATGGTGGTCGTTAGAAGCGCCGACATGCCGAGGATATTCGCCTTGTGTTCCTCGATGGCGTCGATGTAAGTGTCGGCCTCGACATTGATGCCCAGGTCGATGACTTCGAATCCAGCCCCTTCCATCATCATGCCGACCAGGTTCTTGCCGATGTCGTGAATGTCACCCTTGACCGTTCCGATGACCATTTTGCCGACCGGCTCGGCGCCGGTTTCGGTGAGGATGGGCTTGAGGATGGCCATGCCGGCTTTCATCGCATTGGCTGCCATCAATACCTCGGGCACAAACAGGATACCGTCACGAAAATCGATTCCAACGATGGTCATGCCGGCCACCAGCGCCTCTTCCAGCACGCGCGTGGCTTCCCAGCCGCGGTCCAGCAGAATCCGCGTGCCTTCGTCGATTTCTTCGGCGAGACCGTCATACAGATCATCATGCATCTGCTCTACGAGTTCGTCGTCCGGCAGTTCCGACAGGATGATGTCTTCGTCGTCGTATTCGTCAGTCATATGCTTGCTTGCCTCTTCTATCGTCTGTCACTCAATCCCATCGGCCGTTGCCTGGCCGCATGTCCTGCAATGAAAGGCGGATCGGAAAATGCTCCCGGATCCTGCGGTCCGCTTTCGAGGATATGTAGTCCGGGTAATAAGTGGACAAGGTCTGGCTGACTTTCACATGCGCCAGTTCATAAATATCCTCTTTCCCGGTTACTTCCCATTCACCCGGCGTGCGGCGATCCGCCACTTCCGGGTACAGGTATTCTTTCTGCATCAGCTCCAGCGTCTGCGGCTGATTCAGGTAGTGTCCGGTACCAAACACAGTGCTTTCGATGACCTCGTAGGACAGGGTCTCATCGGTCACTTCGATGCCGCGCAAAAGCCTTTGTACATTACCCAGCATGTCGTTGTCGATCACCATGCCTTCAAACGACTGGCCCAGCAGGCTGCCGACAATACCGGGATAGGCCGCCACCAGGTTAGCGCCAGACAGCGCCAGCGCAGTGGTCGTGATCGCTTTTTCATATCCGGCCTGCGCATCCATCGTTTTCGAGTCGGTCATACCGCTGGCCATACTGGTGATGAAACCGTAGTGATTGCAGAGCTGGGCGCAGGCCGCCATCACCAGTGCCTCTTCACCGCTGCCGCCGCTGAAAGCACCGGTGCGCAGGTCCGAAATAAATGGCCACATGCCGAAATTGATCACTGATCCCGGCTTCACCAGGTTCATCACCGCCAGGCAGGCCAGGGTTTCTGCGAAGGTTTGCGCGAGCGTTCCCGCCAGCGCTGCGGGCGACGTGGCCCCGGCTTGTGGTGCAACCGCCACATCACCGGTCAGGCCCAGTTCAGCAACTTTGACCAGCACTTCTGCGTTGTCCTTGCCAAACCGCAACGGTGACACGATCGGGCAGCCCCCGAAAGTGCAGAACGGCCGCTGCAGGAATCCGCCTTCCTTGCCCAGGTACAGGTCGAACAGCGAGATAATCGGCTCAATATGATCTACCTCGGCGATGCCCAGCGCGAAAGGCTTGCAGGTGCCGGCCAGTTCGGTATAGGCGATGTTTATGTCGTGGACAAAGACTTGCTGGCTGTATTCAGCCGCGATAAACGGCTGGCCAAACATGTGGATATGCTCCAGCGTATCCGCCAGCCGCGCCGCATCGAAGAGGTCCGCCAGCACCGTGGGGCGGTAGGACTGTTGCCGGTAATCCAGAACACTGACCGATTCTCCGGAGGTGCTGAAATAAACCTTGTCTCCGCTGACTTCGAGGTCATTGCGGGGGTCAGGCGCATAGGCGATGTATTCTTTTGCCGAAACCTCGACCAGGTCCTCGACCAGTGACCGCGGAAATCGCAGGCGCCCGTCTTCAGCCTGGGTGCACCCGCCGGGCAACGCATAGTGCAGAATTTCGGGGATGGGCTCTCCTATCCCGATATTCTCGAGAATATCCAGTGCGGTATCGTGGATGCGTTGAATGTCCCGGTTACTCAGGGGTTTGTAGGCTCCACCGGCCATACCCGCCTGCACCGCCTGGCCGCGGACACCGGCGGCCCGCAGGGCACGCCTGGCCGCCCTGCCGCCTGCCCGCTCAACCTTTCGTGATTTCCTGCCCTGGCCAGCCATGGTCACCATCTCCCGCTGGCTGCGGTCATCGCTTCCTGCGGCAGCAGGATCGGGAAGGTGTCCCGGATTTTCCTGTCGATGGCCGGATCAATGTATTCCGGATAATGAGAAGAGAGCAATGACCTGACCCTCGCACCCGCCCGTTCCCGGATGACCGGCGACCCGGCCGCTTCCCACTCACCCGGCGTGCTGCGGTCGGCCAGGGCTGGATACTCGTATTCCGTTCGCATCAGTCCGAGTGTCTGTTCCGTGCGCAGGAAATGTCCTTCACCATGAACCACCTGTTCCATCACGTGGTAAGAGAGCGTTTCTTCATTCACTTCGATGCCGCGAACGGTGCGAAGCACTGCCCCGAGCATGTCGTTGTCAATGACCATCGATTCCAGGGACAGGGCCATCAGGCTGCCCAGCATGCCGGCGGACTCGGAAACGTTATTGCAGCCGGCCTGTGCGGCCAGCGCCACCGCCAGGGCTTTTTCATAGCCCGCCTGGTAATCAACCGTCTTTGAATCGCTCATGCCCGCACCAACCGAGCTCGGAACGCCATAAAAATTGAGCATCTGGGCCGCTGCTGCCGTGACCACCGCCTCCTCACCGCTGCCTCCGGTAAAGGCGCCGGTGCGCAGGTCCGATACGAACGGCCAGGCCCCGACAATCACTGGGAACCCGGGCTCGACCATATCGATCATCAACAGGCTGGCCAGCGCTTCAGCCACGCACTGCACCACCGACCCGGCCAGGGCTGCAGGAGCCGTCGCGCCCGCCTGTGGGGCCATCACCACCCAGACCGGCGCACCGAACCGGATCGATTCGATGCACACTTCGCTGTTGTCACAGCCATAGCGCAGCGGCGAAATCACGCAGCATCCGCCACCATGCGCAAACGGGCGCTCCCGCCACTTGTTCTCGCCACCCGCCAGCATGTGCAGCATCTCCAGTGTCGGCTGCACGTGCGCGGCGTCATTGAAGGTCAGGGCCGAATGCTTGCTGGTTCCCGCCACGTTGGTATAGGCCACGCTGATGTCACAGGCTTTCTGGTCCACGATCTCGGTTGGGACCACCAGGCGTGAAAACGCGTGGATGTGATCCATGCAATCGACCAGCCGTGCCGCGTCATAGAGATCCAGCAAGGTGGACGGCCGGTATTTGGAAGCGCCCGGATCGAGCATATTGACCGCTTCCCCGCCACCATAGGTATGCACCCGTTGCCCGCCAATTTCCAGGTCATGCTTCGGGTCCCGGCCAAGGAACTGGATATCTTTCGGGGTATTGGCAATGACGTCCTCGACCAGCCCCCGCGGAAAGCACAGTCGGTCATGTTCATTCATGAAACAACCCCGTTGCAGGGCTTTTTCCCGCACGATGGGGATCGGATCCCCCATGCCAATGTTCTCGAGCACATCAAGGATGGTCTTATGAATCTGCTGTTCGTCCGCACGGTTCAGGGGACGATAGCGCCCCCCTTCCACACCGGGCCGCACGGCGGAGGCAGCTGGTGGCGCCGCCTGGCGGGCTGCCCTGCCCCTTCTCCTGGCGCGGCTCATCTCACACCCCCGAGTACTTCTTCATGGTGTTAACACGCCAGTGCTCAGTTTTCTCTACATTGTTGAAACTGAACAGGTGAAACCCGGGAATATTCAGCTCCGGGTCATCCAGGTAAGGCATCAGCCCGGCCAACAGATCATCCGGTTGATAAGGCTTGGCAGTGAGCATCTTGCGAACCAGGCCCCTTTGTTTTTTCAGTACTTTTACCGACTGCCCCACGCCAATTTTCAATGACAGGGAGATCAGCCTGGGAATTTCAGCCACCCCGGGCAGCCCGAGCCAGGCAGGCAGGGTTACGCCGCACTCCCGGATAGTTTTCAGCCAGCTGACCAGGACCGTCGAGTCGAAACACATCTGGGTGACCAGGTAATTGGCGTACTGCTGCTTTTCCCGGAGCAGGCGCAGCAGTTCAGCGTCATCCACCAGCGGATGACCTTCCGGATGGGCAGCAACGCCCACGTCTTCGAAACGATGCCCGATGTCCGCGATATCCCTGAGCAGATCCAGCGAACAGTCGTAGTCGCCGGCAGGTTCGGTGGCGTCTCCACCCGGCACAAAAACGCTCTCTACTCCTGCCTCGTCCAGGCGCGCCAGGATTTCCCGCAAATGACCCTTGTCCCGCACCACGCGGGCAGCGACATGCGGCACCAGTTTCAGTTGACGCTCCTCCGGCAGGGCGCGGAGTTCATCCACCATGTCCAGGGTAGGCCCAACCCCTGTTGCCGGCGAGCACGTGATAGACAGGTAAGAATGCTGAGGAAGGTGCACCAGCCGGTCGACGATGGTTCTGGTTGGAATGACCTCCAGGTATGCCTGCTCCATCAGTCCTGCGAGTCTCAAGCCGTTACTGCTCACGGCGCTGCTTCCTTCCGTTCATTTTGCATCAGGTCCAGGTACCAGGACAGGAACTTCCAGGTGTAGTCTTCCATTTCAGACAACGGACCGGGAACGTAATAACGGGAGTTCACTCCCTGCTGGTTCCGCTCGATGATCATTTTGTCTGCGTGGGTGGTCACATCCCACAGCCAGGTGAGCTTTTCCTTGTCGTAGTCTTTTCCTTCTTCGGCGTCGCCGCGGACCAGCCAGCTGATATCACAATCGGCGGTATCCTTGGTCAGCGGGGTAAAGCGGTAAATGACCACGTGGTCGCAGTACAGCAACGCAAAAGTCACCGGGCCAACCTGCAAATCGGTGGCGCCGCCGTCGTATTCCCTGATGCTACCCAGCAATGGCGCCAGCGGCTGACCGTCCTTGCTGCCCGTCAGGTGATCGTGGATCAGGGGATAGCGGTCGAACGCGTAATCGGCACCGAAAGCGGGGGCTTCCAGGTAAAAGTGGTTGACCGTCTTGTCACTCAGGCCACAAACACCCGCCCGTGACATAACCTGCCGGCATAATTCTTCGGTGCGTGAATCCGGCAGGGCCAAACCGTGTCCCCGGCTGTATTCCGGGTGCGCAGGCGCGCAATGGTAGCACTCGGTGTAGTTTTCCAGCGCCAGTTTCCAGTTGGACAGGATCGGGTAGCTGGCCCGGTGCGCGACTTTCGCATTAGCCAGGTCATAAGGCGCCAGGCACTCGGCCAGGCCTTCCTGGATCAACGAAAAAGGCGCCGGCTCCTCGGCAAAATTCACGTATATCATGCCATCGAGAATCCCCACATTAATTCTTTTCAGTCCGATATCAGACTTGTCGAATCCCTCACCCATTTGTGCTGCCGCCTTGAGGCGGCCTTGCAGGTCATAAGTCCAGCCATGGTACCGGCAGGTCAGGCGTTTCGAACAACCACTGCTCTCCACGCACACCCGCGACCCACGATGCCGGCAGACGTTGAGCAAGGCATTGATCTCGTTTTCCTTGCTCCGCACGATGATGACGGATTCCTCGTCGAATTCGAAAAGAAACCAGTCGCCGACATTGGGGATTTCACTCTGGTGCCCGGCATAAAGCCATGTTTTCAGGAAAATCTCCTCGATATCACGCCGATAGATGTCCGGGTCCCGATAAAATGCCTGGTCGAGAGAAAATCGTTCCGGCTGGCGGGCAGCCATTGTGCGTATGTCCTTAAAATTCACTTCTGCTTCCTGTTCCTGTTGTGTTTTCAATGGTTGATGTCCTGCGCCTGGTAGATCACTTCTCCGTCCAGCAATGTCATGACCACCCGGGCTTCACTGATTTGTTCGGCGGGAATGGCAAACAGGTCGCTATCCAGCACGGTGACATCCGCCCGCTTTCCCGGTTCAATCGAGCCTGTCCGGGCCTCATGGTGCATCAGCCAGGCGGCATTGATGGTGTAGGCATCGATCATGCCGGCCAGGCTGATGCGTTCGCCTTCATTTAAAACCGGCCCGGAAAGCTCGTAGGCATCCTGCCTGCGAACCGCGATCTCGATCGCCTCCAGCGGGTTTGCCGATGACACATTCCAATCGCTGCCACCGACGATGCGTCCGCCGGCTCGTTCGACGCTGCCGATGGGGTACATACCCTGCACTCTCTCCTCACCAACGACCGGCAGGTTGAGCTCCATGATCCACTCATCCGGGTAAGCCCATGCCGCCTGGAAATTAGCCGCGGTATCCAGCGAGGCAAAGCGCTCGATATCGTCGATATGGATCATTTGCAGGTGTGAAATGTGGTGCCGGTTGTCACTGATGCCGTTCTGTTCGCGGGCCGCCTCAATGGCGTCCAGCCCTGCACGAACAGCCCGGTCGCCAATCGCATGCATATGGACCTGCAGGCCCATTGCATCGAAGCGGATCAGCGCCTCGTTGAGCTGTTCGGGCGTCAAAATCAGCTCACCGCGGTGGCCGTGCATGCCCACGTAGGGTTCCAGCAGGGCGGCTGTTTCGCCTTCCAGCACACCGTCCAGGAACAGCTTGACACTGTCGTGGTTCAGCCGCTCCGACTGGTAGTCGTTGCGAGATGCCAGTACCTGGTCGAAATCATCGCCATAATGCTTGGCAAAACCGCTTTCATAGGTCAGCGAAGTACGCACGCGGGCGCTCAATTGACCGGCGCGATCCAGTGCCCGGTAGTTCTCGTAATCCTCTTTTCCCACCCAGGCATCTATAAACGAGGTTATTCCATTGGCATTCAGATGTGCGATTCCCGTGGCCAAAGCCTCCCGGGTGGACT
This sequence comes from Lysobacterales bacterium, assembly GCA_029859645.1. Lineage (GTDB taxonomy): Bacteria > Pseudomonadota > Gammaproteobacteria > Xanthomonadales > SZUA-36 > JAHEFT01. The sequence goes on along the minus strand of JAOUCS010000052.1, from coordinate 843 downwards.
CCGGTGTTGGTTTTGGCATGATTTCGCGCACCAGTTCCTGGGCTGTTTCACGCAGGGTTCCGCTGGGAGAGCCATCCGGTTCCCGCTCAATCACACCGAGATCAGGATCGGCGGTGTCAGCGGTGATTCCAGCCAGTTCCAGTGCTTTTGAGTTGGCCCAGGCGTTGTGACCGTCGGAGCCCCACAATATCATCGGGCGAGTGCTGCTGATCGCGTCAAGCAGTCCCTTGCGGGGACCATCCTGACCAAACAGCGACAGGTCGAAAGCAAATCCTTCCAGCCATCCATCGGGGGCGCTTTCATTACAGGCAGTGACCCTGGCAACGATGGCTTCGACACTATCTTCCCCGGTCAGGTCGCAGCCCAGCAGACCCTGGCCGCCCATGGTCGGGTGCACGTGCGCATCATGGAATCCGGGCAATGCCCACTTTCCTGCCAGGTCGATTACGCGGGTTTGAGGCCCAACCATGGGCTCGATATCGGCATTGTTTCCGACCGCGACGAAGACGCCTTCCCGGATGGCTGCAGCCTCGGCCCGGCTACGTGTGTCGTCCACGGTGTAGATGCCGCCGTTGACCAGAACAACATCGGCGGGAACCACGGCTGCTTCCATCGCGACCGGCTGTTCAGCTTTCTCAGTGCAGGCAGCCAGGGAAACAATCAAAATGACGATGAAAATCAGTGACTTCATTACATGCCCTGCAGGCCGCGCTTGGCCAGCGCTCGCGCAATAATCAGGCGTTGAATTTCACTGGCGCCCTCCCAGATGCGGTCTACGCGAATTTCGCGGTTAAACCGCTCGGCACAGTTTTCCCGCATGTAACCGCGGCCGCCGAAGATCTG